>DAOUSJ010000038.1 GCA_030627285.1 Methylococcaceae bacterium | reverse complement strand
TAGTGCCGCCAGTAATTCATTAACTTTAGATTTACCGCTAAGAGCTTTAACAGCTAAAAACGGTTTTATTTATGTGGATGGTACGCCTACTGATTGTGTACATTTAGCCATTACTGGTTTATTAAAACATGAGCCAGATATGGTCATGGCAGGGATTAATCATGGTGCTAATTTAGGTGATGATGTGTTGTATTCAGGTACAGTGGCGGCAGCTACAGAAGGACGGTTTTTAGGTTTGCCGGCAATTGCAATTTCATTAGCTGCAAATAATCCACAACATTTTGCTACAGCTGCAAAAGTTGCAGTCGAAATAATGCAACGTTTAGTAGCTAAACCTTTGCCTGCGGATACTTATTAAATGTAAACGTACCAGATATACCCTTGGAACAATTACAAGGTTATCAGGTAACACGTTTAGGGCAACGGCATAAATCTAAACCAGTAGTAAAATCTCAAGATCAACGTGGACGCGCTATTTATTGGGTTGGCCCTGCTGGTGATGAGCAAGATGCTGGTGCAGGCACTGATTTTCATGCGATCAATACGGGTTATGTATCTGTAACGCCATTGCAATTAGATTTAACCCGTTACGATCGTATTGACACTATAAAGCAGTGGTTAAGTTAAATTATTTTGCCGCTTTTGTCTTAGATTTTACTTTATCCTCAGCTGTTTGTTTTAGTAGCGTATTTAAGAGTTGTTCATGCATGACATCATTTAATACTTGTTTACTACTAACTTTTTGTCACGTTGAGCCTGACTTAATGGCTAATGTGAACCTACAGTAACTAATTGTTTGCCTTCACGGGTTAAGTTTCACAGATGCATTTAATAGCAATCATTACCATACCATCAGTAAATTATTGAATTACTTATTTAAGTAAGTCTTCAATTTTGCTAGACATTATAGTTACATCAAATAAGCCAATTTTTTTAAACCTAATTAATCCATTAGCATCAATTAAAAATGTTGTAGGCGTAAGTTTTATTTGTCCAAAAGCTTGCGCATGTTCTGCACGTAAATCTAATGCTACATCGTATTGAATTTGTTTAGCTTTGGTCATATCTACCACATGATTTGGAGGATCATAATACATGGCAATAGCAATTATATCTAAACCTTGAGAATGATATTTTGTATATAAGGAATTAAAATCTTCGATTTCTTTAACACAACTTTTACAATCAGTAGCCCAAAAAGTAATTAATGATGGATTATTTAACTTTTGCAGCGCAATTTTTTTACCGGTAATAGTAGTTAAAATTTGGTTAGGAATATATTGTTTATTGGTGTAACTAATATATAAGTAATAGCAGCTAAAAATCAAGATTGCAATTACTGAGATAGCAACTAATAGTTTATAGCTGAAATTCATAAATCATTTAATTGTTGTTCAATTGCTTCAATAACTAATTTTAATTCTTGGTAAAAATTTGGCAATAGAGCTTTATTCTGGGTTTGATCTAATTCAATCGCAAGTTTACTTAAATCGGTTGCACCAACATTAGCACTCAAACCTTTGATAGAATGGGTGGCACGCTTAAATTCATCAACTGGTAAGTTATCTAAATTTATGTTTTTATATTCATCAGAAAATTTACCTAAAATATTAAAATATAACTTGTCATTGCCAGCAAAATAACGTAAACCCAATTGTACATCCAAACTATTATTTGCAATAGGTTTTGAATTGCTTACAGGTGTTATTGGATTAGATATTTTTTTTGTAGGTTCAATTTTTTTAGTTAAAAATCTTAATAAAGTTTTATATAATTTTTCTACTTCAATGGGTTTGTTTAAATGTTCATTCATGCCAACAGCCTGAGTTTTTTCAACATCTTCCCGCATTGCATTAGCAGTTAAAGCTATAATTGGGATAGTTTTGTGTTGTTGTCGAATTATTTTTGTAGCTTGATAGCCATCCATTCTAGGCATTTGTAAATCCATTAAAATTAAATCGTAATGATTGGATATAAATTTATTTAAGGCTTCAGCACCATTATTAGCAATATCTATAATTATGCCACTGCTTTCTAATAAACCAACTACTATTTCTTGGTTAGTTATATTGTCCTCGACTAATAAAATTTTATTGCCTTGTAAACTTTGGATATCTAATTGTAAATCATGATGGTTAGGTTTAGAGAAACTATGATTTTTATTGCCTAATAAAATTTCAGTTAAAACATTATTTAATACCGAAGGATTAATAGGTTTTTGTAAAAATACATTAATTCCCACTGCTTTAGCTGAATCTATAATACTTTGTTTCTTAAAAGCACTCACCATAATAATAGTTGGGGTATTATTTTCTGGAACTTGAGAGTTAATTTTTTCGGTAGTTTCTATGCCATTTAATTTCGGCATATTCCAATCCATTAAAATTAGCGCGTAATTAACTTTTTCAATAATGATTTTATTTAAAGCTTCATAGCCACTAGAAACCACATCTACATCTAAGCCAAATTGTTTTAATAAACCACTTAAAATATTTTGCCATTGGCTGTTATCATCTACCACTAAAATCTTAGTTTTGGTAAACATATGTGGCGCATATGGGATATTTTTTGGTTGGGGAATTAATTCAAGTTCAAAAATAAATTTACTACCTTGATGTAATTCAGATTCTAACCATATTTTGCCCTGCATGAGTGCAACTAGTTGTTTACATATGGATAATCCTAAACCTGTGCCACCATATTTTCTAGTAGTGCTACTATCAGCTTGTGAAAATGATTTAAATAATTGTTGTTGTTGTTTTAAGTCTAAACCTATACCAGTATCTTGCACTATAAATTGAATAGTTTCTGTAGAATTATTTTGAGCCACTTTTTTAATGTAAATTCCTATTTCACCTGCTTCAGTAAATTTAACTGCATTACTCATTAAATTAGTTAATATTTGTGCAATTCTTAAACTATCTCCAGTAAAGTTTTTACCCATTTCAATATCATAACTAACAATTATTTCTAAATTTTTCTCATGTGCTTTAAATTCAATTAAATTAATTGCTTCATCCACAGTTTTAAATAAATCAAAATCTACACTTTCAAGATTTAGTTTACCGGCTTCAATTTTTGACAAATCTAAAATATCATTAATAATTATTAATAAAGATTTAGCTGAGTCATCTATTTTTTGAATATAATGTGTTTGAGTTTTGGTTAATGGAGTTAAAAGTGCTAGATGACTCATCCCGATGATGCCATTCATAGGAGTTCTAATTTCATGACTCATATTGGCTAAAAATTCAGATTTAGAACGGGTAGCAGCTTCAGCTTTTTCTTCCGCAAGTCTACGAACTTCAATTTCATTTTCCAAAATCTGATTTTGTTGTTCTAAATCATTCTCAGCTCTATTGGCAGTTTCTTGTAAGAGTAAAATCCACCAAGAAACTATAGTCATCAATATACCAATTAAAGCCGTATGCAAAATGAATGCATTTTTGAATTTTATGCTTAATTGTGGCTCAAGATTTTGCGTTTGAATTGAAAATATTAACCAAGAAATGATTGCAACTATGAAAAATAGAGTTATAGAAATTCCAATAAATTTAAAGATGCGAAACATATTTTTTGGTGCAATTTTATTTTTAGTAATACGATTAATAAATGTTTCTATTTTTTGCTGTAGTGATGATTCGGATTTAGATTTACACATATCATGGCATAATGAGTCTAGGGAGCAACATAAGGAGCAAAGGTTAATATTATGAAATGGGCAATATGCCATATCTTCAATTTCATAAGTTATATCACAAGATCCGCAATGTTTATGGGTTTCATTTTGGTTGTTAAAGTCTTGTTTACGCGCAATATAATATTTGCCTTTGGTTATCCACGCTATTAATGGCGAGATTATTAATGCTAAACCTAGGGCTATGATTGCGGAATAACTTTGGGCTAAATTACCAAATAAACCAGTGAAAGCTAGAATAGAAATTATGGAAGCAATTCCCATGCTGCCAATTCCAACCGGATTAATATTAAATAAATATGCGCGTTTAAATTCAATTATTTTTGGACTTAATCCAAGCGGTTTATTAATTACTAAATCGGCTACAATAGCTCCAATCCAAGCAATAGCTATATTTGAATATAGGCCTAATACGTTTTCCAATACATGAAATATGCCTAATTCCATTAGTAATAAAGCTATACTAATGTTGAATACCATCCAGACTACTCTTCCTGGGTGTGAGTGGGTAATTCGTGAAAAAAAGTTAGACCATGCTAGTGAACCTGCATATGCATTAGTGACATTAATTTTAATTTGGGAAATAATTACAAAAATTGTAGCTGCAAGTAAAGCAAAATTTTGATTATCAAATACATATTGATAAGCTACGTAATACATTTCAATCGGAGTTTTGGCTTCAGAAGCTGATAAACTAACTAGTAAGACTAAGATGCCTAAAAATAAACCAATTATTTGTTTAATGAAACCTATGATAATCCATCCAGGCCCAGCTATTAACATTGATGCCCACCATTTAAAGCGATTTTTTGCAGTTAGTGGCGGCATAAAGCGTAAATAATCTACTTGTTCACCAATTTGTGCAATTAAAGCTAAGGATATACCTAGTGCGAATCCAAAATAATATCCATTAAATTCACTGGTTTTTGAAATATTTCCTGGAAAAATAAGAAAGGCATTAATTGCATTATGTTCTTTTAATAAGACTGCAATCACTGGTGTTAATAGCATAATGATCCACATCGGTTGAGTCCATAATTGCAGCTTATTTATAAAAGTAATGCCATAAAAAACCATTGGAATTACAATTACTGAGCTGAAAAAATAACCCCAAGAAAGCGGTATTCCAAAATATAACTCTAATGCTTGTGCCATAATTGCGGCTTCTAAAGCAAAAAAGATAAAGCTAAATGATGCATAAATTAAGGAAGTAATGGTTGAACCTACATAACCAAATCCTGCGCTGCGAGTAATTAAATCTATGTCAATATTGTAGCGTGCTGCATGATAGCTAATTGGAATTGCAGTTATAAAAATAATTATTGAGGCGACTAGAATTGCCCAAAAAGCGGTGGTAAATCCATAATTAAGCCCAATTGTTGCGCCGATTGCTTCTACAGCTAAAAATGAAATACTACCGATAGCAGTATTGGCAATTAATAATTCTGACCATTTGCGAAATGATTTTGGGGTATAACGCAAAGAATAATCTTCTAAACTTTCATTAGCTACTAGTCGGTTATATTTTCTACGCGCATCTGTTGTTGATCTATTTTTATTCATAGGCATAGTTATTTTGATAAATGTATGACAACAAAAATGTCAATTTATATATTGTATATTACACTTTTTCATCCAAGATCAAAGTATTATGTGTATTAGTTTTGGAATAATAAACTGAACTATTATACAGCCAATCGTACCTGCAATAAAACAAGCTATCGATAGTGGTAGTGCAAATGGCATGTCGTGATGGTCGCATGTATCCATTTGTAATCCAAAGGAAAAAATACTTAAAATAAAATCTATTATGATAAATCCTAGGGTTATTTAAAATTATTACCTTAACGGCAACTTAATATTAAATGACTTATGCAATCGGTTCAGTGATTATGTCACACAACATAAGTTTTTAGCCTTGGGCAAATTCTGTTAACCTGTTTGCTTTATTTTTACTTACATATTCAAACTAATGAAAAAAATTCTTATTTCTGACAAATTAGCTGATGCTGGGATTAATTTTTTAAATGAGCAGGAAGGAATCCAAATCCATATTGATACTGGCTTAAATGAAGACCAATTATGTGAAATTATTGGCGATTATGATGCTTTATTAATTCGCAGTAACACTAAAGTAACTGCTAAAGTATTAAAAGCTGCGAGCAATTTAAAAGTTATTGGTAGGGCTGGGATTGGAGTGGATAACGTTGATATTGCTGCTGCTACTGAGCAGGGTGTAATTGTGATGAATACACCGGATGCCAATGCAACTACTACGGCGGAATTAGCGATAGCGCATTTATTTTCATTAAGTCGTTTATTACCTAGGGCAGATAGTTCTGTGCGTGCTGGGAAATGGGAAAAATCCAAATTCATGGGTGCGGAAGTTACGCATAAAACTTTAGCTGTGTTAGGTTTTGGTACGATTGGTAGAATTGTAGCTCAACGTGGATTGGGTTTAAAAATGCGGGTTATTGCGTATGATCCATTTGTAACTCCAGAAGTTTTTGCGCAAATTGGGGTGGAAGCAGTTAGTTTGGAAGAATTAGTTAAACAAGCTGATTATTTAACTTTGCATTGCCCAATGATTGAAAAAACTCGCAATATTATTG
This sequence comes from Methylococcaceae bacterium, assembly GCA_030627285.1. GTDB lineage: Bacteria > Pseudomonadota > Gammaproteobacteria > Methylococcales > Methylomonadaceae > WTBX01. The sequence goes on along the minus strand of DAOUSJ010000038.1, from coordinate 15,349 downwards.
GCGCGCCTGAGTTAGCAGCTATGAAAAAATCTGCTATGTTAATTAATTGTGCGCGTGGTGGTTTAGTTGATGAAGCTGCTTTATATGATGCTTTAACTACTGGTGAAATTGCAGCGGCAGCGTTAGATGTGTATGCGCAAGAGCCACCGAAAGAATCACCATTATTTGAGTTAGATAATATTAGTTTTACTCCACATTTAGGTGCTTCTACTAGTGAAGCTCAAGTGGCGGTTAGTGTGGAAATTGCTAGACAAGCAGTAACTTTTTTGCAAACTGGTGAAGCTATTAATGCCTTGAATTTACCACGTTTATCCGCAGAAGAATTGAAAAAATCGCAGCAATTTATGCAGTTAGCGAATGTTTTAGGTAAGGTGTTAGTAAGTTTGGCAGATAAACCAATTGACCATTTGGAAGTGGCTATTTTTGGCAAAGCGGCGGAATTAGAAATTAGACCAATTGCAGTTGAGGCATTTGTGGGTATGTTTACAGGGCAATTATCTACGCCTGTAAATCGAGTAAATGCTGAAAATATTGCACAACGTCAAGGAATTGCATTAGTAGAAACTAAGAGTACTGAAGCTAAAGGTTATGTATCTTTGTTGAGAATTGTGGGGCGTTATGGGTCTGAAGCTATTACTTTAGAAGGAACTTTGTTAGGTGATTGTCATCCACGCTTAGTGAGTATTAACCAGTTTGAAGTTGAGGTTGTACCTGAAGGGATGTTGTTAGTAACTAGACATGATGATAAACCTGGTGTGATTGCTGCTATTAGTAGTATTTTAGGTACAGCAAATATTAATATCTCACGGATGGAAGTTGGTACTGGTGATAATAGTACTCAAGCTATGGCAATTATTAGCGTATCCACACCTTTAGAGGCTGAATTATTAGCTTCGGTTTGCGCTATTCCAGCAGTACATAGTGCTACACAAATTTGTTTATAAATTAAATATTTACCAGATAACATCTTTTAGGGTGTTATCTGCTTTGGTTTTGAGGTTAAAAATATGAAGTTTGAAATAGTCTGTTTTGATTGTGATAGTACATTAAGTTACATTGAGGGCATAGATCAATGTGCGCGGGCAGTTAGTTTAGGCGTAGAAATGGAAATGTTGACTAATGCAGCTATGAATGGTGAATTAGCATTGGAAGATGTTTATCAACAGCGTTTAGAATTAATTCGTCCTAGGGCAGTTGAAGTTACAGCTTTAGCAGATATATATATTAAAACTATGGTTGATGGTGTAAGAGAGGTATTTGCAACTTTGGCGGCAAAAGGTGCAGAAGTACATATTATTAGTGGTGGTTTGCGTCAGGCTATTTTGCCTTTAGCTGCAGAATTAAATATTCCTGTAGCGAATGTACATGCAGTAGATATTTATTTTAATGCTGATGGTCATTACATTGGCTTTGATATGGATTCACCGTTAGCACGTAGTGGCGGCAAAGCTCAAGTATGTCAACAAATTAATCCAACTGGAAAAAAAATGGTTTTAGTTGGAGATGGTAAAACTGATTTAGAAGCGCAAACAGTAGGAGTGCAAGTAATTGGTTATGGTGGTGTTGTTAGACGTGAAATTGTGGCACAACAAGCAGATTTTTATGTGGATGAAGCTAATTTAACCGCAGTTTTAGAATATATTTTATAGCTAGTAGTCGATAAGAAAATTGCAGAATGTTAAAATTTAAACTGTAATTTTTATTTATTGGCATTTTATCTCAGGGTTAAATGTCATTATCAATATTGGGAGCAAAATAGCATGGCAGGACATAGTAAATGGGCGAATATTAAACATCGTAAGGGCGCGCAAGATGCTAAACGGGGTAAAGTTTTTACTAAAATAATTCGTGAAATTTCTGTGGCTGCTAAAGCAGGTGCTGAACCAGCGAATAATCCCAGTTTACGAGCTGCAATTGATAAGGCTTTAGCCGCAAACATGAAGCGTGACACCATTGATAATACCATTAAAAAAGCTACTGGTACTATGGATGGTGTGAATTATGAAGAAGTGCGTTATGAAGGTTATGGTCCAGGTGGAACAGCTATTATTGTTGATTGTTTAACCGATAATATAAATCGTACTGTATCTGAAGTTAGGCATGCATTTTCTAAAGCTGGCGGCAATTTAGGCACTGATGGTTCAGTGGCATATATGTTTAATAAACTTGGAATTATTAGTTATTCAAGTGAAATTAATGAAGATGCGTTAATGGAAATAGCGTTGGAATTAGGTGCAGAAGATATAGTTACACATGCAGATGCTTCTATGGATGTAATAACTAGTGCAGAAGATTATTTAACTATTAAAGCTGGTTTAATTGCCGCTGAATTTGAATTTGAAAATTCTGAATTAACTATGCAAGCTGAAACCGAAGCTATTTTAGATGCGGTTACCGCTGAAAAAATGTTGCGTTTAATTGAACGTTTAGAAGATTTAGATGACGTGCAAGAAGTATATTCTAATGCAGCTATTAGTGATGCTGATCTTGCTAAGATGGCTGAGTAATGACAAAGTTTGAGTGGCCAATTCGAGTTTATTATGAAGATACTGATGCTGGTGGCGTGGTTTTTTATGCAAATTATTTAAAATTTTTTGAACGTGCTAGAACTGAAATGTTACGCGCCGAAGGCTTCGATCAAGATCAATTAATTAGCCAAGATAAAATGATGTTTATGGTGCGTTCGACTAATGTAGATTATTTAAGTCCAGCAAAATTTAATCAGCAATTATTGGTGTGTTCGCAAATTAAACAAACTAAAAGGGCTAGTTTTTTATTTGAACAACTAATTTATTGTGATACTACTCTAATTTGTAAGGCAATGATTTCGATTGTATGTGTAGATTATGTTACCTTACGACCTAAAGCTATTCCTGCACGTATATTAACTAAATTTCAGCTTTAAAATAACCTATGCAAGTTAATTCTTTACCAATTTCTAACAAAATTATATGAATATGAATGTTGATTTATCCATGTATCATTTAGTCAAAGATGCTAGTTTAATCGTGCAATTAGTCATGCTAATATTAATTTTAGCTTCAGTTATTTCATGGACATTCATTTTTTTAAAACATAAGGAATTAAAACGCTGCATTATTTTAACGGATAAATTTGAAACTGAATTTTGGTCAGGAATAGAATTAACCGAATTATATTTAAAATTAACTTCCAAAGAAGTTGAACCTGAAGGCATTGAAAAAATATTTCTCAACGGATATAACGAATTTTCTCGAATGCGGCAAAAAGGTAATGTAGATCCTGAAATTTTAGTTAGCAGTGCGCAACGTGCTATGCGGATTGAACTGGCAAAAGAATTAGATAGTTTAGATGAAAATTTGCCGTTTTTAGCTACTGTAGGTTCAGCAAGTCCTTATATAGGGTTATTTGGTACGGTTTGGGGAATAATGAATGCATTTAGAGCTTTAGTGAATATGCAACAGGCAACCTTAACTCAAGTTGCACCTGGGATTGCAGAAGCTTTAGTTGCTACTGCGATTGGTTTGTTTGCCGCCATTCCAGCGGTGATTGCTTACAACCGCTTTTCAACTCAATTGAATCGTTTAGAAACTCGACATGAATTATTCATCGAAGAATTTGTAGTCTTACTTCAACGTTTGGCACACAGCAAATGAGTCGGCGTAGAAAGCCAATGGCTGAAATCAATGTAGTACCTTATATTGATGTCACTTTTGTACTGTTGATTATTTTTATGATTACTGCGCCTTTGCAACAAAGTAATATAGATGTGGATTTGCCTGTTGCTAGTGGTTTGCCTGTAGAAGCAGCAACAATTTTACCCACTATTATTACTTTGGATAAAGCTGGAAAATATTATTTAAGTGTTGCTGGTGAGTCAGAAATGCAATTAGTTAAGGAAATTTTATTAAATAGAGTTGTGGCAGCTCACAATAAAAACCCTGAGATGCAAATTTATATTCGCGGTGATAAAGCTGTAGCTTATGGTAAGGTAGTTAGTATAATGGCAACCTTAAAAAAATCTGGCATTACGCATGTAGGCTTGCTCACTATTCGCGAACAATGAAGTCTGTAACCAGTAAAGCAAAATTAAATTTCACTTTTTTTTTAGCAATATTATTGCATTTATTTTTATTAACATTGTTTACTTTAAGTTCTGGTTTAAATTCTAAAAATAAACAATCTGTAGCTGATCTTGCTACAGCCATGCAAGCAGAGATTATTGATCCCAAACAATTGCCAAAGTTAGCTAATTCTAAGTCAGTTCCTACAGATTCAACAGTAAAATCTACTTCATCTACCACATCTGCATTATCTGTGGTTGATATTGAATATGTAGATGAGTTATTTAACTTAGAACAACAAAAACAAGCGCGTATTTTGGCAGATATTTTAGCTAAAGAACAAGCAATTCTTGATGCTCAATTAGCTGCGGAACAGGCTATTATTGATGCCAAATTGGCTGCTGAACAAGCAATACTTGAACAAATTGAGCAAGAAAAATTATTGGAACAACAACGTTTAGCAGAAGCCCAAGTAATTCAAGAGCAAGCTGAGATTGCATCTAGATTAGCAGCAGAACAAGCACAAAAATTGCAACAACAGCAAATAGAGCAAGCAGAAAAAATTGAACATGCAAAAGTTTTAGCACAACAGTTAATAGTGCAAAAACAAGCAGAAGTTGCTACCCAATTGAAACTTAAACAAGCTAAACAATTAGCGGCTAAAAAACTATTAGCTCAGCAACGTTTAGATGCAGAGAAATTAGCTAAAAAAACTGCGGCTTTAGAACAACAAAAGTTGGCTGAAGCTAAAGCAAAAAAATTAGCCGTAGTTAAAAAACAACAAGCAGAAAAGTTGCGTCAGGAAAAACTTTTAGCGGCAAAATTAATTCGTCAGGAAGCTAAACGTAAGGAAAAAGCGCGGTTAAAGGCTTTAAAGCTAGCTAAAAAATTAAAACAACAAAAAATTGCGGCTGAAAAAAAACGTTTAGAGGCTAAAATTTTGGCGGATGCTAAAGCCAGAGCTAAAGCAGAGCAAGTAACTGCGGATAAAAATTTGGCAGCGTTAAAATCTAGACGTGAAGCACGTGAAGTTGCTCGTTTAAGTAGTGAAATTCGGCGCAAAGTGTTAAATTCTTGGTTACAACCGATGGAATTTGCTACTGGGAGCAGGCTTTCATGTGTAATTCAGGTACAATTACATACAAATGGAAATATTGCTAGTGCAGTAATTAAAACTAGTAGTGGAGATCAATTGTTTGATCGTTCGGCTTTAAATGCAGTTTATAAAGCCAATCCATTACCAGTTCCAGAGGATAAAACTTTATTTGCGCAAAAATTTAAACGTTTTACTTTTACTTTTGCGCCTTAATCTATCAATGTTAGTTTAACTATAAGGATAATTTCATGACTATTGTTAAACCAATCCTATTTGTGATGTGGTTAATTAGTTATTCACTCACAGCTGTAGCTGAATTGAATATTAATATCTCTAAAGATGCGGAAATGGCAGTACCTATTGCTGTAGTTCCTTTTGGGAATTCGAATTCAACGCCAACAAATGTTTCCGCAATTATTCAAGCTGATTTAGCTAATAGTGGTTATTTTCAAACTTTAGCAGAAAATAAAATGCTCACATCTCCTAGTGAAATGGCGGCAGTAAAATTTAAAAATTGGCAGGTTTTAGGTCAAGAATATTTATTAGTTGGTAATATTAGCCAGCAAGAACGAAAATATGATGTGTTATTCCAATTGTTAGATGTTAATCAAGGCAATACTTTAATGGAATATAAAATTTCAGCGGGTGAAAAAGGTTTAAGACGAGCCGCACATCAAATTAGTGATTTAGTTTACGAGAAATTAACTGGTAAAAAAGGTATTTTTGGAGCTAAAATTGCGTTTGTAAGTACTAAAATAAATTCTGCTGGACAACAATTATTACATGAATTGCAAATAGCAGATGTAGATGGTTTTAATGCGCAAGTAATTATGTCATCTTCAGAGCCAATAATGTCTCCAGCATGGTCGCCAGATAAAAACAGAATTGCCTATGTTTCGTTTGAAAATCATAAATCATCTTTGTTTATTCAAACTTTAGCCACTGGTAAACGCATTAAAGTATCTGCATTTCCTGGAATTAATGGCGCACCAGCTTGGTCACCAAATGGTAGAAAATTAGCTTTGACATTATCCAAAGATGGTAGCCCGAATATTTATGTAGTTGACACTGGCTCTAAAAAATTAATTCAAATAACTAAAAATTCATTTATTAATACTGAACCTACATGGTCGCCTGATGGACGCACAATTGTGTTTACTTCTAATCAAGATGGTAAACCACAATTATATAAGGTTGCCAGTACTGGTGGTAATGCGGCACGTTTAACTTCGCATACTGACGGTAATTATAATGCTAATGCCAGTTTTTCCCCTGATGGCAAAAAAATAGCTTTTGTACATGCAGTGAATAATAATTATAAAATTGCCATTATGGATTTAGCTACACGCAAAATAAATGTTTTAACTACTGGTGGTTTAGATGAATCTCCAAGTTTTTCAGCCAATGGTGCTATGGTGTTATATGCCAATTTGCAGCATGGAAAATCTGGTTTAGCTGCAGTTTCCATTGATGGCAGAATTCATCAACCCTTACCAATTCAACAACCAAATGTAAGAGATCCGATTTGGGTTCCTTAAACTCTTTACTCCAATGGCAATAACTGCAAGCATATAATTTATTTTGCTAGATAAAAAATAATTCTAAGTGCTTGAGTTATAAGACCTTAAGTTAATTAATAATTATTGTTTATTAAAATCCTCTTAACTCTAGCCACAAAAAAGATAAACTTTACTATACTTAATATTTAAAGGTTTTTTAAATTTAACGTGATTGTTTTTACATGCTTAAATCTGCTAGATAATTTTTATAACCCAGCTTATGAAAGGAAAATTTAACTATGAAGCTCAATAAAACTGTGCAATCGCTGTGTATAATTTCAGTGCTGGCATTTTTATCTAGCTGTAGTTCTACTCCAGAAACACGTAATGGACAGGCTGGAGTTATAGACTCTGCAGGCTATCCCAATGGCACTACAAATACAGGGGTTTACGATCCCTCAAATCCTAATGGTTCTACAAGATTACCAATGTCTAATGACACGGTATATTTCAAATATGATAGCATTCAAATAGAACCAGAATTTATGCCTATAATAAAAACATATAGTCAATATTTGCGCGCGCATCCAGAACAGGATGTAGTGCTAGAAGGTCATGCAGATGAGCGTGGTTCACGTGAATATAACATAGCTTTAGGTGAAGAACGTGCTAAAGCGGTGGCAAAACTTATTACTGCAACTGGAGTTTCTAGTCGTCAATTAGAAGCTGTGAGTTATGGTGAAGAAAAACCTGCATCTTACGTACATGATGATGCTGGATGGCATCTTAATCGACGTGTTAAATTAATTTATCAGAGGAATAATAAATGAAAATATCTTATTTTGTAGCATTAACGGCAAGCATGGTTGCAACTAGTGCAATTGCAGCAGTGCCAGTATTAGAAAATTCTACTTATCGTAGTTCTATGTACCAACCAGTGGCGCAAAATACTTCAAGTTATGCAAATACAGAAGTTAATAGTCGTTTAAATAAATTACAGAATGATGTAATTAAATTAGGCAATGATTTGAACAGCTTAAAAAGTTACCAATCTAGTATTAACGCTAATGTGAGTGGTAAACTAAATAATTTAAGTGTCGCAACTTTAGGTTCTGGTTTTAGCAGCACTAAAACTTCTATGGCGGGAATGCCAGTTAGTAAAATTGTTACTAAACCAGTAGTAGTTACTAGATCTTATTCTGCTAATGGTAGTGAAAAATCTCGTTACCAAAATGCTTATACTTTATTAAGAAATGGCAGCGTAGATCAATCTATAGTTGAATTCAATCGCATTATTGCTGATTTTTCTAAAGGTGATTATCCAGATAATGCCCAATATTGGTTAGGTGAAGCCTTACTTAAAAAAGGTGACAAACAAGCAGCCATGATTGCATTTGATAAAGTAGTACAAAATTACCCTAAAAGTAATAAAGTTCCAGATGCATTGTTAAAAATTGGCATTACTAAATTAACTTTAAATGAACGCACAGCAGCAAAACAGTATTTTGATTATGTAGCTTTGACTTATCCAAAAAGTAATTCAGCTAATATTGCAGTAGAAAGAAGAAGTCGTGCCGGTTTATAAATTTCAGGACTATAAAAACTGATGTCAGATTCAATTCGTCTTACAGAGGTTTTTTATTCTTTACAAGGTGAAGCAAATACTGTAGGTTTACCTACGGTATTTATTCGCCTTACTGGTTGTCCGCTGCGCTGTGTATATTGTGATACAGCCTATGCTTTTACTGGTGGTTATGTAATTGATTTAGAAGAATTATGTACCCAAGTGCAACAATATCCGACTAAATACATCACTATTACTGGCGGTGAACCTTTAGCACAACCAGCATGTTTAACTTTATCTAAAAAATTATTGGATGCTGGTTATTATGTCGCAGTTGAAACTAGTGGAGCTTTAGATATATCTAAACTAGATCCGCGCGCAATCAAAGTCATGGATTTAAAAACCCCTAGTTCTGGTGAGCAACAGCAAAATTTATATACTAACTTGGACTATTTAACTGCTCAAGATCAAATTAAATTTGTATTGGCTACAGAAGCAGATTATCAATGGGCTGTTTCTCAAATGTTAGAATATGATTTAACCCAAAAATGCCAAGTTTTATTTTCGCCAGTGCAAGGGCAAATGTCACCCAAGTTATTAGCAGATAAAATTTTGCAAGATCAACTCCAAGTTCGTTTTCAAATTCAATTACATAAATATCTTTGGGATGATGCTCAAGGCAAATAATTTCCCCCCTTTCCCTATGTCAAAAAAAGCTATTATTCTTTTATCTGGTGGTTTAGATTCCATCACTGTCTTAGCGCTCGCGCAACAACAAGGTTTTTCTTGCTACACTTTAAGCTTTGATTATGGACAAAAACATGCAGCTGAACTTATAGCCGCAGCAAAAATATCTAAAAAATATCAAGTCGTAGCACATAAAATAATTTCTTTAGGGATAAATGCTATTAGTGGTTCTGCACTTACAGATGCAGATATTCAAGTGCCGACTAATAACGAAACCACAGGCATTCCAGTTACTTATGTGCCTGCAAGAAACACAATTTTCCTTAGTTTTGCCCTTGGTTGGGCAGAAGTTTTAGGCGCGCAAGATATTTTTATTGGAGTCAATGCAGTAGATTATTCAGGTTATCCAGATTGTAGACCGGAATTTATTCAAGCATTTCAAACTATGGCAAACCTTGCTACTAAAACTGCGGTGGAAGGCAAAAAAATTCAATTACATACCCCCTTAATTCAACTTACTAAAGCCGAAATTATTCAACAAGGTTTAGCTTTAGCAGTAGATTATAGTGCCACAGTTTCTTGTTATTTAGCTGATGATAACGGGCATGCTTGCGGGCTATGTGATGCCTGCCGTTTAAGGAGTTTAGGCTTTCAACAAGCATATCAAGCAGATCCAACTCTATATCAATAATTTTTATTACTAATGTAAGCTTTAAATAACAGCTTGACAATAACATCCAGCTTAAGCTAAGGTTTTTATTTTAATAATTTTTTAGGAGAATTATTGTGGCAACTTATTCAACTACATACTATCAACTATTGACAAATTTTAACACTGATGATGGAACTTATACTGGATTAAATAGTGCAGTGACTTCTAATAGAACCTTTGATGAAGATCTAACTAATACAGACACTAATGATACTATGAGTGTTGATGATGGTGCATTAGATGGAGTTAGAACTTATACTGGTTATACTATTAATGGCTATCCAGTAATAAAAAAAGTTAGTGCTACTTATTTGTACCATAATGAAGCTACAGGTTTTACTAATACTGCTGGAACTGCAGATGCAACATCTGAATTTGTGTTATGTTTTGCCAAAGATACTTTAATAACTACTAGCAATGGTTCAGTACCGATTCAGGAGTTAAAATTAGGTGATTCAGTTTTATGTGCTGATAATACTTATGCACCAGTAAAATTTATTTTGCAACGTGCATACAAATTTCCATTTTATACTAGCAAAAATACTAATTATATTTGTATTCGCCAACATGCGTTTGCAGAAAATAGTCCCAATCGAGATTTATATGTTTCTCCAGAACATGCATTATTAGTTGATGGCGTGTTTACCCAAGCACATGCGTTGATTAATGGCAGTTCAATTTTTCAAGTCAGGAGCATGCCAAATGATTTTACTTATTATCATTTGGAGTTAGAAAATCACGCTTTGATTTATGCTGAAAATGTGTTAGCTGAAACTTATATTGATAATGTTGCTCGGGCTACGTTTGATAATTATGCAGAATATTTAGCATTATATCCAGAAGCAATTGTAATGCAGGAATTAACTTATCCAAGGGCAAAATCTGCGCGGCAATTACCACGCAAACTTAAGCAAAAATTACTCACACGGGCTATAAATTTAGGCGTTAATACTAAAGTTGCTTAATGATCGCTATAAAATCACGGTTATTTTATTGTAGCTGTGATTTTAGCAATATCTAATCTTGTTGACGATTTAAATTCTTGTACAAACCAAGACTTGCGAGTGTTTTTATATTGCATTAAAGTATGAAAACCGACTACATTAAATAATTGCGCCTTAGTTAAAATCTGCAGATTTAATTCTTGTGGTAAATATGTGTGCCACTGTTGAGCTAAATATACTCCTACAGCTCTGGATAATAAACCTGGCCCAGTAGACAGCCAAATAGATTCATTATCTCCTCGCAATAATGCGGTAGTTGCTGCTGTTAAAGCCAATTTCAACACTGGATGTTTGGCTACAACTGCAATAAAATTATTCCCAATTGTCGCTAAATGTTCTTGCCATAAAAGTAATTTTGTATTTTGTGGAATTAAATTATCTAAACTTTGCAAGCACATATCGTCGGCATCTGCATATATTCCGCCACATTTATACAACAATGCTAGACGAAAAAAATCCGCTTTCTGCGCTACATGTTCAGCATTTCTATAAGCCTTTAATTCTGAATTTGTATAATGTTGATGGAGAAATTCTTGCGCGCTACGATCATTAAAACATTGATATTTATATGCTGGATTCTGGGTTTTCCAACTCTGCATTAATTCTAATAATTCTGTCGGCGGTTTCTCTTGATCCCAATATTGAAAAATTTGCTTAGGAATTGGATGTTTACCAACAGCATTTAAGCGATCAAAATAACCAGCTTGGCGCAACTGTACTAATAAGGTTATTGCTGTAGCGGTAGAATCTGGTTCTAGTTGCATAATCTTACTTAGAGTTTCCAAACGGGTTCTGATTGGCAATTTTAATGTTGCTTGTAGATCAACTAAAACTTCAGGATTTAATAAATATTCATCTACTAGTTGCGCATAATGATCGTGTAATTGTGCGCGTGGTGTGCCAGCAAGTTGTTTGAAACCTAAATTTTGAGTTTGTAAATACTCTACTTGCTGTTGATATAATTTGAAATCCAGCTGTAAAATCCCTAAGATTCTTAAAGCTTCGTGTGCAGAAATGCAATGCGCTGACGTTTTTAGAATAGCTAAATATTGTTCGCGTGCTGTAGCTAGATACCATTGTTGTTGATTAATTTCAGCACGCAATAATTGCAGTTTTAAACTTTGTGTCGCAGTAGTTTGAGAAACTTTTGCTATAGAGTGTTGCACCTTACTAAATTGACCCAATTCAAGTTGAAACTTCAATTGCTGTAATTGCAAATTATAATCATTTGGAAACAATTTTAAAGCTTGTTGTTGAGTTGATTGTGCGGTTTTAATTTGGCGTTGCAACCATAAAGCTTTGATTTGTAAATGATAAATATCCGCTTGCGACCCCAATAAATCTTGTGCTTGATTTAAAGTTACTAAACAATTTTTTGTGTCAGATAAACTTAAATATGCTTGCGCTAAACTTAAATATGGCTGTAATTGTTTTGGATGCTGCTTAATTGCATACTGTAAATATTCAAATGCTAGATCAGTTTGTTGTGCTTGTAATAACCAAGCAGATAAGCGTAATAATGCACCCAATTGTTGGGGTTGTTGTTGTAACAATGCTTGCAGGTTAGTAATTGCAGTTTTAATCTGACCCAAATTAAACTGTATTAGTGTTAGTTCTAATTGTACTTGCGTTTCTGTAGGAGCTAATTTAACTGCATGTTGCAAAGCTTGTAATGCTTGGGTAAATTGGCGTTGCTCTCTAAACAAGATTCCCTGTTGTACATAAACTGCAAAATGCTCAGGAAACTGTTGTTGGCACTGCTGTAATTGCTCTAAAGCAGCTTCAAAATTTGCTTGCTCTCTTAATTCTGTGGCTATTTCCAAGTATGGCTGGATCCGATCTGGATGTAATTTTGCCAAAGCACTAAATAATTTTAATGCCTGTGGGCGTTGATTAGTTTTACGTGCAATTCTAGCCAAACCAAATAATGCATTAAAATTGGTTTCATCTTGCGCTAAAATGCTGGTAAATACTGTTTCTGCTGCTGAAAACTGTTCTAAAGCTAATAATGCGTTGGCTTTAGGAGTTAGCCAATAAATTGGGCGTTGCGAAAACTTATTAAAACAAATCTGCCAGCGTTCTAAAGCTAGAGTCCATTGTTGTTGACGTTGGGCAATATTTGCCAAACCCTCATAACCATTGGCTTTATCTGGGTAAGTTTTAATTAATTCTTGGAATACTGGTTCTGCTGCTGTAAATTGTGCCAAGGCTAATAATGCATTGGCTTTAGGAGTTAGCCAATAAATTGGGCGTTGTGGAAACTTATTAAAACAAATCTGCCAGCGTTCTAAAGCTAGAGTCCATTGTTGTTGACGTTGGGCAATACTTGCTAAACCCTCATAACCATTGGCTTTATCTGGGTAAGTTTTAATTAATTCTTGGAATACTGTTTCTGCTGCTGAAAACTGTTCTAAAGCTAATAATGCATTTGCCTTTGGAGTAAGCCAATAAATTGGGCGTTGTGGAAACTTATTAAAACAAATCTGCCAACGCTCTAAAGCTAGATCCCATTGTTGTTGCTTCTGAGCAGTAGCAGCTAAACCTTCATAACCATGGTGTTTGTGCGGATAATGACTAATTAAAGTATTAAATACTTTGCTTGCCGCAGTAAAATCTTCGATTAAGAATAATTGCTGAGCTAATTTGTGATATACCCATAAAGGTGCGATTTCAGTAAGCTCTAATGCGCGCTGAAAATGTATAATTGCTGCTTGCGGTTGTTTATTAGCTATACATGCTTGCGCAGTATTTAGCTGACTTTGAAAATCATTCATGTAATTATTCTATGTATATTAATGGTATGATTAAGATTATTTATTTAAACAATCATCTTGTAATGAAATTATTACCTTATTTGGCACTAGCATGTGTATTAACTGCATGTACTGAAGATCAGCAAAACCAATTCTCGCGTAAAGCTGTAGAGTATTTAGACGGAGATTATCAAGTTACTTATGCCAATGGAGCTACTAAAAAAACTTGGATAATTAAAAATGGTAAAGTAACTTCTAATCCCAAAGGTTATTATTATTTTTGGGATGATAAGAAACATTATATCCAAACTCCAATTGAAAACACATTTATCGAAGAAATTGATTAGCTGTATACACTGAGGTTAAGTGTATATTTATCCCATAATTTTAATTAACTATTTACTATCGTGAACTCAAGCACTAATATCCACGCTCATAAAATTTTGATCCTTGATTTTGGCTCTCAATACACCCAACTAATTGCCCGCAGAGTTAGAGAATGCGGAGTTTATTGTGAAATTTATTCTTGTAGTGCTAGTGCTACAGACATTCAAAAATTTGCTGCCCAAGGTATTATTTTATCAGGCGGCCCCGAAACAGTTACCGTTACTAGTACACCTAGAGCCAATCAAATTGTATTTGAATTAGGAGTGCCAGTATTAGGCATTTGTTATGGCATGCAAACTATGACTACCCAATTGGGCGGCACGGTTGTAAGTTCAGAACAAGCTGAATTTGGGTTTGCAAAATTGCGCGCCCGTGGACATTCAGAGCTTTTAACTAATATAGAAGATCATGTTAACGCAGATGGACATGGTTTGTTAGATGTTTGGATGAGTCATGGGGATAAAGTTGTAGAATTACCAGCAGGATTTACTTGTATTGCTAGTTCTGAAAATGCGCCGATTGCTGGAATTGCAAATGCAGAAAAACGATTTTATGGACTCCAATTTCACCCAGAAGTTACTCATACTAAACAAGGTCAAGCAATTTTAAGCCGCTTTGTAAATGAAATTTGTGCTTGTGAATCCTTATGGACATCGAACAATATTATCGCTGAAAGTTTGCAAAATATTCGCACCCAAGTAGGTACTGACCAAGTTATTTTAGGTTTATCTGGTGGAGTTGATTCTTCGGTAGTGGCAGCCTTATTACATGAAGCTATTGGAGTGCAATTAACTTGTGTGTTTGTAGATACCGGCTTGTTACGCTTACACGAAGGCGATCAAGTGATAGCAACTTTTGCCAAGTATATGGGGATTAAAGTAATTAGGGTCAATGCGGAAGAGTTGTATTTAAATGCTTTAGCTGGAATTACTGACCCTGAACAAAAACGCAAAATAATTGGCGCATTATTTATTGAAATTTTTGATGCTGAAGCGAGTAAATTAACCAATGCAAAATGGTTAGCACAAGGAACTATTTACCCAGATGTAATTGAATCCGCAGGTGCAACCACTGGTAAAGCTCATTTAATTAAGTCGCATCATAATGTGGGTGGCTTGCCTGAGAACATGAAACTCAAGTTGGTAGAGCCATTACGGGAATTATTCAAAGATGAAGTTCGGCAGTTAGGTTTAAAATTGGGTTTGTCCGCAGAGATGATTTTTAGGCATCCTTTTCCAGGCCCTGGTTTGGGTGTAAGAATTTTAGGTGAAGTGAAAAAAGAATATGCAGATTTATTGCGTTTAGCAGATGCAATTTTTATGGAAGAATTATACAAACACGATCTGTACGACAAAGTTAGTCAAGCTTTTGCAGTATTTTTACCGATTAAATCAGTTGGGGTTATGGGTGATGGTAGGCGTTATGATTATGTGATTGCAATTCGTGCCGTAGAAACTATTGATTTTATGACTGCTAGATGGGCGCATTTACCTTATGATTTTTTAGATTTAATTTCTAGACGAATTATTAATGAAATAGCAGGAATTTCTAGGGTTACTTATGATATTTCTGGCAAACCACCAGCAACTATTGAATGGGAATAG
>DAOUSJ010000008.1 GCA_030627285.1 Methylococcaceae bacterium | reverse complement strand
GATTGGCATCAGAACTCCCAACCATTTTGACTACCGATGCCGAGCAATTTTGCTCGTGATCAGCGTGCAGGATCAACAATTTGTTGAGCGCCTTGGATACAATGGGATCAACCTGATGATGGTGCAGATGGCGTGCGGTTTGTAGTTGCAATTGCCAAATATTTAGCTGATATTAGACGCTTATTGTTGTAATTTATTTTCAACCAGAATTCAGGATAATAGTAATTGTTTTAAAAAAAACCTGAATTCTGGATATGTTTCATAATTGTAACGTAGATATTTTGAACTAATTTATATTGTGTTTGTTGGTTAAACATATCTTTAAAAATTAAGATCTATTATCTAAAACTCAGGTTAACTTTATTAATCTGTCAAATTTTCATCTATCAATCCAGCCATAAATTTATTTTAAAGAGAGCATAGCATAAGTTTTTCTAGTACATATGTACTACTCTACAACATAGTTATTGAATGTATAACTTGAATTCAAGTTGATATAAATCTTTAAACTTAGGAGCAGAAATGATTACCAATAATAGAATTGCATCATTAATTACTGAATTAGATTTATCTAAAGAATACATTTTACTTATTGACAGCATGAGTCAGCAACTTAGTGAAGACGGGATTGCAACAGGAATTTCTTTAGGAGATAAAGCTCCAGATTTTTGTTTAAAAAACCATCAATGAGATAATATTTATTTAAATGAAATATTAGAATCAACTCCAGTAGTTTTATCTTTTTATCGAGGTGATTGGTGTCCTGTTTGTCAAATTGAGTTGCAAGCTCAACAAGAAGCTTTAGAAGAAATAAACGCTATGGGAGGACGTTTATTAGCCATTGCGCCACAAACTTCTGACAAATCATTTCAATTGTATAAAGACATGGGGATACAGTTTGAGTTATTAAGTGATCCAGAACAAAAAGTGATTAAAAATTATCAATTGCAATTTGAAGTGCCTGAAAGTTTACGCCAATTTCATAGGAGCTTGATAAAGCAAGATGATATTAATGGGTCATGGAATTTGCCTGTTCCTGCAACATTTGTATTAGACCAGCAAGGAGTTGTTTGTGGACGACATGTTTCAGCTGATTTTTTAATCAGGATGGAGCCTATTGAAATTATTGGAACTTTGGAACGATTATTAGGCAAAGATGAAGCACTTTCAGCTTATTTACACAGTAAAAATGAAATTTTACGGAATACATTAAAAGAATTAACTCAGACGCAAGAACAGTTATTACGTAAAGAAAAGAAAGCTGTTATTGGAGATTTAACTGCAGGTTTGGTACATGAAATTAAAAATCTATTAAACCCTATTAGCTTTCTTGATCTAATGGTAGATGATTTTTCAACCAAAAATAAACAATATGCAAAATATATTTATGATAGTCGTACTAGAATTTTAGAATTAATTGACGAAGTTAGATTATTAGCCAAAGAAGAGGAAGTTCAATATAAAACCGTGCTGTATGCCTTAAATCCAGTAATTAAAGAAGTGGTTAATTTATCACTTTTAGATCCAGATGTTAAAAATAAACAAATTGATTTTGAATTGAATTATCTAGGAAATGTAAAAATTGATAAAAACAAAATTATTCAAGTATTGCTTAATTTAATCCGAAATGCTGCGCATGCACTGAAAAATATTACTCATGGCAAAATTATCATTAAAACTTTAGTAGAACAAGGTCTAGTAACGATTTCTATTATTGATAATGGCATTGGTATGGAACAAGAGGTGTTAGATAAAATTTGGAAGCCTTTTTTTACCACTAAAGGCGATAATGGCACCGGTTTAGGCTTAGATATTTGTCGAAATATTATAGAAAATCATGGTGGTAAAATTGGTTGTAATAGCCTCAAAAACCAAGGAACTGAATTTTATTTTTCTTTGCCTATAACAGTTGAATAATTATTCCAAACTTCATTTTTTATAAATTCTCCCGTATTACACAACTATTTAATACGGGCTATTTTATAATAATTTTTCAAGAACCAACGAATTAAATTACAAATATATCTTCAAATGTTACCAACATATTTGCACCTAAAAAATATTAACCTATAAATTTAATCTGAATTAAAAATAAGTCATATCACCCACATCAACATCCAATAGTATATGTAATATTAATCTCAGTAGACGTAATTTCTTAATCAGTAGTGGCTCTGATCCTTTTGAATCCAAAACCATAATTTATAACGAATGGCTTTTGAAGGCTTGAATCGTATGCGGTGAAAGTCGCACGCACGGCTCTTAGAGGGCTTCCTCACCGCGAGGTGGGGCGGCTGCTCGACTTATGTTTTTCATTAAATTCAAGTAAATTAATATCTTGTACAGTACCCACTTTACTTTCAATATTATTTAATAATTCAATTATTTTTCTACCCATTGCATGTGCCAAATTAACGGGAACGGCATTTCCAATCTGTTTATACTGACTACTTACTGACCCCATAAACTCCCAACTATCGGGAAATGTTTGAATACGAGCATACTCTCTAATCGTTAAAGGGCGTGTTTCTTCAGGATGACAACGCTCTGTTTGTTTCTGAGCAGGGGAACAGGTTAAAGTTAAACTAGGATTATCATAAGACAATCTTCTCGCCATCCCTGTTTTACCACCACCCATAAAATAACTTTTCTGCATATATTCCCTTTGTATATCATCAGGAAGATCTACCCAACATCCCCCAGCAGGGACTAGCGATAAAATTTTCTTTTTCCGCTCAGGATAAATCTGCCCTTGAGACTGCGGACAATCTGAATCATATAAATCTCCTTTTTTTAAAGCATCCTTTACTGTTAAAACTTTACTAAAAGGTTCAGGCCACTCAAAATTATTGTATTTAACAAGGTCATTACGAATACAAACAAGAAATAAACGCTCTCTTTTTTGTGGTACTCGATAAAAAATAGCCTTTAAAACTCTTGGATCAATTAAGGTATAGCCTAACTCTTGGATAACAGACTTAATAGCGTCTAATGTTTTTCCATTATCATGAGTTAAAAGCCCTCTTACATTTTCACCTAAAAAAACCTTAGGCTTTGTTTCTTTAATTGCCCTAGCAAGTTCAAAAAATAATGTACCTCTCGTATCTTCAAAACCTAATTTATTTCCTGCATAAGAGAACGCTTGACATGGAAATCCGCCAGATAAAAAATCTATATCTTTGTATATAGTAAAATCTACATTGCTTATATCGCCTTCAATTACATTCCAATTAGGGCGATTTTTTCTTAATGTTGCACAGGCATTTTTATCTATTTCATTCAATGCAACTGCGTTAAATCCCGCTTTTTCCAAACCTATTGCTAATCCGCCAGCACCAGCAAATAATTCAATTGAACTATATTTTTTAATCGGTTTTATTGCTTGCTCTCTATCCCAATTAGATTCCATCATTGCTTTTATTTGAGGAAAATGACTTAGGTCAGACAAAGAATAGCGTCCATTTTCTAATGGATTTACCTTTCCATTTTTTTTCCAGCTTCCAACAGTTCTTTTAGAGACGGACATAATATCTGCTAATAATGACTCTGAAATAGTCTTTTTAGACATTAAAATCACCAAAGCCTTCATATTTTTCAAAAGATAAAAGGTATAGGCTTTTAAGTAAATTAGGTGATATTTCTTCTAACTCTGAAAAAACAGAATTAGACTCTGCATCTAGCTCTATTTCATTAACAATATCATCAATCACCTGTGGTAATTGCTCACAAAGTGATTTAAATGCTGTCCTTTCACCTGTAACAAGTTCGTAAAATTTATCAATTGAAACTCGTCTTATATTCTCATTTGAAACAGGGTTACCATCTAAGCTAATATTCCAAATGATATTTTGACTATTACGAGCAATGACCTCGACCAGCATACACCTTGCATTTGTGTTATTTAAAAGAGTATTTTGCATCCTCATATATGTTTTTTGAGAAGAAGATGAATTCATCGTGTTATGTTTGTTTTTCATTTCAATATAACAATGTTCATTCAAATTAACTATATCATACCCATTAGCAGGCACACTCCAGCCAACACCAATATAATTGAAAATATTTTGATGAAAATAACCTATGTGATTGGTATTAGATTTATCCATTTGCCTAACAATTTCACTTTCAATTACATCCTGAATACCTCTAGCATATACCTTTGAGTCGAAAGTTAATTTTATTGGGTCAATAAGATTTTTATTGAACTTAGCTAGATCAACTTGAAACCTATATTTTTCAACTGTTTCTTTGGTGTGATTAAACAAATCGTTATCACTAATGAAGCTAAGACCGTAATTTCTCAAAATTTACTCCTACTCTATGTATGTCAACATCTAAAGATACATGATGCCATAGCTATGGAAATAACAATACATTATTAGTGTTTAAATTACCTCATTGAAACATAACGACAAAATCATGCTTATTTAGCCAAACAATTAGAAGCATTTCAACAAGGAAGCCGCCATGATCCTATTATGTCACCTATAGCTAAAAATTTAATCAAGCAAGATATTCAAGATATTGCTGCCTATTATGCTAGTCTATCTAATTTATGAATGAAATGAGTTGGTTTAATTTACCAAGTTTAGGCTTAAGTTTAAAAGCATTATTTAGTAGTTATTTATGTGTTGTTGGTTTGGGTGCAATATTAGCAAGTGCGCAAATCATGTTGACACACGGAATGGCAGATGGAAAATTGGGATTATCAATTGATGATATTGTTTATAGTTATCATGGAGACCATAGAAGTAGTCAACTAGAAGCAAAATTAAATGGTTCTATGAAAGATAAAGCTCCACAAACAGAACGAGTGAAAATTATTAAGTGGTTACATAATGGCACTTCAATTGAAGAATGGAATCATGAAATTAAAGCCATTTTTGACAAAAACTGTATAAGTTGTCATAGCACTATGCCGGGATTACCTGACTTCACTAAATTAGAACAAGTTATGTTAACCACCAAACATAGTGAAGGAGCTTCAACTTCCTCCTTAACTCGGGTATCGCATATACATATGTTTGCAATTGCATTTATTTTCTTTTTTAACGGCTTAATCTTTAGTTTAAGCATTGGCATTACTAGATGGCTAAAAGTTTTGGTGATAATCCTACCTTTTTTATGTTTAACCTTAGATGTGTTTTCATGGTGGTTAACAAAAATTAATCCTATTTTTGCTTGGATAACAATGGTTAGTGGCGTAAGTTATTCATTAATTTCAGCTTATACATGGTTTGTTTCCATGTATCAAATGTGGATTATGCCGTTAAATGGCAAAAAATATCATCACAATGCTTGGAGTGATTAAGCTGAATTCTGGATATAAACAACTATAATCATTGCAATTTTTCAAAATACTCAATAATTAACTGTAATTTTTTAGTTTCTAAATAAGTATTTACAGTTAATTTATAAGCGATTTTTACTCTACGCATCCCCAAATAATTTTCTGGTGTTTCTACAAAAAAAGCTATAGCCTCAATTTCTGGAGTATTAACATCTACCCGCAAGCTAAATTTCAAATGCTTATTGGCGATAATTCGGCAATGCAATACTTCAAATTCACCGTGAAATTTGGGTTCTGGAAAACCATGCCCCCAAGTTGCTACAGTTTGTAAAGTTTCCGCAAAACCCAAAGTTAAATGAGTATTGGTTAACTCACCATCACTAAGTAAAACTTGATTTAAATCTAAATGTTCTAACGCTGTAGTTATCACTTCTGTGAAGGCCAATTTAAACGCTGGATAATGATGGCGTTGAATAGTTAATCCCGCAGCCATTGCATGACCACCGAATTTAGTTAAAATATGTGGATGTTGTCTAGCAATTTCAGCCAATACATCCCGCATATGCACTCCAGCAATAGATCTAGCTGAACCTTTAATTTCTTGAGCATTCATGGCTGCAAAAACAATTACTGGACAATGTAACTTATCCTTAATCCGTGCAGCTAAAATTCCAATTACACCTTGATGCCAATCCGCATCAAATAAACAAATTCCAGTAGCAGGATTAAATTTCTGTAAATTATGCATAGCCTCAAGAATTAAAAATGCTTGTTGCTTCATCTGCATTTCAACTTCTTTACGTTTAGCATTCAAACTTTCAAGTTGTTGGGCTAATATTTGTGCGCTGGCTAAATCAGTACTAAGTAAACATTGAATCCCAATTGACATATCTTGCATACGTCCAGCCGCATTCAAACGCGGAGCTAAACCAAATCCCAAATCAGTAGAACTGAGATTTGCACAATTTTTTTTCGCTTCCATAGCTAAAGCTATTAAACCCACATGCCCCTTACCTGCTTGTAAACGCAATAAACCTTGATGCACTAAAATTCGATTTACTTGATCTAATTTAACCACATCTGCGACCGTTCCTAGAGCAACATAATCCAATAATTGAGCTAAATTTGGTTCTGGATGTTGCGCAAAAAAACCCTGTTCGCGCAATCTAATCCGTAATGCCATTAAGACATAAAATATTACCCCTACACCAGCAAGATTTTTACTTGGAAAATTATCATTGCTTAATTGCGGGTTCACAATTGCAGTGGCTATAGGTAAAGTATCTGCGGGTACATGATGATCGGTAATTAAAAC
This sequence comes from Methylococcaceae bacterium, assembly GCA_030627285.1. Lineage (GTDB taxonomy): Bacteria > Pseudomonadota > Gammaproteobacteria > Methylococcales > Methylomonadaceae > WTBX01. The sequence continues at coordinate 29,664 of DAOUSJ010000008.1, read as the reverse complement.
TTCAATGCCTAATTTATGTGCTTGCTCAACTCCAGCAAAACTAGAAATACCATTATCCACAGTAATAATCACTGCTACATCTGGATATTGTTGCTGTACTTGCAATACAATTTCTGGAGTCAAACCATATTCATGTTCAAACCTATTTGGCACTATAAATGCTAGTTTACGCGCCCCTAAAAGACTTAAACCCTGAATCGCTACAGCACAACTTGTAGCTCCATCAGCATCAAAATCAGCTACCACCACAATTTTTTTAGCTTGTTGAATTGCAGATATCAAACGTTGCACCATCAATTCCATATTAGCTAATAACCATGGTGAAGGCAATAAAGATAGGCTTTGCTCTAATTCAACTAGGTCATGAATGCCGCGCGCATTAAAAATTCTTTGCAATACAACATCAAAACCAGCTAATTTCTGAGCATTATTAGTTATTGGACGTAATCTGATGCGTTTTTTAGTAGCTAACATAACACTAGACTAAATTTTGTCTAATCGCATGGATTGTAGAATTATTCAAAGGTTGGCGTTTATGATCTAACAATTTGCCATTTAACTTCATATTTACAAAATTAATGGTGCGAATAAAATCTTCAAATACCATTACAGGATCATCAACTGCATCCAATTGCATAAAAAACACAATTCCAGGAGAATAAAAATTTGCTACGTCAATATTCGGAAAAATTCCAGGTTTAACCATATTTGCAACTCCAAAATCCACTAATCTACGCTTATCTAAACGTTCAAATATTTGCAAAGTTCCATATTCCAAGCCAACATCTTTTAAAACTTCCATTAACTCTATGCCATTAAAACCTTGCTTGTCAGTCGCTATTAATGAAAACTGTAAAACTTCTGGCAATTCCATTCTAGGAGAATTAACCACCTCTTTACTAATAGGATCTAATAAATTTAAGCCAGCTTGATAAATAGAAGATAATTTTATTTTTTCAGTTTGCACTTTAATTCTAGCTTGTAAAGAATCTTTTGCTGGAAATTGAGTCTCAAAATCATCTTGAAAATCTGGTGGATTATCATGATCGTTCAAAGCTTCAAAATCATCAAACTCTTTTCTGGCTTGCTCATATTTAAAAAAATTCCATATAATAATTCCAGCTACTACTAATAAGCCAATTAATAATATAATAATTCTTAGTACATCTTTATCCATTCTGTGTTCTGCCAAATAATTTGTTAATTCAAGATTCACTGTAACAATTTTGACTTATATGTCTGTTAGAGTCACATCAAATTTATAAATATTTATTTTATCAAATGTGACTTTAAAAAGTTGGAGGTTTGTTTTTTTACACCCAATAACTGATAGAATGTCCTACTTTTGATATCAAGCTGATTAATAGTCATATTTGATACAATTTTATTAAATAGGTACTAATTCAATGTCCAACGTTATAGACTCAGAAACTTTTACAAACCCACAGCCAGACCGTGATTATATAATTTACATTAATATTCCGGAATTTACTTGTCTATGTCCAAAAACTGGTCAACCAGATTTTGCTACTATTCAAATTGAATATGTCCCAGACCAACTATGTATTGAACTAAAAGCCTTAAAATTATATATGGGATCATTTCGCAACCAAGGTGCATTTCATGAAACTGTGACCAACAATATACTAGATGATTTAGTTAATATGACAGATGCAAGATTTATGCGCATCAGAGCTAAATTCAACGTACGTGGCGGTATTTATACCACTATAGTAGCAGAACACACAAAATCTGACTGGCAAATACCTGCAACTGTAGTATTACCAGAATAATCAATTCAATTAAATAGGTTAATAATGTTATCTTTTCAAATACATGGAAGCAACGATAGTAACGTATCTGAAACCGTAGAAGTATTATTAACTTTTTTTGAGGGCTTATTAAGCCAATCACCAATAGAAATTTTTGCTACTATTCTACCTGGAATTGCTGATTTAGAAAATTTACACCCATTATTTGTGCATTTTCCCATTGCTTTTTTACTAGGGTTTGTATGTGTAGAATTTGCTGCCTGCATCACACACAAACAACAATGGCGGGAGTTAGCTAGTGGTTTTCTATATTTAGGTAGCATAAGTGCAGTATTTACGGTGATTGCTGGCTTCTTTGCGGAAGATTCTGTAGAACATGGCGGCAATGTCCATGAAATTATGGAATACCATGAATTATTTGGCTTTATTATTCTTGGTTTAAGTATCTTCTTATCTATTTGGCGATTAATAGCAAAAGCCCAAATCAAAGCCGAAGCAAATATACTCTATCTAATATTATCTATGTTCTTAGCAATTTTTGTAATTTTAGGAGCAGATTTAGGTGGTTTAATGGTATATAAACATGGAGTTGCAGTTGAAGCTGTAGCTAAAGATTCAACTGTGCAACAACAATTTCAACAACACCTACATGAACAATAATTACAACTCACGCGTGGCACTAAAAGTTATTTTCGGCCAACGTTCTTCAGTTAATTGTAAATTAACCCGTGTAGAAGCCAAATAAACTAAATAACCTCCACCATCTTCAGCTAAATTATCAAAAGCTTTTTTCTTAAATTTATCTAACATTATAGGATCATCTGCACTAATCCAGCGCACGGTTGCAATGGCAATATTATCGTAAATACAATCTACATTATATTCTGACTTCAACCTATATGCGGTTACATCAAATTGCAACACGCCTACTGCACCCAAAATTAAAGCATTGTTTTTTAAAGGCTTAAATAATTGGGTCGCACCCTCTTCAGTAAGTTGCACTAAACCTTTTTGTAAAGCTTTAGCCCGTAATGGATCTTTTAAAACCACTCGCCGAAATAATTCTGGTGCAAAATAAGGAATCCCACCAAATTTTAAGGTTTCGCCTTCAGTAAAAGTATCCCCTACTTGAATCGTACCATGGTTATGCAAACCAATAATATCTCCAGGATAAGCTTCTTCCACATGTTTGCGACTATCTGCTTGGAAGGTAATAGCGTTACCTACTTGAATTTTTTTACCTAAACGCACATGAGTTAATTTCATGCCGCGATTGAATTTGCCTGAACAAACTCGCAAAAATGCCACTCTATCTCGATGTGATGGATCCATATTTGCTTGAACTTTAAATACAAATCCAGAAAAACTTGCTTCAGTAGCAACTACTTCACGTTGTTCAGCTTCGCGTGCTTGCGGTGCTGGTGCATAATCTGCAAACGCATCTAATAACTCTAAGATTCCAAAATTATTAATCGCCGAACCAAAAAACACTGGTGTTAAAGAACCATTTAAATATGCTGCTAAATTAAATTCGTGACTTGCGCCTTTAACTAATTCTATTTCTTCGCGCAATTCTTCAACTTGCAAGCCAAGTAATGCATCTAGTTTAGGATTATTCAAACCCTTAATAACTTCACCTACAGCAATTTTGCCGCCGTGTTGCGCACTAAATAAATGAATTTCATCTTTATATAAATGATAAACCCCTTTGAAACGCTTGCCCATGCCAATTGGCCAAGTCATAGGTGCGCACTGAATATTTAAAACATTTTCAACTTCGTCCAATAATTCAATTGGATCTCGACCTTCACGATCAAGTTTGTTAATAAAAGTTAAAATTGGCGTGGTTCTAAGCCGACATACTTCCATCAAACTAATAGTTCGATCTTCCACACCTTTAGCAATATCAATGACCATTAAAGCTGAATCTACCGCAGTTAAAGTACGATAAGTATCTTCAGAAAAATCCGCATGTCCAGGTGTATCTAGTAAATTAATAATGCTATTTTTATGTTCAAATTGCATTACCGAGGTAGTTACTGAAATACCCCGCTCTTTTTCCATCGCCATCCAATCTGATGTTGCATGCCTAGCAGCCTTACGACCTTTAACCGAACCTGCAAGCTGAATTGCACCACCAAATAATAATAATTTTTCAGTAATTGTGGTTTTACCTGCATCAGGATGCGAAATAATCGCAAAAGTACGGCGTTTTTTTATTTCTGTAGAATTCATTTAATCAATATAATCGTGGTATTAATTCTTCTAAACATAAAATTCAATAATTTATTGCTTTCATGCAACATCTTTGCTGCTGTAATTTACAATGAGTTTTTAATTAAAGTTCCAAAAAATTCCGTAACATATCATGTCCATGCTCAGTTAAAATAGATTCAGGATGAAATTGCACCCCTTCAATATTTAATTCTGTATGTCGCACGCCCATAATTTCGTCTATTTCACCTTGTTCATCTTGTGTCCAAGCTGTAACCTCTAAACATTCGGGCAAACTTGCTTGTTCAATCACTAACGAATGATACCTAGTTGCAGTAAAAGGATTATTTAAATCTTTAAAAACTCCTTGATTTTGATGATGCACTGCTGAAACTTTACCGTGCATAATTTGCTTTGCACGAACAATATTGCCGCCAAATGCATGCGCAATACTTTGATGCCCCAAACAAACACCTAATAACGGAATTTTTCCAGCAAAATGTAAAATAGTTTCTACAGAAATCCCTGCTTCTTTCGGGGTACATGGCCCTGGTGAAATCACAATTTTATCTGGTTGTAATTTTTCTATATCAGCAATACTTACTTCATCATTTCGCACTACAGTAACATCTGCACCTAATTCAGCAAAATACTGAACTAAGTTATATGTAAAGGAATCATAGTTATCAAGCATAACTAATTTTACGCGCTTCATGTAGATTCTCCAGCTAAACCAGCTTCTGCCATTGCCACTGCTTTAAAAATCGCGCGCGCTTTATTCATAGTTTCATCCCATTCATTTTGCGGCACTGAATCATATACAATGCCTGCTCCAGCCTGAATATGTAAAGTTTTGTCTTTAATTACTGCAGTACGAATTGCAATTGCAGTATCTAAATTTCCAGACCAAGAAATATAGCCTACTGCACCTGAATACACCCCACGTTTAACTGGTTCAAGTTCGTCAATAATTTCCATGGCTCTAATTTTAGGTGCGCCACTAACAGTTCCAGCAGGAAATGTTGCCGCCAACACATCAAAAGCATTGTTTCCAGCTTGTAAGGTTCCAGTTACATTTGACACAATATGCATTACATGTGAATAACGTTCCACAATCATTTTATCTGTGAGTTTAACCGTGCCAGTTTGAGCTACCCGCCCAGCATCATTACGTCCTAAATCAATTAACATTAGATGTTCAGCTAATTCTTTGGGATCAGCCAATAATTCTTGTTCTAAAATTAAATCTTGTTCAGGAGTTACACCACGCGGACGTGTGCCAGCAATTGGACGCACAGTAACCACATCATCTTCTAAACGCACTAAAATTTCTGGAGATGAGCCAACAATCTGAAACTCGCCTAAATTTAGATAATACATATAAGGCGATGGATTTAAACACCGCAGCGCACGATATAAATTTAACCCTGAAGCAGCATAAGGAATTGAAAGTCGCTGTGATAATACTACCTGCATAATATCACCTGCAATAATATATTCCTTAGCCTTTAAAACTGCAGCTTTAAAACCTTCTTCGGTGAAACCTGAAATAAAATCAGCTTCATTAACAACTTTAGGCTCTGAATGTTGTTGCGGCATAGCTTTTGAATTACGTAATTTAGTAATCAATGTGTCTAAACGTTGTTGTGCTTGAACATAAGCATCTGCAAATTCTGGATTAGCATGTGTTAATAACAATAATTTTCCAGATAAATTATCAAATACTAGCATCTCTTCTGATACCATTAATAAAATATCTGGACAATTCAAAGCATCTTCTTTAGCAGGTTTAGCTAATTTAGGTTCAATATAAGCAATAGTTTCATAACCAAAATAACCTACTAAACCACCATTAAACCGTGGCAAAGTATCTATATCAGGAACTTTATAACGTTGTTGAAACTCTTCAATCCAAGCTAAGGGTTTTGCATGTTCAAATGATTCTATAATTTCGCCATCTTGTTCAATTATAATTTGATTAGCAAAAATTTTAACTATAGTTTTACATGGCAAACCAATAATAGAATAACGTCCCCATTGTTCACCACCATGCACAGACTCAAATAAATATGAATATTTTCCATCTGCAAGTTTTAAATACGCGCTTAATGGAGTATCTAAATCTGCTAAAATTTCCCTACAAACTGGAATACGATTATAGCCTTGACTAGCATAGTTATTGAATTGTTCTAACTTCATGTTGAAAGTTTGGGTTATTATTTGATGTGTAATAGCTGTTTTTATGCATAGAAACTAGAGGGTGAGGAATAATGTTTTTCCTGCAAGGACACTACGTATTACTTTGAAATACCAATAACATCTAACCTAACAGGAAAATAAATAAGCTAGCTTTTTAATTCATCTGCAAATGTATCTAATTGCATATCTTTAATAATAAAAGCTAATTCTTTACGTTGTAATTTTAATGGCTCTAATTCAGATTTCAAATGTGCAATATTATCTGACACACTGCCTTTAGATTCATTAATTTTTTTCAACATTTGCAAACGATTTTCAATTTGTTTCTTGTGATCTTTTATTTGATGCATTAATGGGGTTAAAACTCCATTACTCCAAGTCAATGCATCCTTATAAGCCTGTTTTAAAATATTACGAGCCTTAGTAATCAAAGTACTATAGAGTTTAGTAACCACCACACTTTGTTCAGTCATAGTGGTTTTTGTACTAGTACGAAAAGCTTCGCCTTCATCAAATACACCTTCCAAATCATCTTGATACTGCTGAATCGAAAACAATTTTGGTTCTATTTCTTTAAAACCATATTCATCATGGAATTTTTTATGAATCGCTTTAACTAAACGCCGAGTTTCATTAGTGATATCAATTGAATCTTGTAACAAATTGCGTAAGGCATCAAATAACTTCCGAATAGATTTTTTCATGCCAAAAGTAGTTAAAGATCGACTCATTTCTAAGCGAGTTTCCTTAATAATTTCATCAATTTTTTCTTTAGAAAATGATTCAATTAAAATTTTTGCTTGCACAGTAAACACACGCCTACTAGTTTGAAAATGTTCTACGTTTTCAGTATAAGCTTTTTGCCGATCACGAGTTTCAGACATCAACTTACCAGTCATGTCCTTGTTTTCAAAATCTATTTTTTTGAACTCCTCTAATTGCTTAACCGCATTATTCAGCTTACTATCGGTTAAATTAGAAGATTCTTTAATTAAAAACCCCATGTCTTTAACTACAGTATTCATTAAAATATTTTGACGTTGCTTGAGAATATCATCAGAAAGATAATTTTCTAAAGATTTTAGCCGGCTTTTTTCTAATAACGGAATATCATTTTTAACTTTAGCCAACAATGCTTGCTTAGCTGAAACTGGAAAAATTAATTTTTTATCTATTTTAAGTATATTTGATGATGTAGCAATCTGTTTTTTGATTGCCATTTCATAACCTACTTCACCAGCTAAATCATCCCACATAGCATCAATTTTATTCATAACCACCGCTAAACCTTGGCGATTATTGCGCGCACTACAAATATGACTATTCCACATTTCCAAGTCACTTTTAGTAACACCCGTGTCTGCTGCTAATACAAATATAATTGCTTGGGCGTTTGGTAACATACTCAAGGTTAATTCTGGTTCAGTTCCTAACGCATTTAACCCAGGAGTATCTAAAATAGACAATCCTTCTTTTAGCAATGGATGTGGAAAACTAATTAATGCATGTCTCCAACAAGGAATTTCTACTTCAACCGCATTTTCTTGCCCTTGTTCAGCAGCTTCATGTTCATTCCATAAACCTAATTTATTTGCTACTTCAACTGGAACTGTCTTGGTGGCAACTAATTGTTTAAACGCACCTTGCATTTGGGTAGGAGAATCACAATCCAAAGTAATTTGTCGCCATGCCTCTGGTTTTTGTTTAAATTCAATTAATGATTCATCAGTTAAACGGGTTTTAATATCTAAAACTCGAATATAACTACCGCCATCCTTATCATAAAAAATTTCTGTTGGACACATGGTGGTGCGTCCAGGTGAAGATGGTAATAATCTGACACCAGTTTCTGAGAAAAACAATGCATTAATTAATTCAGTTTTGCCACGAGAAAATTCCGCTGCAAAAGCAAGAGTGATTCTATCGTTTTCTAAACCATTTAAGATATTTAAAATGGTATCCGTACTATGAATATCACTCATGCCATAACGACGACGCCATTCGCGATACATTTCAATAGAACGCATCAACTGTTCGCGCCATTGCGAATAAGCATGTAATTGCTCTTTAAATTCCAAGTTCCTCATGGTAAGCCTTTTTTCGCTGACGCTGGTGTAAAATAGTTAAAATTGATGATTATTGCACTCTATTGTAGACTAAAATATTGGAAGCTGTTTAGGTAAAGCTTGTTTTTAAATACCATAGTCTTGTTGATAGTGCTTAATTAATGTTAGTTGATCTTGGTTTTCAGCATATAATTCCAAATATTCAATAATATGCGTTAATGAAATAATCGCAATTACTGGCATATTAAATTTTATACTGACTTCTTGAGTGGCAGATTTGTCATGCTCACCCTTTTCTTCTCTATCTAATGCAATTAAAACTCCAGCTGGAATTGCATTGGCAGCTTGAATAATTTTTACTGATTCTCGTACTGAAGTTCCAGCAGTAATAACATCATCTACGATCATCACTTGACCTTGCAAAGGCGATCCAACTAAAATCCCACCTTCACCATGATCTTTAGCTTCTTTACGATTAAAAGCAAACGGCATATCCTGTTCACTTAAACGTGCATAGGCACTTGTGGTAGCTGTAACTAAAGGTATGCCTTTATATGCAGGTCCATAAAGTATATCTATTTTTTGCGCCGATGAGATTAGAGCTTGTGCATAAAATTGCCCTAATTTGTCTAGTTTTGCACCGGTATTAAATAATCCAGTATTAAAAAAATATGGACTAATTCTTCCTGATTTTAATTGGAATTCACCAAATTTAAGTACGCCACAAGCCAAAGCATACTGAATAAAATCTTTTTGATAATCAATTATGAATTTAAATAATACTAGTATAGTCTAAATTTTAATAAATAAATTTTTCTAACAGATTATCTAAAAATAACCAGCCTTGCTCTGAACAAGCATATTTACCATTTCGGTGCATTATTAAACCCATTTGAATTGCGTTGGATAATTCAGGTTCTAAAGTTTGTAACGATAATCCAGTTAAATTTTTGTATTCAGTGCTGTAAAATCCAGAATTTAAACGCAATTGATTCATTAAAAATTCTAATGGTAAGGATTGAGTAACAATAGGATTAATTTCAGCGGCAAAATTAGTTAAATATGTTGTAGGATGTTTGGGCTTACAAGTTCGATAAATCTTATTAGGTAGTTCAAGACTAATTTTACCATGCGCGCCAGCACCAATTCCAAGATAATCTCCAAATTTCCAGTAATTTAAATTATGCATTGCTTGCGCATTATCTTGAGCATATGCTGAAATTTCATAATTTTCATAACCATTCGCAGCTAATAATTCTTGTTGAGTCTGCTGCATAGTAAAAATCAACTCGTCTTGCGGCAATTTAGGTGGATATTTGTAAAAATAAGTATTTGGTTCTAATGTTAGTTGATATAGTGACAAATGCGGGGCTTGAAATGCCAAGGCTTGACGAATATCAGCCAAATGCTTAGCTTTAGTTTGCGCTGGTAAACCAAACATTAAATCTAAATTAAAATTTTTAAAGCCTACTTTTTGTGCAATTTCAATAGCTTTACAAGCTTCTTTACTGCTATGTACACGACCTAATTTTTTTAAGGCTACATCATCAAAACTTTGGACTCCAATTGATAACCTATTAATGCCTAAATCTTTGAATTCAGCAAATTTATGACTTTCAAACGTGCCTGGATTCGCTTCCAAAGTAATTTCAATAGCAGCATTATATGCAAGTTGTTGTTTAATTCCAGTTAATAATTTTGCTAAGGCTTCAGGGGAAAATAAACTAGGTGTTCCGCCACCAATAAAAATACTATTAAGCTTACGATCAATTTTAAAAAATTCTATATCTGCACTTAAATCTTGTAACAAAACGTCAATATAATGGTCTTCTGGAAGTGAATCTTTGACTGCATGAGAATTAAAATCACAATACGGACATTTTTGAATGCACCAAGGAATGTGGACATACAAACTTAAATCTGGCAACATAATTTTCACCTAAATAGCGCAAATTAGAATTAGATGTTATACCATTGCGCACTTTAAAAATCATAAATTGAATTGGAGATTACAATAATATGCAAGTAAAGCAAAAACACCTAGTCACATTGCTATGTCTTTTTTTAGCTGCTTGTGTTGATGTACCAATAAAATCTCCCAAGGTTGAAACCCATAAAAACCCAGTAACAAACACACAAACAAACCCCTTAAACACGGTCGCACAAACACCAACTGTAGAAAAAATATCTACACCAATTACAGAAAATATTCCTATAACAAGGAAGCCACCAGTTAGAAAACCAGCAATATTTACTGAATTACCTAGCAAGGTTAAACAAATTTTAGCTAAAAACAAGGTTAGTTCTAAGGGTTTAAGTGTTTATATTCAAGCATTAGATAATGATCGACCGTTATTAAGCTTTAATGCTGATACTCCACGTAATCCAGCTTCTGTAATGAAATTAGTTACTACTTATGCGGCTTTAGGCACATTAGGTGCGGATTATCGTTGGTTAATTGAGTTATATACTAATGGCAATATTAATGGCGATACTTTGAATGGCGATTTAATTTTAAAAGGTTACGGCTACCCTGATTTTAAAATTGCAGATTTACGTGAACTTTTACAAGGTTTACGCGCTCAAGGTATTATGCATATTGCTGGAAATTTAGTATTTGATAATACTTATTTCAATTTGGGCAAACAAGATCCTGCCGCTTTTGATGGCAGACCGCATGTGTATTATAACGCTATGCCAGATGCGCTTATGTACAATGAACGCTTAAGTGATTTTGTTATCCAAGCTCGTAATGGTAAAGCTACAATTTATTCTCCACACCCAGCACGTAATGTACAAATTGTTAACCAAGTAAAAGTCAGAAATGTAAGTTGCAAAGGCAAATACGCTTCTCCAGGATTTAGTATTCGTTCCGAAGGTAATATTCATAAAGCTGTTTTTCAAGGTACTTTATCTAGTAGATGTGGCCCAAGAGACTATAAAAGTGTAATTTCTGATCCTGAAAACATGTTATTTGCTGGTATTCGTAATATTTGGATTCAAGAAATGCGTGGAACTATCCAAGATGACCAATTTTTGGTTCGCCCTGTGCCTGTAAATGCACGTTTAATTTACGGAATAAAGTCCAAACCTGTAAGTGAAGTTTTGCCATTAATTAACAAAAAAAGCAATAACGTCATGGCAAGGCAATTGTTTTTATCTATTGCGGCTAAAAAAGCAGGCATGCCTGCCACCAATATTAAAGGCGCAACCGCAATTAAATCTTGGTTATTTAGTCGTGGTTTAGATTTCCCTGAATTAATTATGGAAAATGGCTCTGGTTTAAGCAGAATTGGTTCAATCAGTGTCAGACATATGGCTGAAATGTTAATTGATGCGCATAAAAGTTCAAATCAACAAACATTTTTAAATTCATTGGCAATTATGGGCGTAGATGGAACTTTAAAAAACCGCATGAAAAATACTGTTGTAGCTAAACAAGCACGCATGAAAACTGGAACTTTAAGCAATGTACGTGGAATTGCTGGTTATGTGAATTCTACTAACGGCAGTAAATACGTGGTCGCAATTTTGCATAATGACCCTAAAGCCCGTTATAGCACTAGAACAGCCCATGATGAATTGATTCAATGGACTGCAAAACAAGCTCCTAGATTATTAAATGCATTACAAAATTAAGTAACTTTAATCTCCAAAGTTTTTTCTAGCTGTTCACAAAAAGTTTTTAAAACCCTAATCCGAGCAAATTTTTTATCATTGCCGGCAATTAAAACCCATGGTGCATTGTGAGTGCTGGTTCTAGCAACCATTTCATTCACAGCCACCACATAATCTTGCCATTTTTCACGATTCCGGTAATCTTCATCAGTTATTTTATGCTTCTTATAACTAATCTGTTCACGCGCTTTAAACCTACGCAATTGCTCATTAGGATCTATATGCAACCAAAACTTTAACACCAAATTTCCATGTTCAATCATGGCTGCTTCAAAATTAACAATTTCTGTATACGCACGTTGCCATTCAGATGCTGTAGCAAAACCTTCCACTCGCTCCACCAAAACCCGCCCATACCAACTTCGATCATAAATAGTTAATAATCCAGCTCTAGGCATATGCCGCCAAAATCTCCACAAATAATGTTGTTGACGTTCCTCATCCGTAGGTGCAGCAATTGGAATAACTTGATAACTACGTGCATCTACAGCACTAGTTAACCGCCGAATTGCTCCACCTTTACCACCAGCATCCCAACCTTCAAATACCAAAATACTAGATCGTTTTTGTTGCTGCGCTACCCGAGTTAATTTATTTAACTTGCCCTGATAAAAAGCTAATTGTTGATGGTAAGTTTTTTTATCCAAACTAGCAGATAAATCTACAGCATCTAATAAACTCTGTTGAGTTAAATTAACGCTACTAGCAGGCTCATCAAGATTTAACTGCGTTTGCAACTGCTCACGCTGCAAAATATGCGCTTGAATATGTTTCAATACATAATCACCAACAGTTAAACTGCTATAACGAATATCTGAACCATCAACAATTAACCACGGAGCTTCGGCAGTGCTAGTTTCAGTTAATACAGTTTCTGCAACCCGTACAAAATCATCATATAATTTCAAATGGCGTTTATCACGCGCACTTACTCTCCATTTAGATTCTGGATTTTTTTCCAAATTTTTTAAACGTTTGCGTTGCTCATCCTTACGCAAATGCAACCAACATTTTATAACCAAGCCCCCATCATCAATCAGCTGCTGTTCTAACTGCCTAATTGCCATTAATTCTACTTGCAAAGTCGGTAAATCAATTTCACCATATACTGACTGCGACAACGGATCGCTATACCATGAACCTACATAAATTCCAATTGCACCCTTGGGTGGTAAAGCTCGCCAAAATCGCCAAAATTTCGGACGTTCACGTTCCTCATCACTAGGCTCAGAAAATGCAATAGTGCGCATATAACGTGGATCCAACCATTCATTCAGCAAATTAATGACTTCACCTTTGCCGCCACCATCAACCCCAGAAATTAAAACAATCACTGGAAAATCACAATTTTTAAGCTGCTGTTGCAAAGTTAATAATTTAGTTCTAAGTTCTGGAACTTGTTTATTATAAGAACTTTTACTAACTTTATGACCTAGTTCGGCAATTTCGAACATATATTTTCACCTAAATAAAAAATTAATTAAATAATATTATTTAATTCCATTAAACGCTCTGGAGTACCTACATCCACCCAACATCCAGTATGTTTTTCTCCAGTTACTAAAGCGTATTGCATAGCTTGACGTAACACTGGTGCAAGACGACGTTCACCTTGAGATAAATTTACAAATAATTCTGGATTATAAACTCCAATACCACTAAAAGTTAGTCTATTAGATGCAGTTACAGTTAACATTCCTGTATCTGCCAAGGAAAAATCACCGGCTGGATGATGCGCTGGATTATCTACTAAAATTAAATGTGCATGCGTAGGTTGCTGCTGATGTAAACTTGCCAATGGAAAATCACACACAATATCAGCATTAACTACTAAAAATGGTTCTGAACCCAATAAAGGCAAAGCATTTAAAATCCCACCAGCAGTTTCTAAACCTACATCACCTTCATTAGAATATTCAATCTGCACTCCCCAGCGTGCGCCATTACCAACCTTAGCAATAATTTGTTCGCCTAAATAAGCTACATTAATTACAATTTCCTTAAATCCAGCTTTAGATAACTGTTCAATCACTGTGTAAATCATTGGTTTCCTAGCAATTTGTAACAAAGGTTTCGGGGTATTAATTGTTAATTTCCCCATGCGTTCACCGCGTCCTGCTGCCAAAATCATTGCTTTCATAATTGTTTGTACCTAGGTAATAACACCTCATGCAACCAAGTTTGCAGAATTTTTAATTCCATATAATCAGCACATACTGCATTCACATAGGCTAAAGTCCGTGGAATATCAGCTAAATAACTAGATTTATGATCGCGTAAATGTAAGCGTGAAAAAATTCCAATAGCTTTTAAATGCCGTTGCAATCCCATAAGATCAAACCAACGTTTAAATTGTAACCATTCGCAATTGATTAATTCAGCTTGAGTAAGTCGAAAAAAATATTCCGCTAACCAAGTATATACTTGCTCAGAATTCCAACTAATATAACAATCACGCAATAAAGACACCAAATCATAAGTAATTGCGCCGATAACTGCATCTTGAAAATCAATTACGCCTAAATATTCAGAATTTTTCAACATCAAATTCCGTGAATGATAATCCCTATGCACCCAAACTTGTGGCTGTTCTAAAGAATTTTGAATCAGTAATGTATTTAAACTAGTTTTAATCTTTACTGGAATCTGCAAGCCTAATAATTTCTCACTAAACCAAATGTAAAACAAATCTAATTCAGTAGTTAATAATTTGGCATCATAAGCAGGTAATTCAGCTGCTGGAGCTTGTTGATGCAATTTAAATAATTCATCAAATGCTTGCCCATATATAACATTTGCTTGAGTGGAATTAGATTCTAATCGCGCTAATAAACTTTGATTGCCAAAATCTTCCAACAACAAAAAACCTTGTTCTGATTGCTGTTGATAAATTTTTGGTACTTGAATTTGCGCCTGCTGAAATAATTCTGCTACCCGAATAAAAGGCTGTATATCCTCCTGTACAGGCGGCGCATCCATAACAATAAAACTACCATCTATAGTTTCAATGCGAAAATAGCGTCTAAAACTAGCATCACTAGAAGCGAGTTGAAATGAATTTAAGCTTAAATTTAAGTCATTTTGTAACCAATTTAAGAGTTCTTGGGCGCGAATATCATCTATGCTCATAATGTAAAGAGTCTTTTAATTTAAATAAATATACTATTTTAAGGTAAAATTGTCGATTCGCAGTTTATTTTGTTACTAAATTATTCAGTCACTTACACAATTCTTCAATTATGTATCGCCCAGTTATTGTTACTTTTTTACTCTCATTTGCTTCTTTAAGCATAGCAAAAAATACAGATTGGAACTGTCAACAAAATACCGCTGGCACATGGAATTGTTTAAACGATGAATCCGCAACTACAAATTCTACAATTCCAGCAACAACACTAAAATCTGCAGCCAATATTCCAGCAAATACGCTTAATGTAATAGAAACTGCTGACGAACCTAAAGCTACAATTAAAACACCAGTTACGCAAATTCTTGCTCCAGCAATAATAACGCCGCCAAATGCAATCCAAACTTCAGCTGAACAAGAAGGCTGGCATTGTAATCCTAATACAGAATCTTCTACTTGGGATTGCGCCTTAGTTGGCAATACTGAAAAAAAATTAGCCGTAGCCGATACAATTAATTCTAATAGCAATACTTGGCACTTATTAGATATGGCGTTTAATTCCCAACAAGAAAGAATTTTTAAACGCTTGGAACAACAATTTCCGCAAAACCCATGGCAGATGCAATGTGATAGTCGTGCAGCAACTACAACTAACATGCCAAAAATTGATACAAATTTACGCTCCCAATCACCATTAAACATTCATTCAGATTATTCTGAGGTCTTTGACAACGAATTAACTCAATTTATTGGTAATGTACAAATGTCACGTGCAGATCAACATTTATCTGCGGACAATGCACACTTTAATTTAAAATCTAATTTATTAGATACCCAAGGCAACGTATATTATAAAGAAGCTGGTTTAGCCTTATTCAGTAACTCCGCTTCGTTAAAACTTTCACAACAACAATCAGTGTTACGTAAGGTATTATTTATTGCTGGAGAAGGTGCAATCCGTGGCAGTGCTGACATAGCCTACTGGGATAGTAATACTTTATCTCATTACCAAACCGCAGCTTATACCAGCTGTAAACCCGGTAATCAAGATTGGATTATTCATGCTGAACGCCTAAAAATGAATAAAAATTCTGGTCAAGGAACTGCAACTAATGCATGGTTAGAATTCAAAGGCATTCCATTATTCTATACCCCATATATTAATTTTCCGATAGATAATCGACGCATAACTGGATTTTTAGCCCCAAGTTTTGGAACTACTGATGAAGGTGGTTTTGATATTTCCACACCATTTTATTGGAATTTAGCCCCAGATTACGACTTAACCTTAAGACCACGTTATTTAACCAAACGTGGTGGCATTTTAGGCGTAGATTTTCGCTACTTAAGTCAAATGAGTACTGGCGCAATTAAATTAGAATACATGCCTGAAGACTATATTCGTGATGAAGACCGCTTTCATGGAGTACTACAACACACGACTATATTTTCTCCAGCATGGCAAGCAAATTTAGATTTAAATTATGTTTCTGATGACGATTATTTTGACGAACTCGGCAATGCCATTAGTATTTCAGATCGCCGCCACGTTCGCAGCCATGCAGATTTAAGTTATCAAACCGAAAACATAGAATTTTTAACACGCTTAGAAAACTACCAAACTATTGATAGAACCATTGCTAGTGCAGATTTACCTTATCAAAAACTACCCCAAATACAGCTTAATTTAAGACATGTATTTGAAGATTTACCAATAGATTTAGGTATGCAAAATGAATTTGTGTATTTCTATCGCTCTGACCGCATCCGTGGACAACGTTTAAATCTAAAACCATATGTAGCATTCCCATATAACACTTCCAGCAGCTTCATAACTCCAAAATTAGCCTTGCAATATACTCAATATTTTTTGGAAAATCGCAGCATCGGCAGTACGGATTCTCTAAGTAGAGTCTTGCCAATTGCTTCATTAGACACTGGATTATTTTTGGAACGCGAATTTCAGCTAGCTGATACTGCACTCCTAAATACTATTGAACCACGAGTTTATTATTTATACACGCCTTACAGCAATCAAGATGCATTACCAATATTTGACGGCTCATTAAATGACTTTAATTTCAATAGCTTATTTAGAGAAAATCGCTTTAGTGGCTCCGATAGAATCCAAGACACGAATCAACTTACTTTAGCTCTCAGCACTAGATTAATTAATGCCAATTCAGGCATGGAATATTTGAAACTTGCTGTAGGTGAAATATTTTATTTTGAAAATCGACGCGTAACTCTACCAGGTGATAAAGTAGAAACTCGCAGTTTATCCAATTTAATCGGTGAATTAAGCGGACGTTTTAATCAAAACTGGTCATTTGCAAATAGCATTCAATGGGATCCAGATAGTAATGATGTTAGTCGCGGCTATGCGTATGTACAATATGCAAATCAAGCTGAACAAATTATTAATCTGGGTTATCGGTATCGCAAAGATGAGTTAACGCAAAGTGATATTTCTTTTCGCTGGCCACTGTATGATAATTGGTATGCAGTAGGTCGTTGGCAATATTCTTTACGCGCCAATCAAACTAAAGAAAGCTTTTTTGGCATAGAAAAAGAAAGCTGTTGCTGGCGTTTTAGAATCATTGGGCGAAAATATATTAATAGTATCAGTGAAGGTGAAATTGCTGAATCTGAATCCCAAACTGGGGTTTTTGTGCAATTAGAACTTAAGGGTTTGACTAGTATTGGACAAAATGTCGAAGAATTTTTAGAACGCAATATTTCTGGTTACGAAAAACCTTAAATCATATGAAAACACATAATAATCGTAAATATTTAAGTATTAGTTTTGCTTGCGCAATATTTTTTAGCAGCTGCATTCAAGCACAAATTTTGGATCAAATCATAGCAATAGTTGAAGAAGACGTGGTGCTTGAAAGTGAACTTGCTCGTGAAACAGCTATGATTGCAGCACGAATTAAAGCTAGTCAAAACCTAATGCCGCCTGAATTGTTACTGCGCAAACAAGTTTTAGAACGCTTAGTTATTCAAAAATTACAACAACAATTGGCTATGCGTTCTGGCATAGAAATTAACGACAATATCTTGCAAAGTGCAGTTATGGATATTGCGCGCAATAATAATATGTCTTATGAACAATTCCGCGCAGAATTAACCAGTAAAGGTATGGATTATCAAGCATTTGCCGCCAATATTCGTAATGAAATTATTGTTAATCAATTACGCGCTAGAGAAATTGGAAGTAGAGTCCAAGTAACTGATCGAGAAATTGAACATTATTTGGAAACTCAAGCGCATTTAGGTGGCAATAATGCTAGTTATCATTTGGGACATATTTTAATTTCAGTTCCAGAAACTGCTTCAGCCTCTGTAATTCAAACTGCTACTACAAAAGCACAAAATTTAATTACTAAATTACGCGCTGGGAAAAATTTTAAACAGCTTGCAATCCAAATGTCAGATGATGATAAAGCTTTAACTGGTGGTGATTTAGGTTGGCGTACTTTGGGACAAGTTCCAACAGTGTTAGTTGAAGCAGTTAGCAATATGCAAGCTAATGATATTTCAGAACCAATCAGAAGCCCAAGTGGGTTTCATATAGTCAAAGTAATAGAAGTTTCAGGTGGCTTAGATTTAGATACTGAACACGTAATTACTAAAACTCAAGCACGACATATTTTAATTAAAACTAATGCCTTAATTAATGATGCAGAAGCTGAAAGTCGTTTATTAGGTCTTAGAAAAAGAATTCAAGATGGCGACGATTTTGCTAATTTAGCACGCTCTAATTCTGATGATAAAGGTTCAGCATTAAAAGGGGGAGATTTAGGTTGGGTAAAACCAGGAGTGTTAGTGCCTAAATTTGAACAAACCATGCAATCTTTAGCAATTAATGAAATTAGCCAACCAATTCAAACTCAATTTGGCTGGCATATTATTCAAGTATTAGACAAAAAACAACTTAATGATAGTTCTGAACATCAAAAAGATCAGGTTAAAGAAGAAATTAAACGCCGCAAAATCGAAGAAGAAACTGAACTTTGGTTACGAAGATTACGTGATGAAGCTTTTGTTACCATCAATTTAGAACGATTATAATTACAACCTAAAATTATTTTAACAATGCCTGATAACACTCGCACTACGCCTTTATTTTCTAAAAAAGAATTAAAATTTAAAAAACGTTTAGATGATATATTGCAGGCTAAAGACTTAACTGCACAAAAGGATTTATTAAATCGCATAGCTTCAATTTCAGAATTAAATTATCTGGATTACGCGGCAGCATTAATTTTTTTAAGTCAACCTAATTTATATAAATCACCAAATTTAACTAAAACTGAAACCGTAGTTGTAGCTCCAAAACTAAAAATGATTCGCTATCGTTTGGATATTGGACAAAAACATCATACTAGTGAAGATGAAATTAAATCTGTATTTGTTTCAGAGGCTGGAGTGGATAAAAATTTGATTGGTCATGTGGATATGCGTCATCATTACACCCTAATTGATCTGCCAGATGGAATGCCAACAGATATTTTTCAATTATTAAATACAATTAATATTCAACAACGACCACTAAAACTTAAACGCCTAAAAAATAGACGTTTTCAAAGTAAAAATTTTAGTTAATTTATTTTATAATTTACCATAATAGCCTTCTTTTAAAGCATCGAATAAATTTGCTGCTGAATGTGCTTCGCCATCATATTCAACTTCTTCATTGCCTTTCAATTCAACTTTAGAACCATCTTCCAAAGTAAACTCATAAGTTGTATTTTCTAAATCTGCTTCTTTGACCAACACCCCTTGAAAAACTTCTGGATTAAAACGGAAAGTCGTGCAACCCTTCAAACCTTTTTCATAGGCATATTGATAAATATCCTTAAAATCCTCATAAGGATAATCTGTCGGTACATTGGCTGTTTTGGAAATAGATGAATCAATCCATTTTTGTGCAGCTGCTTGAACATCCACATGTTGTTTAGGACTCACTGAATCGGCCGAAATAAAATAATCTGGTAATTGCAATTCTGGATTTTCACTATAAGGCATTGCCTCAGGATTAATTAGTTCTCGATAAGCTAACAATTCAAAGGAATAAACATCAATTTTTTCTTTAGACTTTTTACCCTGACGAATCACATTGCGTGAATAATGATGCGCAAAACTGGGTTCAATTCCATTGCTAGCGTTATTAGCGAGTGATAAAGAAATTGTTCCAGTCGGGGCAATACTTGTTGCATGGGTAAATCGCGCGCCTATTTCAATTAATTCAGCGATTAATTCAGGTTCTTCTTCAGCAATCCTCTGCATATAACGACTGTATTTAGCATGTAATACTTTGCCTGCAATTTTATCACCAACTTTATAACCATCACTTATCATTTCAGGACGTTTATGTAACATTTCAGGAGTCACGCTAAATATTTTTTCTAAAATCGGCGCAACCCCTTTTTCTTTCGCGAGTGCCAAACCTTCTTTCCAACCTTCAACCGCTAATATTTTAGTAACTTCATCGGTAAATTGAAGTGACTGTTCATCGCCATATTTCATGCCTAACATGGTTACCGTTGAGCCTAAACCTAAATAGCCCATGCCATGACGGCGTTTAGAGATAATTTCTTCGCGCTGTTTTTCTAATGGCAAACCATTTATTTCTACTACATTATCCAACATCCGCGTAAAAATTCGGATGGATTTACGATAGGTTATCCAATCAAAAGCAGCTTTTTCGGTAAATGGATTCTCAACAAAACGAGTGAGGTTGATTGAGCCCAGAAGACAAGATCCGTAGGGGGGCAGAGCCTGCTCTCCGCATGGATTTGTCGCACGAATATTTTCGCAAAACCAGTTGTTATTCATCTCATTGACTTTATCAATCAGAATAAAACCAGGCTCTGCATAATCATAAGTCGAGGACATAATAATGTCCCATAAACGTTGTGCTGGAATGGTTTTAATAATTCTACAAGCCACTAAACCATCAGTATTATTAACATATTGAGATATTTCAGGTAACTCACGCCAAACAATTTGTTTCGCATTCTTTAAATCTAAATTATCTTCTTTAAGTTCTTTTTCGGTGATAGGAAATGATAATGGCCAATCCGCTTGATTTTTAACCGCTTCAATAAATTCACTGGTAATTAATAAGGAAAGATTAAATTGACGTAAACGTCCATCTTCACGTTTTGCACGAATAAATTCTACAACATCAGGATGACAAATATCAAACGTTGCCATTTGCGCCCCACGCCTGCCACCTGCTGAAGAAACGGTAAAACACATTTTGTCGTAAATATCCATAAATGACAACGGCCCTGAAGTATACGCACCTGCCCCTGAAACATAGGCATTCTTAGGTCTGAGGGTTGAAAATTCATATCCAATTCCGCAGCCTGCTTTTAACGTTAGCCCAGCTTCATGTACTTTATCAAGAATATCGTCCATTGAATCTTCTATAATTCCACTAACGGTACAGTTAATGGTTGAAGTTGCAGGTTTATGTTTTTCAGCCCCTGCATTAGAAATAATACGCCCAGCTGGAATCGCCCCTTGACGTAATACCCATAAAAATTCATGGTAATATTTTTCTTGTAAGTTAGGGCTTATTTCAACATTCGCTAATGCTTGCGCAACTCTTTGATAAGTGGCATCAATATCCTTATCAATAGCGTCACCATTTTTGGTTTTTAAACGATATTTAGTTTCCCAAATATCAATTGAGGCACTTTGTAAAGGGATTAGCGATGCAGACATTAATGCGATTCCTAACTAAATATATTTAAATAAGGCAGGGATTCTACAGTAAGCTGCAACGCTTTGCATGTTCTAAAAAATATTGTAATATCAATTACTTATATAAATAACTGCATTAAAATCACTATTTATCAAATAGTTATAAAACCAAATTTTTTAAATATTCCAGAAAATCATCTTTCAATTCTTCATGCAATAAAGCATGTTCAACATTAGCTTTTAAATAACCTAATTTAGAACCGCAATCATAACGAGTACCTTCAAATTTATAGGTTAAAACCTTCTCTTCGTTTAATAAACTTGCAATTGCATCCGTAAGTTGAATTTCACCACCTGCGCCTTTACCCAAATGTTCAATATGCTCAAAAATAGCAGGGGTTAAAATATAGCGTCCAATAACACCTAAATTTGATGGTGCATCAGCAGGTTTAGGCTTTTCAACAATTGATTTAATCTTACCAATGCTATAACTTTGTTCATCAATAGCAGCAATACCATATTTATCAGTATCTTCTGCACTGACCTCTTCAACCGCTAAAATACTACTCTGTTCGGTTTCAAATACGCTCACTAATTGTTTGGTACAGCCACGCCCACCATCTTCTACTAAATCATCTGCTAATAAAACCGCAAATGGTTCATCACCTACAATTGGTTTAGCACAATACACCGCATGCCCTAAGCCTAAAGCTTCTGATTGCCGTAAAAATACACACGAAACATAATCAGGAATAATGCCTTGCAATAATGCAATCGTGTCAAATTTACCTTTGTTTTTTAATTCATTTTCTAACTCATAAGATTTATCAAAATGATCTGCAATTGAATGCTTATTTCTACCAATAATAAAAATTAAAGTATCAATCCCTGCTGCCACCGCCTCTTCAACTGCATATTGAATCAAGGGTTTATCAACAATAGGTAACATTTCTTTAGGATTGGCTTTAGTTGCTGGTAAAAAACGAGTTCCAAGACCTGCGACTGGAAAAACTGCTTTAGTGATTTTTTGTTGCATTTAAATACCTTTAAATTAAAAATATTGAGTCTACGATGATTCCGCTAAAACTTTACGTAAACCATTTTGTTTGGGCAAACTTACAATTCCAGCTATTTCCATCGCATGTATCATCCGAGACGCGCGATTATAACCAACTTTAAAATGCCTCTGTACCCCAGAAATTGAAGCTTTACGAGTTTCAATAACAAAATTTACTGCATCTTCATATAAACTATCTGCATCTGCATTTGATGATTTTTCCACTTTTAAAACCTCAGAATCTGCTTGCAAAGCTTGGGTAATTTCAACATTATAATCAGTCGGAGCCGTAGTTTTTAAAAATTCTACTACTTTATATACCTCTTCATCGTCAACAAAAGCACCGTGCGCACGCTGTGGTACACTGCTACCTGGAGGCAAAAATAATAAATCTCCATTACCCAATAATGTTTCAGCACCACTTTGATCTAAAATAGTCCGCGAATCTATCTTAGATGCGACTTGAAATGACATTCTAGTGGGAATATTAGCTTTGATTAAGCCAGTTAAGACGTCAACTGAAGGGCGTTGTGTAGCTAAAATTAAATGAATTCCTGCGGCTCTAGCTTTTTGTGCTAAACGAGTAATTAATTCTTCAACTTTTTTACCAACTAACATCATCATATCGGCAAGTTCATCAATTATAATCACAATATTTGGCAAAATGTCCAAGTTTGGAGCGAATTTACTATCTATTACATTTGAATCAGATTTAAACAACGGATCTTTAATTGTAGTGCCTGCCTCCATTGCTGCTTCAATTTTTTGATTAAATTTAGCTAAATTCCTAACTCCTAAGATAGACATTAATTTATAACGCCGCTCCATTTCTTGTACAGCCCAATTCAAAGCATTACTAGCTTTTTGCATATCAGTTACAACTGGGGCTAATAAATGCGGAATACCCTCATACACAGATAATTCCAACATTTTTGGGTCAATCATTATCATCCGGACTTTATCCGCACCAGCTTTAAATAACATGCTTAAAATCATGGTATTAATTGCTACAGATTTTCCTGATCCAGTAGTGCCTGCAACTAATAAATGCGGCATTTTTGCCAAATCTAACATTAATGGATTTCCTGCAATATCCTTACCTATCGCTAAGGTTAATGGTGAATTTGATTCTGAAAATGCAGCAGAATTTATAATGTCATTAAATACTACTGTTTGCCGAGTTTCATTAGGAATTTCTAAACCAATCAAAGGCTTACCTGCAATTACTTCAACTACTCTTAATGATGCTACCGATAATCCACGGGCTATATCTGCACTTAAACTACTAATTCTGCTGGCTCTAATTCCAGCTGCTAAAGATAATTCAAAACGTGTAATTACAGGCCCAGGCAGTAAATTTTCCACTTTAACTTTAAAATTAAATTCTGCTAACACTGATTCCACTAACGGACTCATAGCATTCAATGTTTCTGAATTATAATTGAGATCAATATCTTGCTTAGCAGCACCTAGCAATCCAAGATCTGGTAATGCTGGAATGTAAATAATTTTTTTGGCAGAAACTTTCTTAATTCGGTTATATTTTTTACTGCGATGTTTATTATTTGCAGATAATAATTTATCACTAGTAGAATAAGGTGCTTCTAGAGGTGAATTTACACGTGGTTTATCTGTGAACTGCAATACATTAAAAAACAATTTAATACATAAATCTATCCCAAATAAGCTATATTTTCCAATAAAATCAATTGCTTTCAGCCAAGACAAGCCAGTTAAAATATTAATCCCTAACATTAATACTGCCACACTTAGAATCGTAGCTTGAGCTTCAGTTAAGACTAATAATAATAAGTCGCCTATTTCCTGACCTAAAATACCACTACTTCCATAAGGTAAATTGAGGATTAGTCTAGGTAAATGTAAATAAATTGTAACCGTACCAAAAACCAGCGTAAATGCCCAGCCTAAGCTATAGATTATAATTGAGCTTCGATGCCATGGGTACTCTTGAGTTTGATAAAGAATATATCCATGCAATAGTGTTATGAGTGGTACAACATACGCCATAAAGCCTAAAAAACTTAAGCTAACATCAGAAATCCAAGCACCTATAAGTCCACCAATATTATTTGGTTTGGTAGTAACACCACTATGAGTCCAGCCACTATCATTATGATTAAAGGTGAATAAAATACTCAAAAAACATAATGCAATAATTAATATACAAATCACAAGAAATATATCTCGAAAATTGTGATAATTTTTTTCCATTATAGTTGCCATAAAAACTCTCTTGTCATACCGTACTGCAAGTATAAATTATGAGTATAGATGAATTTGCGAGTCTTTTAGATAAATCGAAAAATAATAGCGGGGATTATAGCAACACTTGCAAATAAGTGTTTAAAGAAGGTTGTATATTATAATGATTCAACAATCGCATGTTTAGTTCTGGATTCATTAACCCGTTCACGTAATTCTTTGCCAGGTTTAAAATGTGGCACATGCTTGGATGATAATGCAACTGCACTACCAGTTTTTGGATTCCTGCCAATTCTAGGTGGTCTATAATGCAACGAAAAGCTTCCGAAGCCGCGTATTTCCACTCTATCGCCACTTGATAATGATTGACTCATTTGTTCAATTAAACACTTAATGACTAATTCAACATCTTTGAGAGCTAAATGCGGTTGTTGTTTAGCAAGAGTTTCAATTAATTCTGATTTTGTCACTTTTCACCCTATGTAAAAAAAATCAGCCGCAATATTGTTGCAATACGCAAGCTGATTCTTTAAATATTTATATGTAAATATTAAAACTGATTTCTTTCAATCAGATTACTATTTTTCTAACTGCTTAAATATATCACCTAAGGTTGCAGTACCTGATGCTGTTTGCTTAGTAGAATAATCTTTAATTGCACTAGATTCTGCATCAGTATCTTTAGCCTTAATAGATAAAGAAATTGATTTACTTTTCTTGTCCACGCCAACAAACTTAGCTTCTACCTTATCGCCTACATTTAATAAGGTGCTAGCATCTTCAACTCGATTGCGTTGAATTTCAGAAGCACGTAAATAGCCTTCAATATTATCAGCTAAAGTAATAATAGCTCCTTTTGCATCAACTTCTTTAACAATACCATTTACTAAGCTACCTTTTTCATTAGCAGCAATATAGTTTTGAAATGGATCTTGCTCTAGTTGTTTAACACCTAAAGAAATACGCTCACGCTCAGGATCAACTGCTAAAATCACAGTCTCAACTTCATCACCTTTTTTGTAATCACGGATTGCATTTTCATCATTCTCTTTCCAAGAAATATCTGACATATGCACTAAGCCATCAATACCGCCATCTAAACCAATGAAGATTCCAAAATCAGTAATGGATTTAATTTTACCACTGATTTTTTCGCCTTTATTATGCGTAGCTGAAAACTCTTCCCAAGGATTAACTTTACATTGCTTCATGCCCAAAGAAATACGACGACGTTCTTCGTCAATTTCTAAAACCATAATTTCAACTTCGTCGCCCAATTGCACTACTTTGGCAGGATTAACATTTTTGTTAGTCCAATCCATTTCAGAAACATGCACTAAACCTTCTACACCTTCTTCAATTTCTACGAAACAACCATAGTCAGTAAGATTATTTACTTTACCAAATACACGAGTTCCAGCAGGATAACGACGTGAAATATTTTGCCATGGATCTTCACCCATTTGTTTCATGCCTAAAGAAACGCGGATTTTTTCTTTATCAAATTTAAGAACTTTAACCTGAATTTCTTGACCAATTTCAACACATTCAGATGGATGACGCACACGTCTCCAAGCCATATCAGTGATATGTAATAAGCCGTCAATGCCGCCTAAATCAATGAATGCACCGTAATCAGTTAAGTTTTTCACAATCCCTGTTACTACAGCATCATCAGCTAAAGTCTTCATTAACTCTTCACGCTCTGCACTATATTCTTTTTCTACTACAGCACGACGTGATAACACTACATTATTACGTTTTTGATCAATTTTGATGACTTTAAATTCTAAATCACGACCTTCTAAGAAAGTTGTG
This sequence comes from Methylococcaceae bacterium, assembly GCA_030627285.1. Lineage (GTDB taxonomy): Bacteria > Pseudomonadota > Gammaproteobacteria > Methylococcales > Methylomonadaceae > WTBX01. The sequence goes on along the minus strand of DAOUSJ010000008.1, from coordinate 2,790 downwards.
TCTCGAATTGGACGCACATCAACTAATGAACCCGGTAAGAATGCTCTTAAAGCTCCAACTGCAACTGTAAAACCACCACGAACCTTACCATTAATTCGGCCTGAAATTGTAGCTTCATCTTCAAAAGCTTGTTCCAGTTCACCCCATGCTTTGTTTTTCTTCGCTTTATCACGCGAAAGCAGTGTTGAACCCAAACCATCTTCAAATAAATCTAAGGCAACTTCAACTTCATCACCGATTTCAACTTCTAAATCACCATCTGGATTTAAAAATTGCCATTTAGGGATTACACCCTCAGATTTTGCCTGCGTGCTAACAATAACGTACTCATTTTCTATGTCTAGTACGATTCCAGTTAACATTGCTCCCGGACGCATTTCAGTCTGGGCTAAACTTTCTTCAAATAATTCAGCAAAGCTTTCGCTCATTGTATTGTTTCCTGTGCTTGTCATAACTCAAACAAGCGTTGTTGTTCTTCAAAGTGAATAAAAACTGCTATAAAATGGCAGTCACCAAAAATTCTTAACGGATTAAAGTTAAAATTGTATCTATAACTTGCACTATGGATAATTCAGATGAATCAAGATACACAGCATCATCTGCTTGCATTAAAGGCGCAATCGCACGCTCTGTATCACGTTGATCGCGTTTTTCTATCTCAGCGGTTATTTGGCTAAGGTTAGCATCTATTCCTTTTTTAATCAACTGTTTATAGCGTCTTTTTGCACGTTCTGTAGCACTAGCAGTTAAATAAATTTTATATTCTGCCTGTGGAAAAACTACAGTTCCCATATCGCGCCCATCAGCAACCAATCCAGCAGATTGTTGAAAATCATGTTGTTTAGCTAATAAAATTGCCCGCACCACTGGAATTGCAGCAATTATAGAGGCTATATTACCTGTAGCTTCCGTGGCTAACTCAGCAGTAATATCAACCCCAGCTAATTTAACTTGTAATTCATCCGCACACACAAATTCCAACTGCATGGACTTAGCAATATTAACTACTGCATCAATATCCTCCAAAGAAATTTTTGCTTGGATGCACGCAATCGCCAAAGCACGGTAAATTGAACCACTATCTAAATAATTCCAGCCCAAATGTTGTGCCAATGCACGACTAACAGTACCTTTGCCTGCGCCACTAGGTCCATCAATGGTTAATACTGGAATTTTCATTCTGCACTCGTTAACTCTAAACCCAAACTAGTTGCTAGTTGCTGAAATTCTGGAAACGAAGTATTTACATTGGCACAATTTTGAATTGTAATTGGAGCTTGCGCCCGTAAACCTGCAATTGCAAATGCCATTGCAATCCGATGATCTCCATGTGAAGCTACAGTACCACCACCAATAGTTCCACTATTAATAATCATGCCATCCTTAGTAACTTCTGCCTCAATACCTAAAGTTTGCAAACCAGCTGCCATGACTTGAATCCGATCACATTCTTTAACACGTAATTCTTCAGCACCAATTAAAATTGTTTTTCCAGTAGCACAAGCAGCCGCAATAAATAATACTGGAAATTCATCAATCGCTAATGGAACTAATGCTTGTGGAATTTCAATACCATGCAATTCACTGCTAGTTACATGTAAATCTGCTACTGGTTCGCCACCAATTTCGCGTGGATTCAAAACTTCAATTTTAGCTCCCATTAAACGCAAAATATCAATTACACCAGTGCGAGTTGGATTCATACCTACATGTTGCAAAGTTACCGCTGAATTTTTTGCAATTGTAGCTCCAACTAAGAAAAATGCTGCCGATGAAATATCACTGGGAACATCAATTTCAACTGCTGTAAGTTTCCCAGAATTATTAATCGAAGCTTTGTTAGCATTCCTTGTAACTGGATACCCAAACCCTTGTAACATTCTTTCGGTATGGTCTCGTGTTGGTGCTAGTTCAGCAGTTGTAGTAGTTCCAGTAGCATACATGCCTGCTAATAAAACACAGGATTTAACTTGCGCACTTGCCATTGGCAACACATAATCAATGCCAGTTAAATTTGGCGTACCTTTAATATGTAATGGTGCGGTGCCATTAGTTTCAGTCTCAATTTGCGCACCCATTAAAGCCAATGGCTCAGTAACTCTACGCATTGGACGACCAGACAAGGATTCATCACCAGTTAAAGTACAATCAAAGTTTTGCCCAGCCAATAAACCGCTTAACAACCGCATTGATGTCCCAGAATTACCTAAATACAAAGGTTCTGTTGGTGCTTGCAAGCCATGTTTACCTACGCCATGAATAGTTACCTCACCATTTACTGGCTCAGTAATTTCAACCCCCATAGCTCGAAAAGCTTTTAAAGTAGACATTGCATCTTCAGCCTGCAAAAATCCCTTTACATGAGTTACACCATCTGCTATTGAACCTAACATAATAGAACGGTGTGACATAGATTTATCCCCTGGAACTCGGACTACACCATTTAAAGATGCACTAGGTTGAACGGTAAAGGTAATGGATTTTGACATAAGTTTGCTTTAAATACAGAATTAAAAATAACCACAAATTATCACATTAATGTAGTGATTTACACAAACTAATCGTTCAATTGATCTAAAAAACGTTGCCGTGCTTGTTTAGCAGCATTGAAAGTTGCAAATAATTCTTGTTTTGCATCGGTTTGAATCATGGTTTCAATAGCCTCTAATTCAGAGCGTAATTCAGCAATTAAGCTGGTAATTTCAGTTTTATTTGCCAAACAAATATCTAACCACATGGTTGGATCACTGGATGCAACTCGGGTAAAATCTTTAAAACCACCGGCAGCAT
>DAOUSJ010000091.1 GCA_030627285.1 Methylococcaceae bacterium | reverse complement strand
TTGTAGCAAAAATATTTTTTATCACAGATGAAATAAAGCATATTTTCTATAGATAAAATTGCTGACATTGGCGTGAAACTGGTAGCAGTTTTATAAGCTGTGGCTAGAGTTTTAGCTTGTTCTGGGTCATCTAATAAAGTCCAAATGCCAGCAACTTCTAGTTCAATTACTTGTGGATTATCTTTAATGGTGGTTAGCCATTCTGCATACACTTGTTCATCTAAGGTATTCAAACCTGCCAATTTTAATTCATCACCACCTTTACCTGAAACCACACATTGGGAGTTGTTTTGAATGTTTTGTTGGTTTTTATTTGAAGAAGCACTGGCATTAGCATCACCATAACCTGAAGCACTAGCTTGCAAACTGGCTTGAACATCAGCTTTACTCATATCTTCAGTTTTGCTAATAGTGAGTGCAAAATTAGCTTTGCCACCTACCCAAGCTCGTTTTACATAATGGGTTCCATAACGCTCAAAAAATTTATCATAAGCACGTCTATGAGTGTGTTTAAAGGGTGTGGGGATTTCTAATTCAAATTCTTGGGCATTAGCTTCAGGTAAATAAACATCCCATAAAGGAATAAATGAAGTGCGTAAGGCGTAATAAGCTTCACCATCACTGCTAACTTGGTTGTTTTTGCTGGCACTGGCATCAACGCTAAACAATGCATTTCCCATAGCTACTTTGGAATCTAATTGGGTTTGATGGTTCATTTTTTCCCAAGATTCTTCAATAATAAGTTGATTTAGGGCCTTATTATTTGGCATTGGCGGACTATTATTTACGCCATAATTATCTGGCATAGCATAGCTTTGTTGGGTTTCAGATGAATAATAAACCTTATCAGTTAGAATTTGCAGAAATAAAATTCGTTTCAATTCATAAGGTTGATTTGGTCTTAAATAAATGCCACGCCCAACTACTTCTAAGCCAGGCAAGGGAAGATTTTTATCCATGAATTTATTCCTAAAATGTTATAGTCGGCCAAGTCTTAAATTTAAGGGGTATTGGTGTAATTTGCTTGTAGTGTTAAATATTGTTCTACAAAGTTATTTATAACAACCTTATCATAATTTTTTATGCCGCTAATTAATAATTTTTTAAATCCTGTAGCGATAATTTTATTATCTGCAATAACTTGAAAATGTAGTTGTGCATTGCCACGTTTGCCATTAATGTTTAAATTGTTATTAGTGGCTTTTAATTTGGGAGTATTAAATTCTAAATTGGAAAATTCAAAGGACATGCTTTCATAAATTACTAATGGGCGCAAGGTGTTAATCATTACATTGTGTTCTGCCATTAGTGGTACCAACACATGTGGGAAATTGGGGCCAGAAAATGCCACGTATTCCCGAATAAATTTAGCCATTATATTTTCAGTATTAATTGTTTGCCCATTTCTACGGACTTTCAGGTAAACCTTGCCTTTGTCATCGGTAATATCAAAATTTTCTGCGGCAGTTACTGGAAAATTCAATGGAATATTGTGTCCAACCATGCCTGAAAAAGTAAATTCCATTTTTGCACTTAAACCATATTTAGCCACAATTATGGCAAATAATAAATCTCCAGGCACGCAAAATCTTTTTGAATCAGGGTCATGTAATGGGTTGAAATCTTGGGCAATTTCTTTAGCAAATAAACTTGCTTGAGTAGCACTAATGATAATTTGTTGGTCAATTTCAGTGTAAAATTGGTTTAAAAACATGAGTTATTAAATGTTAAATATTAAGAATTTAAATTGTATCATTGTTGTGACTATTGTAAGTAATTGCTAGTTGTATTGTTGACTAAAATACTGGGTAAAGGCATACTTGGAGCAATTTAAATGTGTGAGGAATGATTATGTCTAAGCCAATTGTATTTACTAGTAGTGCTGCAGAGAAAGTGAGTGCTTTAATAGCAGATGAGGGTAATGATAATTTAAAATTGCGGGTATATGTTTCTGGAGGAGGTTGTTCTGGATTTCAATATGGGTTTACTTTTGATGAAGAAGTAAATGATGATGATACTCAAGTGGAAAAAGAAGGTGTGATGGTGTTGATTGATTCAATGAGTATTGAATATTTGGCTGGAGCTGAAATAGATTACAAAGAAGATGTTTCTGGGGCGCAATTTGTGATTCGTAATCCAAATGCTACTACAACTTGTGGTTGTGGTTCGTCTTTCTCAGCCTAAACCATTGATGCCAGGGTAAATACCACCCAGAATTACTGGTGTGTGCGCGCCTGTAACTTGATGTAAATTGCCAGCTAAATTGTTTAAACTTTGTCTTGCAAGCCATGCAAAGGCCATGGCTTCTACGTGATCTGGGTGAATGCCATATTTTTCAGTAGAATTTACACTGTAGTTATCTCTAGCTAATAAAGATAGTAAGTTTTGATTATGTGCGCCACCACCACAAATTAGTAATTCTTCTGTTTCTGGAGCGTATTTTTGGATAGCATCACTAATGGTTTCAGCAGTTAAATGACATAAAGTAGCTTGAATATCTTGGGCTTTATAAGTATTAAAATTTTTAATTTTTGCTTCTAGCCAAGTATGAGAAAAGTATTCTTTACCCGTGCTTTTTGGCGGACTTTTTTTGAAATACTCGCTTTGCTTGAGTAAATGCAATAATTCTGGAATAATTGTGCCGCTTTTACCCCAATCACCATTGTGGTCATAGGCTTTTTGGCAATATTTTTGACACAAATAATCCATTAAGGTATTGCCGGGGCCAGTATCAAAAGCAGTTACATGATGTTGAAATAATGCAGTTATATTAGCAATGCCACCAATATTAACTACAGTAATATGTTTGTTGTTGTCTGCAAACATTGCTTGATGGAATGCTGGAACTAGCGGCGCGCCTTGACCTGTGGCAGCAATATCACGGCGGCGAAAATCTGCAATAGTAGTTATTTTAGTTTTTTCTGCAATTATATTTGGGTCGCCAATTTGTAATGAAAATGGAGATATATCATTTGGGGCATGATAAATAGTTTGTCCATGACTACCAATTGCTGTAACTTCTGTGTGAGAAATATTGGCTTGGTTTAATAATTGATTAACGGTATTAGCAAATAAATCTCCAAGTTGGCAGTCTAATTCACCATATTCTTTAAGATCTATTTTAGTGTTAATATCACTTAAATGTTGAATTTTTTGCTTGATTGAGCTTGAGAATGGATGGTATTCAAATGCAACTAATTTTGGTTTGTGCGCGCTAAAATCTACTAAACCAGCATCAATACCATCAACACTAGTTCCAGACATAAGTCCAATATAAAATTCGGGCATTGATTAAGTAAATTTAATGTTTTGTTTGTGGTTGTAGGGAATCAAGATTAATTTTTGCAGTTTCTGTACTTGCGGAATTAAGTTGATTTACATATTTTTGAGTTTGTTGTTGAAAATTAGCTATAAAAACTTTATCTATTGCAGGCTCAGTTCTTGGAAGATTTACAGTTAAAGGATTTTTATGCACCCCATTTACTAAAAATTCATAATGTAAATGCGCCCCTGTAGCTAGACCAGATTTGCCTACATAACCAATTATATTGCCTTGATTTACTTCGCTGCCTAAGGCATATTTTTTATTAAATTTAGACATATGCGCATATAAAGAGCTGTATTTTTTGCCATGTTTAACAATAATTACATTACCGTAACCTCTTTGTACTCCTCTAAAAGCAATAGTACCATTACCAATAGTTTTAATTGGGGTGCCAGTTTTAGCTGCGTAGTCTACGCCCTTATGTGCGCGAATACGATTTAAAATTGGATGTTTGCGTTTTAAATTAAAATGTGAACTGATGCGAGCAAATTCTATTGGACTGCGTAAAAAAGTTTTACGAATTTTACGAATTTTTTTCTCTTGTGGTGAATAGTATTCTATTTTGCCAGTTGCATCTTTATACCTTACAGCTGAATATGATTTGCCATCAATTACTAATTCAGCGGCTAAAATGTCACCAGTGTTATAGCGTTTCCCTTCAATTAAACCCTGTTCATAAATGACAGTAAATTTATCTCCAGCATGTAAATCTTTAGTAAAATCAATATCCCAAGCAAATATTTTATCTGCTAATTGATTAATTAAAGTGTAGGACAAACCAGCTTTGCTACCATCTGTAGAAAGATTATTTTCTATATATCCTTGCGCCATAGATTCTATAGATTCTATAGGTTTGCTTTCTATATTAATATAGAATTCATCTCCTTGACGAGTTGCAACTAAAGTTTGAGCTAAATCTTTTCTATAAATTAAATTTTCTAGTTCACCTTGTTGATTAATTTTGATAGATAAAATTTTATCTACACTTAAATCAGCGAAATTTAGAGATATATTCTTATTTGCGGTAGTGATTTTATCTAGTGTGATGCTGTCTATGTCATATTTTGGAAAAATAGATGATAAACTTTCACCTGATTTAATTTTATGCTTAACCGTGCGAGCTAAATTTTTCTTTATATAAAATTTGGAATTATCATTTAAATTTTCCAGTTTAGATTGTGTTTGAATATTTTGCGGCGTAATTAAGGCATAGCTTGCACTTGCTGCTATTGCGGACGTAATGCCTAAAAACAATGATTGATATAGTCTATTTTTCACGATTTTTTTGGTATTAATGTAGATCTCTAGGAATTAGATAAAGGCTTATCTAATATGATAATTAGATGATTATAGACTATTAGTTGATTTTTTTGCTATAAAATTGATGTTATAGCCTTATAATTAGAGTCTAATTATGCTTAATTATTGAGATACAATGACGCTATCAAATAAGTTAGAAATTCTTGCTCGAGGTACTAATGAGGTTTTAGTTTATGATGAATTGGTGAGTAAGTTACAACAAGATCATCCTTTGCGCATTAAAGCAGGTTTTGATCCTACGGCTCCAGATTTACATTTGGGACATACAGTTTTAATTAATAAGTTAAAACAATTTCAAGATTTAGGTCATCAAGTATTGTTCTTAATTGGTGATTTTACTGGCATGATCGGCGATCCTACGGGAAAAAATGTTACTCGGAAAGCTTTGACTAGAGATGCGGTGTTGGAAAATGCTAAAACTTATCAAGAACAGGTATTTAAAATTTTAGATCCAGATAAAACTGAAGTTATGTTTAATTCTACTTGGATGAATGCTATGTCGTCAGTGGATTTAATTCAATTGTCGGCTAAACATACTGTTGCAAGAATGTTGGAGCGCGATGATTTTAATAAACGTTTTAAGTCTGGACAGCCGATAGCAATTCATGAATTTTTATATCCATTAATTCAGGGGTATGATTCAGTAGCAATGCGGGCTGATGTTGAAATAGGCGGCACAGATCAAAAATTTAACTTATTAATGGGTCGGCAATTGCAAGTTATTTATGGACAAAAACCACAGGTTGTAATGACGATGCCAATTTTAGAGGGTTTAGATGGTGTTCAAAAAATGTCTAAATCATTGAACAACTATATAGGTGTGTCTGATACTGCTGATGATATGTTTGGTAAAATTATGTCAATTTCAGATGATTTAATGTGGAGATATTTTGAATTATTGAGTTTTAGATCCATGCAAGAAATTAATAATTGGCAACTTGAATGTGAACAAGGCGCAAATCCTAGACAATATAAAGTATGGTTGGCGCAAGAAATTATTACAAGATTCCATGATTTATCTGCAGCCAATAAAGCATTAGAAAATTTTGAAGCACGATTTCAGCGTGGTGCAATTCCAGATAATATAGATGAATTTGAACTTGAGGCTATTGGTGATGGAATTGGTATTGCTAATCTATTGAAAAATTCTGGGTTAACTAAAAGTACTTCAGATGCTATGCGGATGATTAAGCAGGGTGCAGTTAAAATTGATAGTGAAAAAATTTCTGACCCTAAACAAATTATCCCAATTGGGTCACAACATGTATATCAAGTTGGAAAAAGGAAATTTGCACGAGTTAAAGTTATTTTGTGAGCTTGAATCAATGAACTACTTATATTTTATTTTTTAAGATAAAAATACAATTAATTTAATGTAGCAAACCATACATGAAGCTTATGTTATTGCATTTTCAGGCACTTTGTACTGAAAGTTTTAAAATTATTAGTTTGTATAACTATATGAATATAAAGGTTAAATACAAACACAGATAATATTTTTTTTGGATAATTGAATTAATAGTTGCTGATTAAGAAAAGCTCTGTATAATACACCTTTCTTTCAGCAACACACCAGTTTCTGAGAGACACCAAGGAAGATTATTTTTAAACAAGGTGTTGACAAAAAAGATCGTTGAGTTATAATGGTCAGCTCGTTACAGAGAGTTTCAAAG
>DAOUSJ010000076.1 GCA_030627285.1 Methylococcaceae bacterium | reverse complement strand
TTCAGTTGCGATATTAATTTAGCTACCGGTAGAGGCTTTAAAAATAATGAATCTGTGCAATTGCCAATACAAAATATTCCTTTAAAACTCTGGTCGGACAAATATATTCCAACTGCTTGTAATGCTACACAATAACTGCAAGTTGTTCTTGAGCTAAATTAGTTTCCAAAAATTTAGAAATTTTAAGCGGTGTATTAAATTGTGCGTATGCAAATAACAGCTTCACATATGCAACTTCTAAAGATATATTCCATAATATTTGCGCTCCAGATTGTATAAATGAATGGGTGCTATGATAACAACTAGCTGATTTAATTGCAGGAGCCAAATAAATCGGCTTAGATTGTTGTTGACACTTTTGAATAAAATGCTTTAAATCATTCTTGGGTAAATCTGTACTACAAGCAGTTCCAGAATGATATAAATCATGTAATATCACATCTACTTGGTCTAAATCATAATAGGAATAATTTAAGCCTGGATAAGGTTTAATAATTAATATCCGCGTACTAAATTTAGAGGTTAATTTGTATTGTGTTGATACTGGATTTAAAGGCGTATTTAGTTTAAATTTCCCAGCGACAAATTCCATATATGCTTGCGCTTGTACACTCATAAAATCACTACTGAGTTGCAATGAAGATGCTAATCTAGCTCCTAAATGTACTTGCATAGTTTGCTCTGGATTTTGATACGCTACAAACACCCCATTAGCTACTTGTTGTTGAATAAAACTCACAGCACAACTAAAATTATCCAGTCCATTTGCTTGTGGATCTGCTAACGGATAATTACTAGAAACTAATAATAATGGTTTTTTCAAAGCATGAAAATATATTGCCAAGGCGGCTGCACTAAAGGCTAAAGTATCCGTGCCATGAGTAACAATAATTCCAGCGTAACTAGCTAGTGGTTGCGCCTCTATAGCCTGAATTAAAGCAGTCCAAGTACTAGGTAAATTATTTTCACTTAATAAGTGTAACGGCTGAATACAATCAAATTCTATTGCATAGGTAGAATTTTGTGCTTGAAATAATTCAATTAATTGAAACCTACTATTTCTAGCTACATTTGTAATTCCATTAATCACAATTGAGCCAATAGTACCACCAGTAAATACCACTAAAATTTTTTGCATATATTATCAAGTATTAGTTGCTAAAAAATTCTGCTGTTCAGCTTCAGTAGGCAAGGCTAAACGCGCACCCAATTTAGTACAACATAAAGCCCCTGTAGCACTAGCAAAAGTTAAAATTTCATTCCAAGATTTTTGTTGCGCCAAAGCTACGACAAAACCAGCATGAAATGCATCTCCAGCTCCATTAGTATCTACAACCAAGACTTTAAACGCCGCATAATTGCCTTGTTCTAATCCTCGTTGCCAAATTAAACCTTGGTTACCTAAAGTAATTACCACTGTTGGAACTAATCTAGCTAATTTTGCCAACGCAAGTTGAAGATTCGATGCACATTGTAAAGCAAATTTTTCTGAAGCTACTAAATAATCAACCTTATCCATTAAATAACTTGTGCCAATATGTAAAGAGCCTGCATCTAATACGGTTGGAATTGCATGTTTTTTAGCATAAGCAAGCAAGTTAGCTGATAAATTTGGTTGATGTCCATCCAACAAAATTACTTTAGGGCGGATATGGCTAAAATTTATATTCTCAGGCGATAAATATGGCGTATTGCCAGTGTAATTAATTAAAGCTCTGCTTCCATCTGCTTGCACTAACACCACAGAAATAGGTGTTGGCATTACATCACGTTGCAATAAACTAGTGTTTACCCCAGCTTCTACAAATTCTTGTGCATGTTGTTGACCATAAGCATCTGTACCTAAATAACCCGCAAATGCAGCTGTACAACCTAATTTGGTTACTGCACAGGCAGCATTTGCAGCTGGCCCACCACCACAATTAATTAAATCTGTAGCCACTATTTTGGTGTCTATTTGTGGTACTTGATTTACAGTAAAAACTAAATCATAACAAGCCTGACCCACACATAATACATCTACAGAATGCATTAATTAACTCTGAGATGCTGAAGTTTTACGGCGACTAATTGGAGTTTTTTTGGTAGTTACAGTTTTTACTGGCGGTGCAGTAATTACATTTAACAAATTTTCATCTGCACTATTCAACAATTGCATTGCCAAAGCCGGATGTTTAGTTTCTGTTGCTGATTTAAGCACTTGGGTTGCATGTCCACATAACATTGACACTTTAATAAGTTGCCCAGAAAATCTAAATACATGTTGGGAAATTAAAGCTTGCAACCTAGTTTCAATTGCCACAATCACACTATCATTAACATTAACTAACATCGCGGCAAATTTAGTGCTAGTGTAATAACTAAACACATCTGCACGGCGTAAATGCGGTTTTACTAACTCAGCAATAGTTTGCATAACATATGTTTCCATTTGTTCAACTTGAATTATTTTTGCATGTTTAGCAATATTAATTTCCAACATTAAACAGGCAATACAATGCACACTAGTTTGACTACGAGCAAATTCTTCGGCTAACCGCTGTTCTAAATATTCACGATTATTAAATACAGCTAAGCTTTGGGTTAATTCTAACTGTTTCACTACTGCAAAATTAAAACTTGCTTCTAAACTTTGAGTTAATGTAGTTACCAATGGTTGCACAAATTCCATTAAAGTACTGTGCATAAAATGATGTGAATTATTGCTAGCTAAATTTAACGAGCCTAAATAATTTTCCCGCCGAATTAATGGAATTACTAAAATCACTAACGGCGGCGTTTCTCGTGAAGGAAAAAATACTTGATGGATATTATTGTCATAATTACCATTATATTCACCATCTGCTAAGGCATTGCTTAAAATCAATTTATCTTCTAGCAAAATCAGCTGATTACTATTTTTATATGCGCTATTAGACAACGCATCTACTATGGTTTTTTTGGTGTCAACTAAAGTTAAACTAATATCATCTAAGGCGAAAAAATCGCTTAATGTCGGTAAAACATGGGCAATAATTTCTGATAAATCATTTAGCTTGAACAAATCTTGTTGAAAAGCTATAAATTTCTTTAAAATATGTTTATCATTTTCAACCTTATCCAACATTTCATTTAAACAACTTTGTAAGATGGTTAAGTCTGTCGATATATCTGCTTCCAATGTTCTATCTCATTCAGCGTGTAATAACATGTTTAAGATTAGCAGTTTCTTAAAAATCTGCGGAATAATTTAACTTTTATCAGATTTATTTCGCAAAAAAATCTCCTTCAATCTTGTTTAAACTTAACTATAGTGAAAATAATGCAACGAATTGTTTTAGGTATTGAGTACGATGGTAGCGCATTTTATGGCTGGCAATGGCAAATTAAATTTCGTACTGTGCAAGCAGTTGTAGAAGCTGCTTTAGAAAAAATAGCTGGGCATAAAATAAGAGTTATTTGCACTGGGCGCACTGATTCAGGAGTACATGCACTGGAACAAATAGTGCATTTTGATACTACTGCAACTAGAGTTTTACATGCTTGGATGTTAGGTGGAAATCGGCATTTATCCCCTGATGTACGCATTTTATGGGCAAAAGTTGCCGTTGATGATTTTCATGCTCGTTACAGTGCTTTAGCACGGTTTTATCGCTACATTATTTTAAATCGGCCGGTAAAATCTGCCTTATTAAAACAACAATCGACTTGGTGTTATGAAGCTTTAGATGCAGATAAAATGCATCTTGCAGCTCAATCTTTAGTAGGTAATTTTGATTTTTCTTCATTTAGAGCGCAAGGTTGCCAATCCAAAAGTCCCCAACGTTACATGTATTTTATTCATGTATATCGCCAAGACAATCAAGTGATTATTGATTTATCTGCAAACGCATTTTTGCATCACATGGTACGTAATATTGCCGGAGTATTAATTTCTATTGGCACTGGCAAACGCCCCATAACTTGGACTCAAGAATTATTAGAACTAAAAGATCGCTCCCAAGGTGGAGTTACTGCACCGCCAGATGGCTTGTTTTTAGGTGGAGTCTATTATCCTGCTCAATACGGCATTGCTAAACATCCAATTTTCGACCAATTGCCTACAAATATAAAACGCTATTAATAGTTTCAATATTAAAATTTACATAAGTTTTATATGCTGCAAAAATTGCCAATAATATGAAAATTACGCCACTGACACGATGCAATAAGGTCATGGGTAATTTTTGCAATACAGTTCTACCAGCCCACACACCCAATACTGAAGTAGTAATTAAGGCCAAAGTAGCACCTATCCAAACTGCCACTGGAATACTGGTGCTACTTAGAGCTACCACTGCTAACTGGGTTTTATCGCCAAATTCAGCTACAGTAATTAATAAAAACGTGCCTAAAAAAATACTCCCATGACTGCGAATAGTCATAGATTCATCATCATCTTCTGCTTCAATTTGCATAGCCAAAATTCCAAATAGCAAGAATAATACCGCCACGGAAGCAGATACAATAAACTCTGGCATCCAACTAGCTAACACTACCCCAAAAGTAACCGCTAAAGTATTGAGACCTAAAAATGCTAAAATTGAACCTAATAACACTGGTGTAGCTCTATATCTAGCAGCTAAAGCCATGCAAACCAATTGGCTTTTATCTCCCATTTCAGCGGCAAACACTAATAAAAAACTGGAACTAGAAACAGTAAATAACTCCATCCAATTTAAATTTAAATCTAAATCCATTAAATATGTCATGCTACAGTTAATTTATATGCATAAAAATCGAGTAATGCTTCATGTTGTTCAAAAACACTCGTTAAGCATTGAATTTCACTAGCGTTTAAATTGACTAATTGACGTGCATTTTGATTTACAATTGCTTGTGGTTGATAATCTTTAACCTTAACTTTAGCATTAGGATTAATACTAGCTGCCATAATTTTTAAGTCTGGAAATTGGGATAAAATTTCAATAATAGCCGCTAGATTTTGACAAAATTCTTCATAAGTAAGCAATGGTAATTGCAATTTTTGCACCAATTTTTGAATGGTATAACTTCTAACCACCCAATCATTAGCAACACTGGCTAAAATTTCCAAGCGCGTGCTAGCACTAAGATTCTGCGCATCTTTATTATTTCTATACAAATGGCTAGCACATTGAGCATATGGATTTCTATTATTTGCCAAGATCGAATAAGATTTAAATTGCACTGCTAAAGCTTCAATCCGCACCATATTAGGTGGACTTTTTTCAATTACTACTTCAATATTTTGTACTAATCTATGTACTGTTTGATATTTTTGTAACCACACTGCTTTGATAGATTGGTAATTAATTTCTTTCTCTGGATTCCACCGCTCACTATCACATAAACCTGAAATCAACCATTGACCCTCAGCTTTATTACGTAAAATCATAGTTTTATGACTACTATTAATTAGTTCTGCCAATGCGGTAGATCCAGAAAAAGGTGGAGTAAGAATAAATAAAAAATGCGGTTCATAATTCGGAATATATTTTGGTGTCGGCCAATTTGCAACGGTTGTATGCATAAATATAAGTATGGGAATAATTAAGTTAAAAATAGAAAATTTAGTTTATGCATTATTAACATCGAACACAATCTTATCTATGCCAGTTAAAACTAAAAAATGTTTGCCTTTAGCGCGTGAAATTAGAGTAACTCCAGCTTGTTGTGCCATTTTTAAGCCCATTTGTGTAGCTCCAGAACGGGATATTAAAATTGGTATTTCCATTTGTGCAACTTTAATAACCATTTCTGAAGTTAACCTGCCAGTAGTATAAAAAATTTTCTGTGTTCCAGAGATATTTTGCAACCACATAGCTCCAGCAATTGCATCTACAGCATTATGTCGCCCTACATCTTCCACAAAAAAATCTACTTGCGTGGTACTAGTTAATGCACATCCATGCACTGCGCCAGATTTTTTATAGGCCTCGTTATGCGTGGCTAATAAATCTAACACTGCGTAAATAGTTGACTGTTTTAAAGTTACTGCTGGCAAACTAATATTATCTAATTTGTCCATTAAACGCCCAAATACCGTACCTTGACCACAACCAGTTGTAACTGTGCGATGTTGTAATTGCGCCGTGAAATCACTGTTTTCTTGGGTGGTAATTACTGCCACTGCGTTAGTTTGCCAATCTACTTGGACTAATTTAATTTCGGCTAAATGTGTAAAAAAACCTTGATTTTTTAAATAACCTAAGGTCAACCATTCTGGATGCGTTCCCATAGTCATTAAGGTTACAATTTCTTGTTTATCCACATAAATTGTTAATGGATGTTCTGCAACTAAATAAATTTCACGACTAGCACCAGTAGCATCAACTACTTGCGTAGGAATAGAAATATTTAACCCAGCTTGGCTAAGTTCTGGTTGGTATTGTTGTTCTAAACTGGATAATTCAGTTAAAGTATTGATATTAATAAACATATCTGGGCGCGTGCTAAAATCCACTTGCACTAAAACATGTTGCTGTAACCAAAAATCTATTTTGCGTTTTCCAGAGGCTAAATAAGCCGCTAAACTAGTTTTTAAGTTAGTTCTTAAGGCTAAAAATACTGGTTGCAAACGTTCACCATCAAATGCAACTGCAATTTCGGCTTTACTTGTGTGTAAAGTGTTACGTAATTTTAACAAATCTTCACTGCGTATTAACGGTGAATCACACGGGATTACTAGCAATACTTCATGCTTACTAACATGCATTGCACTTAGGATTCCAGCTAAAGGTCCAGAAAAATTTAATTCTTGATCTGTAATTATTGGAAAATTGAATTGCGCATATTCGTCTTGGTTGCGGTTGGCATTAATTAGCAATTCATCCACCACTGGTTGCATGGCATGAATGGCATAACTAATTAGAGCCTGCGAGTTATAATGCACTAAACCTTTATCTTGATTATGCATTCTTCTAGCCAAACCACCAGCAAGAATAACGCCGGTAGTGCTAGGTTGTGGAGCTTTCAATTGGGACATTTAATGATTATAACTAGGATAAAAAAATTATGAAATTAGGGTTTATTGTCGCAAGTTTGAGTGTGATTGCAAGTTGTGTTGTCAACCCAGTGGCTAATTCAAGTTATCAAATGAGTACACAAAAGCCTTATGCGGATGTATTGGCGGAATTAGAAATTGCAATTACTGAACATAATTTTCGCATTACAGGTCATAGTCGCGTGGGCAAAGTGATTCGGGAACGCGGAACTAAGGGATTTCCTGAATACGATACAATTCAGTTTTGTAATTTAACTCATGCCAAAACTTTATTAGAATTGTCACCACATGCGGTGGAACATATGCCGTGTAATGTGGTTACTTATGAATTCCAGCAACAAGTGATTGTAAAAACAAAGTTGTTACCTACGAACACTGATAATCCTAAGTTAAATGATTTCGCAGAACAAATGAATCAGAAGTTAAAAGAAATTGTGGATTTTGCAGCTGAAGAGTGATTTAGAAAACTAGTTAAATGCAAGCAAATAATAATGTAAAAATTAACTGGTAACCTAAGATACTAAAGTGACCTTTACTTTTTTATTCTGCCCAATATTCTCCCATATTAAGTTAAAGGTGTAAATTGAAAAATGCCATTGAGTTCTCTTTGAAGGGTCTTATTGGGTTGTTATTTTTTAGAATTAAGTTTATAGTATTCACAGACTTGCCGAAACGGTAGCCTACCGTAACCTTCTGGATATCTAATAGGAAACTATTAGCTAAAAGATGATGAGTTCTAGCTGGGGCGGCTCCCCAGCGGCAAGTTTACCTAATCCTTTCATATTTTTTTCTGATTTCTTTACTTGCATTTTCATCTGATTGTTTTATTAAACTAGTTATATACCAGAGCAAAATTTTCATAACAAATGTAAGATGATGCTCATCCTAACTGACAGAAATATAATAAAGGAATGTAATTATGCAAGAAAGTTCAAAAACACGTTTAGTACGTGCCTCTAATTTTGACCAAACTTATTTTTCTGGAACTGTGTTAGATATAGGTTGTGGAAGTGATGTTGTGATATCACACGCACAAGCATTTGATCAACAACACGGAGATGCCAATAAAATTTTGAGACACCTGAAACCAAATAGTTTTGATACAGTAAATAGCAGCCATTGTTTAGAACATATGCATCAACCCGAAAAAGCTATTCAAGATTGGTGGCAACTCGTCAAACCAGGAGGATACCTAATTACTGTTGTTCCGCATGAAGATTTATATGAACAAGGACAATGGCCAAGTAGATTTAATTCAGATCACAAGGCTACATTTAGATTTAAAACCAACAATACTTGGTCACCATGCTCTTTTGATATTTATGAACTGTTAAAATCATTACCTAAAGCTCGAATAATTTCCGCAATAATACAAGACCATAAATATAATTATCAACTACAAAAATTAGCAATAGAAACTGAAAATTCCAAAGCTATCCGAATAAAACATAATGAATTAATACACCAACTCATGCACAAACAATTACTTTCGATTGCTTTATTAGACGAACTAAATATATTTTTTGCAAGCCTAGGTTCAACCGTTGATCAAACCATGGGTTCAGCACTAGCACAAATTCAAGTTATTGTACAAAAATCTGTTAAGTAAATCTGTAAAAGGCTCTAAATGTAATATTACAGATAGGATTTAATTTACCTCTAAATCCAGCATTTAAGATATTGGGTTTTTGGGGTAAATAATCACTCAGAAGATTCAATCTTACGATGCTACAATGGAAACCTGTTAATTTTATTTTCCTGCGTTTATATGAAACAAATTTTTATTGCTAGCATCACTGGCTTAAGCTTATTATTAATTGGTTGCCCAACAACTAAAACCAGTCCTAAAATTACAACTACTACAATAGTTCCAATAACTACCGTCCAAAATAATTTACATGAATATCCTACTCGTGATCGGGTGGATTATGTTTTAAATT
>DAOUSJ010000027.1 GCA_030627285.1 Methylococcaceae bacterium | reverse complement strand
TCGTAAAGGTCAGCATAGTTTAAAAAAATTATTCCAAGAAGCTAAGATTCCACCTTGGGAGCGGGCGCAAATACCATTAATATATTTTAATGAAAATTTGGTGGCAGTGGCTGATTTATGGATTCATGCAGATTTTTTGGGTACTGAATCTGAAACTTGTTATCAATTAATTTGGCATCAAAATCAAGCTTGATTTTATCAACAGCATTAGCTTGAAAAATGTTAAAATGGGTCGTTTTAACGTCATCAGCTTTATAGGAAAATGTACTTATCTACATGACTAAATTTATTTTTATTACTGGCGGAGTGGTATCTTCACTAGGGAAAGGAATTGCAGCTTCATCTTTAGCAGCAATTCTAGAAGAACGTGAACTTAAAGTCACGATGACTAAATTAGACCCATATATTAATGTTGATCCTGGCACTATGAGTCCATTTCAGCATGGAGAAGTGTTTGTAACTGAAGATGGTGCAGAAACTGATTTGGATTTGGGTCATTATGAACGCTTCTTAAAAACAACCATGTCTAGGAAAAATAATTTTACTACTGGGCAGGTGTATGAATCGGTGTTACGCAAAGAACGCAAGGGGGATTATTTAGGTGCAACTGTGCAGGTAATTCCGCATATTACCGATGAAATTAAACATAGAATTTATCAAAGTGCCGAAGGTACAGATGTAGCTTTAATTGAAGTTGGTGGTACGGTTGGGGATATTGAATCATTGCCATTTTTAGAAGCAATTCGCCAAATTAGAGTGGAATTAGGTGCGGATAGAACCTTATTTATTCATTTGACTTTAGTGCCGTATATTGCTTCTGCAGGTGAAATAAAAACCAAACCTACCCAACATTCAGTGAAAGAATTACGCACTATTGGGATTCAGCCAGATATTTTAATTTGTCGTTCAGAGCGACCTATTCCAAAACCTGAACGGCGTAAAATTGCATTATTTACCAATGTAGCTGAGAATGCAGTAATTTCGGCTATTGATGCTAAAACAATTTATCAAATACCTTTATTATTAAATGATCAAGGTTTAGATGATATTGTGGTAGAAAAATTGCGGCTGGATGTTCCAAAAGCTGATTTATCTGAATGGAAACAAGTGGTTGAATCTTTACAAGCTGCGACCAATATAGTGCAAATTGCAATTGTTGGTAAATATGTTGAACATAATGATGCATATAAATCTTTGCACGAAGCTTTAATTCATGCTGGTATTCATACCCATAATCAGGTGAAAATAAAATATATTGATTCAGAAACTATTGAAGAAGAAGGTTTAGCGCAATTACATAATGTGTCGGCTATTTTAGTGCCTGGAGGCTTTGGTGAACGTGGAGTGGAAGGTAAAATTGCTACTGTTAGGTTTGCTAGAGAACATAATATTCCTTATTTAGGCATTTGTTTGGGCATGCAAGTAGCGGTAATTGAATTTGCACGCAATGTTGTTGGTTTAGAAGGCACGCATAGTACGGAATTCTTGCCAAATACGCCGCATCCAGTAATTGGTTTAATTACTGAGTGGATGAATGAATGTGGCACAGTACAAACTCGAGCCGAACATTCTGATTTAGGCGGCACTATGCGTTTAGGAACTCAAAAATGTCGTTTGAAATCAGATTCTTTAATTTATACTTTGTACCAAAAAGACGTGATTAATGAACGTCATCGGCATAGATATGAATTTAATAATAATTATATAGCTGCATTAGAAGCTGAGGGTATGAGTTTTGTAGGGAAATCTATTGATGGTAGGTTAGTAGAAGTTATTGAAATTCCACAACATCCTTGGTTTATAGCTTGCCAATTTCATCCTGAATTTACTTCTACACCTAGAAAAGGGCATCCTTTGTTTACAGGATTTATTCAAGCAGCAGCAACTCATTCACAAACTGTATTATAATTAATAGTGATTTTGAACTATGCGCAAACTATATTAACTTACTCTGAACTTAGATTAAATATTCACCAATTTACACGAGTATTTAGGCTATAATCAGCAACATTTATTGATAACTTAAAATAAGTAGTATTTATTAAGCAACTAATACTGTAATGATTTTTATGGAAATATTTAGTTAACTTGAAATAAACTACTATAGAATTATGTCTGATTTTGAACCTGTAAAAGATAATGGCGATTGCGTGGTCGCCCCAGCAAAACCCCAATTAAAAAAGCCTCCTTTATATAAGGTAGTTTTGTTAAATGATGATTTTACCCCAATGGATTTTGTGGTTGACGTTTTGATTGATTTTTTTAATATGACTTATGGGCAAGCCACAGATATTATGTTACAAATTCATAATGAAGGCGTAGGTGTCTGTGGAGTTTTTTCTAAAGATGTAGCGGAAACCAAAGTTCATATTGTCAATGAGTTCTCGCGTGAGCAAAATCATCCGTTAAAATGCTCAATGGAAGTCACATAAGCTAGGAAAAATAATGTTAAGTAAAGAATTGGAAACTGCTTTAAATCAAGCTTTTACAGACGCGCATGTGCAACGGCATGAATATATAACAGTAGAACATTTATTGTTGGCATTGTTAAAAATGGATTCTATTCAACCTATTTTGAAATCATGTAGTTGTGATATTGAATTGTTGCGGACTAATTTACAGCAGTTTATTTTGGAAACTATTTCTTTGGTTTCAGAGGATGTAAAACGCGAAATTCAACCTACTCTAGGGTTTCAAAGAGTTTTACAACGTGCAGTCTTTCATGTGCAATCTTCAGATAAAAAAGAAGTTTTAGGCGCAAATATTTTAGTAGCATTATTTAGTGAACAAGAATCTCACGCAGTATATTTATTAAATCAACAAGATATTTCACGCTTAAATGTAGTGAATTATTTAGCCCATGGTATTTCTAAAACTGAATCTGAGCAGAATGATTTTCTTGGTAAAAATACTTCCACTCAAAAAGTTAATGAAGATTTACAGCAAAATGCGCTAGAAAAATATGCGATTAATTTAAATAAAGAAGCATTAGCAGATAAAATTGATCCTTTGATTGGGCGCAGTGTAGAAATTGAACGCACTATTCAAACTTTATGTAGACGTAGAAAAAACAATCCCTTATTGGTTGGTGAAGCTGGAGTAGGTAAAACTGCAATTGCTGAAGGTTTAGCAAAACGTATTGTTGATGGGCAAGTACCTGAAATTTTAAATGATAATATTATTTACTCTTTAGATTTAGGTGCATTAGTAGCTGGAACTAAGTATCGCGGTGATTTTGAAAAACGTTTTAAATCTCTTATAAATCAACTTAAAAAACAGCCGCAATCAATTTTGTTTATTGATGAAATTCATACTATTATTGGTGCGGGATCAGCATCAGGTGGGGTTATGGATGCCTCAAACTTGATTAAACCAGTATTGGCTTCAGGACAATTACGTTGTATTGGTTCTACTACTTACCAAGAATATCGTGGAATTTTTGAGAAAGATCATGCTTTAGCGCGTAGATTTCAAAAAATTGATATTACTGAACCTTCAGTAGAAGAAACTTATCAAATTTTACAGGGTTTGAAATCTAGATTTGAAGCCCACCATGAACTTAAATATAGTTTGGAAGCGTTGCATTTGGCGGCCCAACTTTCAGAACGGTTTATTACTGATAGGTTTTTGCCAGATAAAGCTATTGATGTGATTGATGAAGCAGGTGCGAAACAACGCTTAGTTGCCAAAGATGAGCGTAAAGAAATTATTAATACTGCGGAAATTGAAGAAATTATTGCAAAAATTGCTCGTATTCCTGAAAAATCAGTTTCAGCTACAGATAAAGATAAATTAGAAAATTTAGAAAAAAATCTAAAATTATTGGTTTTTGGACAAGATGAAGCTATTAGTTCTTTAGTAACTGCAATTCAATTATCCCGTGCTGGTTTACGTGAAAGTTCTAAAACTATTGGCTCATTTTTATTTTCTGGTCCTACTGGAGTAGGTAAAACCGAGTTAACTAGGCAACTTGCAAAAGTTTTAGGGGTTGAATTAATCCGTTTTGACATGTCAGAATATATGGAGCGACATACAGTATCACGTTTAATTGGCGCGCCTCCTGGATATGTGGGTTTCGATCAGGGTGGTTTGTTGACTGAGCAAATAAATAAACATCCACATGCGGTATTACTTTTGGATGAACTAGAAAAAGCTCATCCGGATGTATTTAATTTGTTATTACAAGTTATGGATCACGGCACTTTAACCGATAATAATGGTCGAAAAGCAGACTTTAGAAATATTATCTTGGTAATGACCACAAATGCTGGTGCAGAAGAAGGTAGTCGTGCATCTATTGGTTTTACCCAACAAGACCATGCTAGTGACAGTTTGCGCATCATTGAAAAAGGTTTTTCACCTGAATTTAGGAATCGTTTAGATGCGATAGTGCAATTTAAACCATTAGATATTTCTATTGTTGGCAGTGTAGTAGATAAATTTATTTTTGAACTAGAAGCTTTACTTGGCGATAAACATGTAACGCTAACTTTAGAGGCAGAAGCGCGTTTATGGCTTGCAGAACATGGGTGTGACCCGAAAATGGGTGCAAGACCTATGGAGAGACTGGTTCAAGAAAAAATAAAAAAACCCTTGGCAAATGATTTGTTGTTTGGAAAATTATCTAAGGGAGGGTTTGTACGTATTTATGTGGAAAATGACGACCTAAGTTTTGCAATGACAAGTAAAGATTTAACTCTAACAGAAAAGTAAATTTTTAGTTTTTGAGATTAGCGCATACGGAAAGTAATTCTACCTTTACTTAAATCATATGGGGTCATTTCTACTTTTACTTTATCACCAGTTAAAATTCTAATGTAATGTTTGCGCATTTTTCCAGAAATATGGGCAGTAACAATATGTCCATTTTCAAGTTCAACTCTAAACATAGTATTAGGAAGTGTGTCAATAACCTTCCCTTCCATTTCAATTTGATCTTCTTTGGCCATGATTAATCTCCTAAAATACTAAAACCGCCCATAATAGCATAAGTAGCAGTAATCTACATGAAAATTATCTTTAATTATGTTGGCGCACTAACATTTAGTAATTTAAATTGCAAATGAGAATGATTCTTGATAGTATTTAGGGCATAGAGTTAAATGGTTTGCAAGCCTTGCCAAAATGCTGTTATAGCTAATTTTATTTTTTTACGGGACTAGTTTATTATGATTAATAATTTAAAAAATTTAGCTGTTGGCGATCATGGCAAAATAATAGGTTTTGATAAGTCTGGCAAAGTGTATAGAAAACGCTTATTGGCTATGGGGTTAACTCCTGGAACGCCATTTAGCATTACTAGATTTGCACCTATGGGAGATCCTGTAGAAATTAAAATTCGTGGGTTTGCGCTTACTTTACGCAAAAATGAAGCTAACATCCTATTGATTGAGAAAATGTAATGACTGTTAAGTTCACTGTTGGTGTTGTAGGCAATCCTAATTGTGGAAAAACTACAGTATTTAATGCTTTAACTGGTTCTAAACAACAGGTAGGTAATTGGCCTGGAGTTACGGTTGAGAAAAAAACTGGTGAATATCAACACGCACAAACTATTATTGAATTAGTAGATTTGCCTGGAACTTATTCTTTAGAAGCCGCAGATGATGAAGTTTCTTTAGATGAAAAAGTAGCGCGAGATTATGTAGCTTCAAAACAAGCTCAGTTAGTTATTAATATAATTGATGCATCCAATATTGAACGCAATTTATATTTGACTTCACAATTAATTGAAATGAAAGTGCCAATGTTATTGGTGCTGAATATGATGGATGCTGTACATAAACGCGGCATTAAAATTGATATTGCAGCTTTAGAAAAAACTTTTTCTTGCCCAATAATTCCAATTACTGCTTCTACAAAAACCGGTTTGGGAGCTTTAAAAACTGCTATTAATCTTGCAGTGCAGCAGCAAAAAATTCCTGAATTAATTATTCAATATCATCCAGTTTTAGAGCAAGCAATTGAATCTGCTAGTAATTTGATTCATCAACAGGCAATTGCAGCCAAATGTGATTTACGTTGGTTAGCATTGCGAGCTTTAGAATCTGATACTTTGGCAATTTCTTTAATTGACAAGCAAGTGTATGCAGATATTCAAAAATTACAACAACAAGTAGAACAAGAAACCGAAGATGAAATAGATATTTTAGCTGCTGATGCTAGATATGGATTTGTAAATGCAATTACTCAAGCTTGTGTATGCAAATTAGGCGAGGTTAGTCGCCATCGTACTGAAATAATTGACAATATAGTGTTAAATAGATTTTTAGGGATTCCAATTTTTTTGTTGGTTATGTACAGCATGTTTATGTTTACCATTAATATTGGTAGCGCATTTATTGATGTATTCGATCAAACAGTTGGCGCACTTATGGTGGATGGTTTAGCAGAGGTATTAACTGCACTCAAACTTCCTGAATGGTTAGTAGTGTTATGTGCTAACGGTATTGGCGGCGGAATTCAAGTTGTAGCTACCTTTATTCCAATAGTTGGATTCTTATTTTTATTCCTGTCCGCTTTAGAGGATTCAGGCTATATGTCCAGAGCTGCATTTGTTATGGATAGATTTATGAGTTTTATTGGCTTACCAGGCAAAGCATTTGTGCCTATGATTGTAGGCTTTGGCTGTAATGTACCTGCAATAATGGCGACTAGAACCCTAGATAATAAAAAAGACCGCATTCTAACTAACTTAATGAACCCATTTATGTCTTGTGGGGCTAGATTGCCAGTATATGCTTTATTTGCAGCGGCATTTTTTCCCATTAGTGGACAAAATATAGTTTTTGGTTTGTATTTATTTGGCATTCTAGTTGCAGTGTTAACTGGCTTAATTATGCGTCATACCTTGTTTAAAGGTGATGCAACGCCATTTATTATGGAATTACCTGCATATCATTTACCTACTTTGCAAGGTGTAATTACAAAAACTTGGGATCGCTTACAAGCCTTTATATTCAATGCTGGCAAAGTGATTGTGCCAATGGTATTAGTCTTAAATTTCTTAAATGCCTTAGGTACAGATGGTAGTTTTGGACAAGAGAATAGCAATACTTCGGTATTAAGTGCTATTGGACGTAGTTTGACCCCAGCATTTAAACCCATGGGAATTACAAATGATAATTGGGTGGCTACAGTAGGAATTTTCACTGGCGTATTAGCTAAAGAAGCCGTAGTTGGAACACTAGATACTTTATATAGTCAAATGGATTCTAAGCTTGAAGTAGAAACTGAAGAATTTGTTTTAAGTACCGCTTTGATTACAGCTTTTGCAACTGTTCCAGAAAATTTACTTGCAGTAGCAGATAATTTATTAGACCCATTGGGATTAAATATTGGCGATGTAAATACTATTGATGCTGCTGCTACAGATCAAGCAGTAAATGCGGGTACTTTTACAGTTATGCAAGCTAATTTTGATGGTCAAGCCGGAGCCTTCGCATATTTATTGTTTATTTTGTTATATGCGCCTTGTGTAGCAGCAACTGCGGCAATTTATCGTGAAACTAATGGAGCTTGGACACTGTTTGTACTCTTTTGGACTACTGGTTTAGCTTATATGACAGCGACAATTTTTTATCAAGTTGCACGTTATAATTTACATCCAGAATATTCATTAAGTTGGATTTTAGGGTTAATAATTGGCTTTATCGCGGTCTTATTGGGTTTGTGGATATATGGTAAAAATACTACTACATTAACTGTTAAACCGGAATCTGTATTATGATTTTATCTGAACTTCGCAGTTATTTAATCCAAAGAAAACGAGTTACTTTGTATGATTTAGTCTTGCATTTTAATATGGATGCAGATGCTTTACGTGGCATGTTAGACAAATGGATTAAAAAAGGCAAACTTACACGCTTAAATCCCAATTCTGGATGTGGAACCACTTGCTACAAATGCGATCCCACCTTAACTGAAATTTATGAGTGGATAGAATAACTTCAGTAAAATAAAAAACAATCATTGAGAGGAATTTCAATGGGGGGTTATACTTGATTGAAATTAAACAGGCTTTATTTTAATCAAGCTATTTATCTTTGAATTAATATTAATTGAAATATTCCAAATAGATTTAGAAAAGGGCAAATAATTAACAGTTTAAATGAGCGTTTGGACAATATAGTAGCGTCCTCTTGGTTTATTGGTCACCTTTTCTATGCGTTAATAAAGGCTGTATAGCACTGCCAAATCCTGCAATAACACTTGCACCACTGAGTATCATTGAGTCAAGTAGGGTAAAACTAGTCACAAATGCACCCCCAAAATTAATTATACAAGGAAGTATCACTGCGTTTGTGGTTAATTTCATATTCTGCTCATAATCTTCTGCAAGTATAAAAAGTTCTTCCAATTGGCTCAGAGTTCCGTCCATAAGAATAACCTCAGCGGTATCTGTAGCAATACTAGATGCACCTCGTAAAGAGACTGATACATCAGCCTGCTTTAGCGCAATGGAATCATTAATACCGTCCCCGATATAACACACTGATTTACCTTGCTGCTGCAATTTAGCGATTAATTTTGCTTTTTGTTCAGGTAGCACTTCAGCATGATAATGATCAATACCTAGTTGTTCTGCTAACTGTCTGGTAGGCTCTTTTTGATCACCCGAAATAATAGACAGCGATATTTCACGATCATGCAAAGCATCAATAATTTCCTGTGCTTCTGGCCGTATCGTTGCCTGCAATTCAATCGCACCCACTACACAATTATCTAACGCTACGAACACGATTGAATGTCCTTCAACATAACAACGCTGTTGCATTTGTTGAATATATTCACTGATATGACAGTTTTCCATTTGCATAAAACGTTCACTGCCAACTCGTAATATTTGACCTTTAACCGTAACCATCATGCCGTAACCCACTCGATATTCTGTACTGTCAAATGTGGGAAAAACAAGTTGTCTTTGGCTTGCTTCTGCTAAAATTGCTTTGGCAACAGGGTGTGTTTGTTTCTCTTCAGCGGCAGCAGCATAAGCCAATATGGTATTTTTATCATAGCCTACTTCACTGTAAATATACCCAATGGATGGCTGTTCAAGCGTTAGCGTGCCAGTTTTGTCAAAAATGACGGTGTCAATTGTATTTAATGTTTCTAGAGTTTGTCCCGTTTTAATCAATAAGCCTTTTTTTGCCGCTACATTAAGAAAATTAAGTACGCTGCTTCCTGTAATAAGGGTTAAACGATAACGAAAATGCGAATTAAGCATAATCATTGCGCCCACAGACCCTAAAAAAGGCAGAGCAGCAGCACTAAGTAAAAAAGTAGGTAACACGGTTTTGTCCGTCAGATTTTCTGACCAAAATTGTCGTTTTGTTTTAGCATTAACCGTTTGGTTAAGAATCTGTCCAATTTGGGCGAAAGTGGTTTCTTCGCCGGTTTTATCCACACAAATTTCCAATTTTCCTGCTAATACAATGGTCATAGCAAATACTTGATCATTGGTTTTTTTCTCAATAGGTTGTGATTCACCTGTTAGTAAATGTTGATCAATAGTGGCTATACCCGCCTTAACAAACCCATCAACAGGTATTTTTCCCCCCGTATGAACCATTATATGATCACCTTGTTTAATATCTTCAAATGTTGTTTTAATTTCAACGCCATTAACAATCATCCAAACGGTCTTGGGTTGTTGCTTAAAAATATCAACAATGCTATTACTAGAATGATGTTTTAATTTTAACATCAGCTTTCGATTGAGTAAGTACAACATTAAATAAAGGTTGCACATAAAATATTGCCCACCCATTAGCAATAAGGTATTCAGTACGACAACCAAGGTATCAACATTGAGTTGCTTTTTTTTCAATGACTGATAACTTCCTCGATAAACGTCTTTTAAAATATACAATGCCACAGGTAAATTAAGGATAGCGAGCGCGGGCATGAAAACAGCACTCGCGGTAATTGTGCCAAATGTACCCAGAAAAATTAGCCCTTTTCGGTTGACCTCTCGTTCTTCAGGACTTATCTCAATCGTATCACCTGAAATTTCAGCAAGTTGTTGTACTCGGTTACTTGAGAAACTAGCTTCTTTTGGTTGTCCCTTTTCTGTTTTTTTAGATGGATTACGCGTGACTGTTTTTTTTGTATGAAAATGACGATAGGCAGCTAATGCGAGGCTGCCAATTAATAAACCACTTATAATCATGTTTAAATATTCGTAAAGGATTAATACATCATTTCTGAATCATGATAATATTTAAATTCGAGTAAGTTATTTGAGGGATCAATCAGAAAAAAAGTTTGGTGTTCCTCGGGTTTATTAGAAAAACGCGTAAAGGGTTTTTTAAAAAATTCCAATTGCTTCTCTTTCGCTCTGTTTAATAAGTTTTTATAATCATCTTCATAGTAGAAAGTAACTCCCGCGTGCCTTGGATATATTTGGGGATTAAGATCAATTTTATCAGGATCTTTGTGACACACAATTTGATCGCCAAAAAAATTTAAAGTGATACGATCTTGATAACGTCTTGCGAGTTGACAGCCCAAGCCTAAAACATAAAAATCATACATCGCCTCTAAATCGGCACAAGGAATCGCTAGATGGAAAACATTTTTAGCATTACGCATAGCTTTCCTCATTTAGGTGATCCATAAAAAAAGTATCTGACCTGAGTCCTAACCGTAAGGTCTCTAAAGCAATAACATCTGAAAAGGCAATATTGGCTAAATTACAATGATAGCCGACACTTTTAATAAAGAATGTTTGTAGGGACTTAGTCGGTGCCTCAAAAACCACACGGTCAATATCAATACCAGAATGAATAATTTCATCAATCAGCCCGAATCGAAGCTCACCATTACTCCGACAAATACCACTGGTGCCGCCTTCCCGTGCTTCCGTAATGACTTTATTGGCACCTGCTACCAAATCTTCTTTAATACACCGAATCCACTCTCTTGGTGGCATATGTTCTGATTTTGAGACATCTTTTAGACCTACTTCACTAAACACACAAAAATCTTGTGAAAAATCTTCAATATATTTGGCTTTTTCACTATTTGCAAGAGGAATAGTACCATTTGAAATTTCAACATGCTGACAATGGTGCTTATTAAGAAAGGCTTTGTAACTATCTAAGCAATTTTTCTGATAAAACTTCTCAAATAATGTGCCTCCCATACAAAAATCAATCCCATTCTGATTTAAAATCTCAATTTTTTCTTGAATCTGTTTTGTTACCAAGGATGTTCCCCAGCCAAATTTAACAAAATCAATATGTTCAGAAAAACTTTCAATCACATCTTGAAAATAACGAATGGGATAACCTTTATCAATGAGCATAGTTAACCCTGTTTCTCGGGGCTTCTTTATGCGAGGTGGTGTTATAGAATTCATAATTTAAATAGTCTTTTTTTAATCGTAATTAATAATTTTTTTTGTTTGACTTTCATCACAAAATTATTTCTCGTATTAATGATACATAATCCCAAATCAAGTATAGAAAATTTAGTATTTTTTGGGTCATGAAACTTCTGTGCAGCTTCTGAATTTAAAATCCGATAAACGGTCACCTCTTCTAAATGTTGTCGTTGATCATATTGATTCAGCAAAATGGCTTTAATATATTCAGCACAGGCTAGATCTTCATCACCAGTGGGATGAGAAGCAATAATGTTGATTTTTTGACACTGTTTTAATGTGGATATATATTTTGCAGTAGTATAAGCATTGCTGTATCCGGTGACAAAAACATGCTGTGCATTTAACGAAGTTAACGTCACAGCAACACCATTAGTTGTTTTTTGCACCAGTTGTTTATCATGCAAAGAAATCATACTGAGAGCATAAGGTGAATTACCATAATCAAAATTAGGAATTTGATAACCTCCGTTTTTCTCGCCAGACAAATAAGTATTTTCATCCCTTAGCTGAAAAGCCTCATTTTCGTTAGAAGCCAATATAATACGCTCAACACCTTGCTGAAAGGCATAATCAGACACAGTAAAAGCACGTAAAACATCAATAATAATATTTACATCAGCATAGGCTAATGCCTGCTTCCCTTGGTAGAGAGTAATT
Source organism: Methylococcaceae bacterium (assembly GCA_030627285.1). Taxonomy (GTDB): domain Bacteria; phylum Pseudomonadota; class Gammaproteobacteria; order Methylococcales; family Methylomonadaceae; genus WTBX01. The sequence goes on along the minus strand of DAOUSJ010000027.1, from coordinate 14,857 downwards.
TGTTTTTTCAACATGGTTAGGACTTTCGCAAATTAAACATTTTAAGTGTATTTTATACAGAATGATAACATAACAGAAATATATATATAATACCTGAGTAAGTACGTCAATTAATTACACTTGCACTAATTTATCTGAACATTTGGAAGACATGAGACATGATGTTATTAATAATTTTCTTAAGCAAAAGCGGATAACACCTAGGCAAATTTGGAATCAAGTAGAAGGGTTACTTAAAGACGATGAAGATTCCTGTCTCATTATTAATGATAGTGTGCAAAACAAACAGTATTCAAAATCAATTGAATTGGTGAAAAGTACCATTTTAAAACTTGTAATATCATGGTTGCATGAAAACTAAAATAAGAATATTATAACTTGATTATTTACCGTAAGTTAACTTAATTTCTACAGAGTAAATCATGCCAACTCATAATCAGCATAAGCGACAATTTTTAAAGTATTCTAGTTTAGGTTTGGCAATTGCAGCCTTGCCAAAGTTTGTGTTTGCGAATTCAAAAGTCTTGCAAAATAAAGTTAATCCAAATTTTAAAGCTGATGTGGAATTAGAATTTACGGCTAAGAATTCTGAGGTACAAATTTTACAGCAGGGTAATAAAACTGTGGTGCAAAAATTTGTGGCACAAGTTTTAACTGGTGATCCAAGCACAGTATTAAATTTGTCTGATAATTATTTAGGACCAATTATTAATTTGCACCAAGGTCAAAAAGTTAGAGTGTTTTTTAATAATAGTCTCAAAGAACCCGCAATTATTCATTGGCATGGTTTACACGTACCGCAACATAGTGATGGGCATCCTATGTATGCAATCCAATCAGGACAGCAATATGTGTATGAATTTGAAGTTTTAAATCGAGCAGGGACTAATTTTTATCATTCACATACGCATGGTGAAACTGGCAGGCAGGTTTATAATGGTCTTGCAGGTTTAATTAGGGTTACTGACACTCAAGAACAAAAACTAGACTTGCCAACAGGTGAATATGATTTACCGCTAGTAATTCAAGACCGTACTTTTGATAGCAATAATCAACTCCGTTATGTGCGTAAAATGCCCGAAAGAATGATAGGTTTTTTGGGTGATATGATTTTAGTGAATGGCAAACCTAATATTGAATTCGCGGTTAAATCACGTACATATAGGTTTCGAGCTTTAAATGGATCTAATTCCAGAATTTATAAATTAGGTTGGGATGATGGTACTCCAATAACTGTGATTGCTACTGATGGAGGTTTATTACAGCAGCCTGTTACTAAGCCGTATGTAATGTTAGCACCTGCTGAACGTTTAGATTTATGGTTAGATTTTAGTGGCAGAAAACTAGGCGCTGAACTCATATTATATAGCTTACCTTACCAAGGTGTGATGTCAGGAATGTATCACAGAATGGGCAGAATGCAGTCCAAGCATATAACTCCAGGAACTAAGTTTAAAATTGCAAGCTTTAAAGTTACTACAATTGTTAGTGATTCGCCACCATTGCCGAATAAATTAGTTCCAATACCTAGGTTTACGGCTAAAGATGTGAATAATTTGGCAAACCCGATTCCAATTGGGCTATCTATGCAACATATGTCGGCATTGATTAATGGAAAATCTTTTGCTATGCATAAAACTATGCCTATGGAACAAGTTGAATTAGGCTCTAATAAAAAGATAAAAATTTTTCACGCACATAGTATGGGTGGTGGCAGAATGGGTATGATGTCTAAAATGTTATCTATGGCGCATCCAATTCATTTGCATGGGCAACAATATCAAATTTTATCTCGCACTTATAGCGGTAATAATCCTAAAGCATATGCAACAGTAAAGGAAGGTTTTATTGATAATGGTTGGAAAGATACAGTCTTAGTTATGCCCGACGAAGAAATTGAAATTATCAAACCTTTTGCTGATTATACCGGCTTATTTTTATATCATTGCCATAATTTGGAGCATGAAGATTTAGGTATGATGCGGCAATTTCTTGTAAGTTAAAATCAAACTACATTTTATAATTTTTCGCCCCTAGCTAATTTGGGTAATTTACCTTCGAGACCCATAGCTGCACGCATAATTTTATGTTTTAACGGGGTAACTCTTTCAGCAAATCCTAAGCCCAAATTCCTAAAAAATTTAACTGGCAAGATGGAATTGCTGAAAATTCGATAAAAAATATCCATTACCGACATCATTTTTAAATTTTCATTTTTGCGCATTGCTTCGTAACGTTTTAAAACTTTTATGTCTGCAATATTTTCGCCTTTTTTATTTGCATCAATTAATACTTCTGCTAACGCGGCGGCATCCAGTAAACCTATATTTACTCCTTGCCCAGCCAATGGATTAATCATATGCGCAGCATCACCAACTAAAGCTACTCCCTGTTTAACATAATTTTGTGCATGTTGACGCTTTAATGGAAAGCTGGCTGTGCCTAAAACTTGGGTTATTTTCCCCAGACATTCTGGAAAACTTTTTGTGAGTTCTTGCATTAATGCAGGATAAGCTAAGTTTATTAAACGCTTAACTTCATCAGATGAATTGTACCAAACAATTGAAGCATAATTATCTGTAAGCGGTAAAAATGCTTGCGGGCCGCTAGGAACAAAACGTTGCCAAGTTATATCTTGTTGAGGATAATCAGTTTCAAGATAAATAACCATTGCATGTTGTGCATAATCCCAACTAGTCACGCCTAAACCTACATGTTGTCTAACTTTTGAATTGCCGCCATCAGCTGCAACTATTACCTTAGCGGTTAATTGTTGCCCATTTTCAAGTTCTATTTGTGTTTCTGTAACCGAATAATCAATAGTTTTAATTGTTAGCGGTGCAAATAAAGTAACATTTTCAAATTGTTGTAATTGATCTAATAAGGCTAATTGAGTAATTCTATTTTCAACAATAAAACCTAGTTCAGCATGGTTAATTTCATCACTGCAAAATTCTGTGTCTCCAGCAGTTTCAAATACCCGCATTCTTTTAAATGGGCAGTAACGACGCTCTAAAATACCTTGCCAAGCTCCTATGGTGTCTAGAATATTTTTGGAGGCAATACTTAAAGCCGATACCCTTAAGTCATGTGGTTGTGCATTATCAAATGCAGTTGGTAGATTTTGTTCTATAACGGCTATTTTCAAGGAACTATCGCCCAAACTACAAGCAACTGTAGCTCCTACCATACCGCCCCCAACAATTATAATATCGAAATTTTGAGTCATTTAAATTTTTGCACTAGAAGTTTATATTTTATACATAAAATACACTATGATAAAATAATAGGGTTTCGCTTAAACTTTGCTCCTAAGGAGAGTTTAAGATATAAAATATTTGCTAATAAAAGTTTTGGCAAGCAACACTATTTGGAACTTTATCATGCTGTGTAAAAAAACACTACATAGGTATGCTATTTTAAACAGATAGTTTTGATATAACTGGGAATATGATTAAAAATCCCTAAAATATAGGCACAAATAAAATGCTTTATAACGCTGATTTATCACAGGATAGCTGCGGAGTTGGGTTTATTACCCATAAACACAGTCAACAAACTCATGATGTTTTGCTTAAATCACATGAAGCTCTTTGTACTATTCCTCATAGAGGTGGTATGAGTGCAGAAGGTATTGGAGATGGTGCTGGAGTCAATATTGATTTGTCGCTTAGATTTTTTCGTAAAATTACTGGGCAAAATACCTTAGAACTAGGACAGTTTGGAGTAGCTAATTTTTTCTTTCCTGAAGATCATGACCATTATGATTCAGATGCTAGAATTTTAGTAGAAAAATATTTAATTCAATTTGAATTACCGATCATATTATGGCGTGATGTGCCTGTGGATAATAAGGTAATTAATGCTGCTGCTGTTAAGGCGCAATTACCGATTAAACAATTAATTTTTGCTCGCCCAAAACATTTAATTGCAGCAACTCAACATGAATTTGAACAACATATTCAGCTAGCATTAGTTGTTATAGAAGCAGAGGGTTTTACGCGCGAAACTTTACAGGGTTTTTACCCATTGTCCATGAGTTCACGCACGCAAGTGTATAAAGCGCGCTTAAATTCCAATGAAGTAATTCCTTATTTCGTAGATTTATATGATACAGATCACGAAATTAACACTTTATTTTTTCATACCCGTTTTTCTACCAATACCGAACCTGCAACCATGATGGCGCAACCGTTTCGGTATATGGCACATAATGGCGAATTAAACACTGACAAAAAAAATCGTCTTAGTGAAGCTGCGATTGCTAGCCAGCACAATAAAGCGGTGATTTTTCCTAAAGGGCAATCAGATTCAGGACGTTTAGATCAAACCTTGACTAGACGAATTAATGAAGATGGTTTAGATGTGGTTACAGCAGTTTTAGCTATGATGCCACCTGCTTGGGAAAATGACATGTCCTTATCAGAGGATGTGCGTGCCATGCTGGAATATTTTAGTTTATATGAAGAAAAAAATGATGGGCCAGCGGCATTAATTTTTAATGATGGTATTCGTGTAGGTGCGCGTTTAGATCGCTTAGGTTTACGTCCATTACGCTCAGTTGAAACTGAAGATTATTTAGTAGTAATGTCTGAAGCAGGGCAAATTGATTTTCCAGCTACAGAAGTTTTAAAGCGTGGGCGTATTGAAGCTGGTGGCATGTTGTATTTCGATCATGCAACTAAACAAGCATATAACAGTCATCAAGTAATGACCCAATTGGCTCAAGAAAAGGATTATAAAGCTTTATTAGCTGCAAGTTGTGTGCATTTATCCGAATTAGCACCAGTTGCAGAAGTTACTGTTACAGCTGCACATGTGTTTAGTGTTGAACAACAGCACACGGCTTATTCATTAAACCAAGAAAGCTTTAAATTTTTACTTGATCCCATGTTAACAGCAGGCTTAGAAAAAGTATCGGCGATGGGTTATGGAATTACCCCTAACGCGCTTTCAAAAGCAGAAGGCGGGATGTCACGTTATTTTAGTCAGCGTTTTGCTCAAGTCACCAATCCACCACTGGATTCTCTGCGTGAAAGTGATGGCATGACTTTACGAGTAGCTTTAGGCGCAAAACCTAATTTTTCTCCAGCAAATTCACAGCAATTAATTATTGATTCACCAGTATTAAAACCTACTCAATTAGCAACTTGTTATCAGCAACAAGCGGTTGAAATTGTCACCTTGGAAATGTTGTATACGCCTAATTATACAAATCAAATAGCGAATGCTAATCAATTAGAGCAAGCATTATTGGCAGTTTGCGACCAAATAGAACAAGCAGCGCGGAATAATGTTGGGATTATTGTTTTAAGTGATAAAAACATTAGTCCTGAGCAAGCTGCAATTCCAGCCTTATTAATGATTTCAGCGGCTAATCAGCGGTTAGTTAAACAAGGTTTGCGTTTTAATTCTTCCTTAATTGCTGAAACTGGTCAAGCGGTTAGTCCACATGATATTGCAACTATTTTAGGTTTTGGAGCTTCAGCCATTTGTCCTTTGAGCGTGCATAATCGTGTAATTAGTCAATATCAAGATGTGGATTTGCAACAGCAAGCTTTGAATAATTTTCAAACAGGCGTGGCAAAATCTTTAATGAAAATCATGGGAAAATTTGGTTTATGTACTGCTGAAAGTTATATCGGCGGCGAGTTTTTTGAGTCTAATTATTTAGATACCAATGAGCCAAAATTAAAAGATTATTTTCCAAATATTCATGCTTCAGTTGGTGGGGTTCAATATTTGGATCTTGCAACTAGTGCTACAGAATGGCATTACCAAGCTTTAAACGTTAAGAATGAAGCTGATATTCCTTTCTTGGGTTTATTTAAAGAGCGTCAAGAAGGTGCAGGGCATACGTTTGGGAATGTTTCGGTACGTGAATATATTAAAATGACCGACGAGCCAATTTTATATATTCCGCAACAAGAATCCAGCCTTGCGAGAGATATTGCATATACAGATTTTGGCTATGAAAAACGTACACCAGCCCAACTTGATGCTTTTGGAGTCACTCCAGCATATCGAAGTTTTGTTAAACATTTGTATTTAGAACGTGCCGATCGTCCTGCTGCTTTACGTGATGTTGTCGATTTTCCGGCAAATATTGCTAATGCTAATACTAGTGCTGAATTTGCAGCGCGATTAAATCAGCAAAATTTATGCGGCAATAACAATTATTTAATTCGTGGTTTAAAAGTTACTGCGCAACCAGACAATAGTTTTGTTATTGAATTTACCGAAAATAATACTGTTACACGTTTACAAGCGTTACTAGAACATTTTTCTCAGCGATTTGGTACTGAAATTTTCAATGCGCAAATTACGGATACTTTAGTAATTAGCGCGATTCAAAATGATATTTTTGGAGATTATTTAGCCAATATAAAAACTGCTCCTAAGGCAATTTTATTAGCTAATGTGCAACCTGCGCATGAAATTACCGCGTCTTTAGCTTCTGGAGCTATGAGTCATGGAGCTTTATTATCTTCAGCGCATGAAGCGGTAGCTCAAGGTACTAATATTGCTGGGGCATTAAGTAATTCAGGTGAAGGTGGTGAACATTCCAGTCGTTTTGGAACTTTAAAATCTAGCAAAATAAAACAATTTGCTTCAGGTAGATTTGGAGTTTGGGCGGGTTATTTGGCTGATTCTAATTGTGAAGAAATTGAAATTAAAATTGCTCAAGGTGCAAAACCCGGTGAAGGTGGGCAATTACCGGCAATGAAAGTTTCAGTGGAAATTGCTTCATTGCGTGGTGGAACTCCAAAAGTTGAATTAGTTAGTCCGCCACCACATCATGATACTTATTCGATTGAAGATTTAGGGCAATTAATCCACGATGCTAAAGCTGCGCGGGTTAAAGTAGTAGTTAAATTGGTTTCTTCTGAAGGCATTGGTACTATTGCGGTTGGAGTTGCCAAAGCAGGTGCAGATGTAATTAATGTTGCGGGTAATTCTGGTGGTACTGGTGCGGCGGCGGTTACTAGCTTAAAACATACGGGGCGTTCACCAGAAATTGGTATTTCTGAAGTACATCAAGCTTTAGCAGTCAATGGCTTGCGCGATAAAGTAGTGTTACGTTGTAGTGCCGCCCATCAAAGTGGTATGGATGTAGTTAAATCAGCAATTTTAGGTGGAGATTCATTTGAATTTGGTACTACTGCACTGATGATGCTCCGTTGTGTGATGGCAAAAAATTGTAATGTGAAATGTCCAGCAGGTTTGACTACTGCACATGAAGAGTTTAAAGGTGATGCACGAGTATTAGCCCAATATTTCATGAACTTAGCGCATGAAGTACGGGAAATTTTAGCTGAACTTGGATATTCAAGTTTGCAAGCTATTCGAGGTCAAACTGATTTATTGCAGTTGATTAAGCATCCAACTATGGTGGGTCAATTAGATTTTAGAAATTTATTGGCACAAGTTGAAGTAGTTAAAATTTCTGAACCGATTTATTTAGAAGCAGATTTTTCTATTGATGAGCCAATTATTAAGCAAGTTAAAGCGCAATTAATTACTGCGCAACAGACTCAAATTATTATTGCTGGAGCAGAATTAAAATTAAATAATCGTAATAAAACTGTAGGTGGTAGATTAGCAATTGATATTGAACGTTTATTGCAGTATCAATTAACTGATGAACAACGCGCAACTTCTAAAATTATTTATACTAATCAACATGGTAGACATTATTTTGCACCTGATAGTGTTATTGTTCGTACCACAGGTTCAGCTGGACAAAGTTATGCTGCCTTTTTAAATGATGGCATGCGCATGGAACATACTGGCACTTGTAATGATGGTGTGGGTAAAACTATGTGTGGAGGTACTCTAATTGTGAAATCTCCCGGTGGTGGTTCTACAAAATCGGGTGAAAATGTTTTAATTGGCAACTTCGCTTTATTTGGAGCTTCAGGCGGTAAAGCGTTTATTAATGGTGAAGGTGGAGATAGATTTGCGGTACGTAATTCAGGCGCAATGGCAGTAGTTGAAGGTGTTGGAGGTTTTGGTTGCGAATACATGATTAATGGTACAGTCCTTAATCTTGGAGGTTTTGGGAAAGGTTTTTGTACTGGAATGTCGGGTGGAAATGCCTATCAATATGACCCTGATAATCTATTAAAAGATTTGTATGATAAAACCTCGGTAGAAATTCGTTGTTTAAGTGAAGAAACAGAAGTTTCTAAAGCCCATGAGCAATTTATTTTAGCAATGCTAACGCAACATATTGAATATACAGGCTCTGAAAAAGCCCAAGCTATTTTAGAAAATTGGCAAACCGAAAAGAAATACTTTTTTGTGGCAGTGCCTTTATGGTTATATAAGACTCAAACTGCGAGTTTTTTACAACAAACCATTGAACGTAAAGTTATGCTAGAAGAATTAGCTATTGCTTTAGCACAACAACAAATTGCAGAAGTTAAAACTGCTTATCAAGCGCAACAACCATTGTTTAACGGTGAAATTCCTGCATATGGTGAAATTGATTCCCAATTAACTTTTAAATTAATTAATAGTTTTGCAGTTATAGATGCTGTTGAAAAATTAACTGATGATGCGTTTAAATTAATTACTACTAGACCAAGAAAATTACAAGATGCATTGGTTAAAAATAATCGTGCAGCTTATAGTAATTATACCGATGCACAATTAGCTTCATTATTAGCTGCTAAACGTTTGCATGACTACAAGTCTGCATTGATTAAACGTGACGTGCAAAGTATTAATTCCATTGGTTCAACTGCTTGGATTATTGAACAGGATAGAATTAATCGGCATGCACTTGAAGGTTTAACCTCTGTTAATGAGTATTTAGCTAGTCATGTAAGTTTGGAAATTGTACAAGCTATGATAGCCACCTAAGTTATTAGTATGAAAACAGATACCCTTTTTATTTGGTTGATTTAGATATCGTGAATACGACTGGGTATCAATTTAGTTCAGAATAAATCCAAAGCATTAATCAGATTATTCCATTAACAGTAGTCATACTAATTTCTCTATGAAATAGTCTCTTACTGCTTTGGAACAGCACTTAACTTTGATAAATCAAGCAAAAGTTTGAAATAATATTAAGCTCTAGCACATACCCAAATATCTACTTGTTTAACTCCAGCCTGTTTTAAAGTTTGTGTAATTGCATTCGCAGTTGCACCAGTAGTCATAACGTCATCTAATACCGCAACCGATTTATAATTTAAATTATGTTGGATTGAAAATGCATTACTAACATTTTGTAAGCGTTGGTTTGCATTCAGATTTAATTGTTGCAAAGTATCTTTATGTCTTACACAGGCATTTGAATTTATTGGTATCTTTAAATGTTTAGATATATGTTGTGCAATAATTAAACTTTGATTAAATCCACGTTGTTGATAGCGTTGGCGATGTAACGGCATTGGAATAATTACTTCAGGCAATTCAGTTTGAATTTGTAAAGTATCCGTAAATAAATTAGCCAATAAACGCGCATTTTTGTATTGTCGTTGAAATTTAAGTTGTAAAATTAAATAACGCATAATGCCCTGATATAAATAAGGAGCATGAGTGTTTGCAAATAATTTAGGAGTTTGGAAACAATCTTCGCAAATATCATTAACTTTTTTCATAGGTTTGCCACATTGAACACAAGCAGAATTATTGCGCAGGATTTGTTGCTGGCAATATTGACATATATCTTTGCCTTGCAAGCCATTAGCATCACATAAAATACAGTAACTTGGTAAGCTGTTTTGGATAGTTTTTAGCCAATGATGTACCATAAGTTTATCCCGAGTTGCATATTGCTACATAATATCATTAGATTTTTGAGGAATAACGATGAAGAAGACCTTGCTGTTGTTGTCAACTTTAATGTTGCTAACGCCATTATCCCATGCCACTAATTATTATTTGTCGAATAATGGCAATGATAATAATAATGGTATATCTATGCAAACCCCTTGGAAAACTATAGCAAAACTGAATGCTGTTACTGTTGTTCCAAAGGATAAAATTTTATTTAAACGCGGGCATTTGTTTCGTGGTTCAGTAGCCACCAAGGGTTTTGTTACTGATGTTACTTTTGATGCTTATGGTTCTGGTAAGAAGCCGGTAATTTCAGGTAGTGTTAAAATTAATTCATGGAAATTATCCAGTTTAGGTAAAAATATTTATGAAGCTAATGTAAAACCATTTATTGTTGCAGATAGTAAAGGTGTGGAAAATACGCTAGAACATTTGTATGTTAATGGCGAATTAATGACTATTGCAAGGTACCCAAATGTTAATTCACCTGCGAAGACCAATTGGTTAAAAGTAGGCATGAATGCTACTAATGATGCGTTTGCGGATGCTAGATTAGCTAAATATAACAAGCCGTTGAATTATTGGAAAGGTGCAACTTTAAGGATTAGAAATTATAGTTGGTTGTATAAAGTTTTTCCTATTACTGGTTCAAACAAAGATAAGTTATTTGTTAAAGGTTTAGGTACGCAATTACCAGAATGGGGTTATTTTATTGATGGTAAAAAAGAAGAATTAGATTATCCAGGCGAATGGTATTACGATTCTGAGGCTAAAAAAGTTTATTTATATCCTAAAAATGGTGTGAATCCAAATAATAATTTAGTTGAAGCTGCTACGCAAAAATTTGGTTTGCGAGTTTTTTGGCATGAGGATAATAATATAGTCCAAAATTTAACTTTTAGACATTTTACAGATGCAGCAATTGATATAAATACTTCGGATAATGTCACTATTCGCCAGAATAAGTTTGAATATAACCAAGATGGAATTACTACTTGGAATAGTGCTAATATGTTAGTGTCGAACAATGAATTCACTCAACAATTCGCTAAAGGAATTTTATTAAATTCCTCTTCAGATTTTAATGTACAAAATAGTGTAGTCGAAAAAAATACCATGACAAATATTGGCATGTTTCCATTATATTGTGCGCGTTATGAAGGCACTTGTTATGGAATTGGAATTAATGTGTTTGGTAAAGCCTACACGGTTAGAGAAAATAATTTAGAAAATATTGGCTGGAATGGGATTAATTTAAAGTCCGGTGGCCACCATATTATTAAAAATAACACAGTCAAAAAATCCTTAGCTTTAATTAATGATGGCGGCGCGATTAATATAGGTTCTGATGGTAATATTATTATGGGAAATTTTTTATTAGATACTATTGGCAATGTAGATAATTCTAATGGTTGTAGTCGCAGTGATTGTGAGCATTACCATAAAGCTTATGGTTCAGGTATCGGTGCAGATAGCGGCTTTAAAGATAATGTAATTGAAAATAATACGATTGCGCATAATAGTCATCATGGGATTCGGTTAAATTCATTTACTAATACTTCGGTGCGCAATAATACTTTATTTGATAATACAGATACACAGTTAGTTGTAGAAGATAAACGTGGAACTTCACGCAATAATACTATTGAAGGTAATACTTTTTATAGTTTTGCAGCCGATCAAATGGGAGTTGGTTTAACTAATTTAACTCATCATGGCGAGATGAATAACAATTTATATTGCAATCCATATAATAAAATAGTGGTTAAACGTGATAGTAGGTTGTATGAATTTTCTCATTGGCGTAATAAATTTTCTAATTATGATAAAAATTCTAGTGCATGTAAAAATAGTTTTAAAGAACATAAAGTTACCCAAGTTGGAGCTAATTTATTAAAAAATTCGAGTTTTAAACAGGATGTTAGCGATTGGGAAGGCAGTATAAGTTATGATGCTGGGCGTTTAAAATTAGTCAATGAAAGGAATGCATCTAATATTCTGTCACACTTTTTTAGTCTAAAACAAGATCAATGGTATCGGGTAAAATTTACTGGTAATGGCAATGGTTTTGGTAATACACAATTACGTTTAGTGGAAGATTTAGCTGATGAACCGTGGTCAATAATTAATGAAAGTTATTTAGCTTACAATACTACCAAGCAACAATATGAAGTATTTTTACAAGCTAGCAAAACTACTAAATTTGCACGCTTGGTATTAACTATTTACGATTATGATGCTAATACTTATTGGTTGGATAATATTAGTTTAGAACCGGTGCAAATTGTTAAGCAAAATATAGTGGAATCTGCGCAATTATTTACTAATAGTAGTAATAAAACTAAAACTATTGATTTAAAATCTGAAGTTTATAAAACCTTAGCTGGCGATACTTTAATTGGACAACTTAAGTTAGCACCATTTTCATCACAATTACTTACATTATCTACAGTTTATGCTCTAGATCCTAAGGCTGATACAGATGGAGATGGTATGTTGGATCGAGATGAAATTAAAGATGGCACTACTAATCCAAATAAAGAAGATTGTCCAGATTGGTATTGTGGGAGTTCCAAGCGTAATGGTTGGAGAGTGATTTTTTATGATTCAGCACCTTAAAATTAAGGAATAATTCTTTTAATATATAACAATATAAAATTCATGCGTAAACAACCTATTACTAAAATTTTAGTGCCTAAAACTGGCTTAAATGGATTAAAAGAACATTGGCAAGCTGATATGCTGGCTGGATTTGCAGTATTTTTAACTGCATTACCATTATGTTTGGCAATTTCTATAGCTTCTGGGTTTCCACCAGCTGCAGGAATTATTAGTGCAATTATTGGTGGCATATTAGTTTCGCGAATAAGTGGTTCTAATATGACTATTAATGGTCCGGCAGCGGGTTTAATTGTAGTAGTGTTTGCTGCGGTACAAACTTTAGGTGCTGGAGATAATATTGCTGGTTATAGATATACACTTGCGGCTATTGTTGTCGCTAGTGTCTTGCAAATATTTATGGGTTTATCTAAGATTGGAAGATTTAGTGCTTTTTTTCCATCTTCAGTAGTGCATGGAATGTTGGCTGCGATTGGAATCATTATTATGGCTAAGCAAAGTCATGTTATGTTAGGAGTAACTTCAGAAACAGAACATATATTTGCTACTATTGCCCAAATACCACTTAGTTTGATGCAGCCAACTCCAGAAATAGCCATTATCGGTTTAAGTGGACTTATTGTATTAATGTTTTGGCCTTTAATAAAAACCCCAAAATTAAAAATAATTCCTGCACCACTAATAGTTTTATGTTTAGGGATGTTGTTAGGACAAATTTTTGGATTACAACATGACCACTATCATTTATTGACATTTTCGCCAATGGAAGATCATGAGCATTTAATTCCAGCACGTTTTTTGGTAGCTTTACCCAGCGATTTCATGAGTAGTTTTTATTATCCAGATTTTGCAAAAATATTTAAACTAGAATTTTGGGGCGCAGTGATTAGTATTTGTTTAGTCGGCAGTCTTGAAAGCATGCTTAGCACGAATGCGGTAGATAAATTAGATCCGTATAAACGTAAATCTGATTTAGATAAAGATTTAACTGCTATAGGCATAGGAAATGTGATTGCAGGTTTTATTGGTGGCTTGCCTATGATTGCTGAAATTGTACGTAGTACCACCAATATAAAAAATGGTGCTAAAACTAATTGGGCAAATTTTTTTCATGGCTTGATTTTATTATTTTTTGTGGTTTTATTTCCGCATTTCATTCACAACATACCATTAGCATCTTTAGCAGTATTATTAATATTTACTGGTTATCATCTTGCTTCACCAAAATTATTCAAACATATTCTAAATCGTGGTTCGGAACAATTCATTATCTTCATAATCACTATTATTAGCGTGTTAGCTACTAATTTAATAGTTGGAGTAGTTTTAGGGATTTTAGCAAAATTAATTGTGCATATAATTCGTGGAGTTTGGTTAAATAATTTATTTACAATTCATTTTAATATTCGATGCCCAAATGAAGGTACAATAGTAGTTACTTTAATTGGCTCAGCGATGTTTTCAAATTTTTTACCTTTGAAACAAGCATTAGAAAAATTAGAATCTGGCAAGATTATTGTGTTTAATTTTTCCGATGGATATTTGATTGACCAAACAGTTATGGAATTTTTGGAAGATTTTAAACATACATATATTCAGCAAGGTGGTTCATGCCACCAAGTTGGTAATCCAATAAAATTATTTTCTGATAATGCATTGGCAGCTAGATTAATGACTTTGGATGATAGAAAAATTTAAATTATTTAAATTACTAATAAATTGGATAAAAATATTATGGTTAATAAAGTAGAGTTAAGAGATTCTTCGGAAAAAGGTGAAGGAATATTTGCATTAAATTTTTTTAATGTAGGTGAGATCGTTATGGTTGGAAAAATTGAAAGTTTACTTAATGAAAATCATTCACATGCTTCACAAATTGGGGAAAATAAGCATGTTTTGCATGCAGGATTGATTACTAAGGTTAATCATTCATGTAATCCAAATTGTGGCATTCGAGTAAATGAAACTGGCGCGCATGATTTTGTTGCTATAAAAACAATTAATATTAATGATGAAATAAATTTTGATTATGCTATGCGAAATTATATTATAGATTTTTTTCCTAAAAAATGTATGTGTGGATCTAATGAATGCAGGGGAGAAATTACAGGTTGGAAAAATTTAAATATCAGTAAAAAACAAGAATATGAAAATTATGCTGCACCTTATTTATTAGAATTAGATGCAAAATATTAGGAATATTCATGTTTATTTTAACTACTTTAGCTGTTACTGGTTTAGCTGTTGCAGCTTGGAAAGAATTAAAAAAGAACCGTAAAAAACCTTTAAAAACCCCAAAGAAACCAGATTATTCTGAAACTACTAAAGAGATCACCCAGAAAGCTCACACGACGTGAGCTGACCCCTAAATAGCTGTAGGGCGCAAGCAATACGAAACAGCGTAAAGCTCATTGTGGTAGTAGTTATGTAGCAAATTTTGCTACAT
>DAOUSJ010000062.1 GCA_030627285.1 Methylococcaceae bacterium | reverse complement strand
GGCTGGAGAGAACCAAAATTTAATTCATTAGAAACTATTTCTAGGTTAAGCTATTTTGATCTTATGGATAATATGAATATACTGAGGCTTTGTACAGAAGATGAAGCTATTACATTATGTATAGATGAGGTTATTAAAACAAATGATTAGATTTTTTAAATATTCAACAAAAAATAAAATTCTACAAAATAATATGCAACATCGTTTTGCTCAAAACTGTGCGTTAAATATATATAAATCTAAAACTATTTATAGCTTTATTCCTAAAAATGCTTGCAGTACTATGCGAACTTCAATTGCATATGCAAATGGCTGTATTCAATCAAAAGAACAATTTAAATGGATACATAACAACAATAAGACTTTTTCTGCGAATCTATCAGAATTAGTTTGTGCAAATTATACCTTTGTTATTTTGCGTTGTCCATATGCAAGGCTTGCAAGTGTTTTTCTTGATAAATTCGTAGTTTCAAATGGTAAATTTCAGGATTTTTATAAAAATATTCCTGATCTAAGTCCAGAAAACATTAACTTCGATATGTTTGTAAAAACTCTTAAAAATTCTTCTTTAATAAAATCTAATGCTCATTGGAGACATCAAATAGATTTTTTAGTTTATGAAAAATATGATGACTATTTTAGCATTGAAAATTTTTCTGAGATAAATACTATTTTAAAAGAAAAAATTAACTTGGATATTATAGATGCACGTGACTTAACTAACCACGGAACCAATAATTTAGAATTGCTTAATAATGAAGCTTGCCATCAAAAATCAATTAAAGAAATAAGATTGTTAAAACAAAATGGACAATGTCCTTCTCATAAATCTATGTATTCTGAAGAATTAATTGATATTGTTAATAACTTATATATTGATGATATTAATTTTTACAAGCAAGTAATTAAAAATCCAAAGCTATTATTTTAAATATCAAAACTACAAACCAAACTTAATTACTAACAACCATGAAATTTGTTGATCCAACTAAATGATGTTGACTTTAAAAAATCTTTGACGATCAAAATCAATCTGAAATTTTGATTTAGTTTTTAAATGTTATTTTAGGTTTTTAATATACACAGCTTATTAGCAATATAGTTAGGACTTTCGCAAATTAAAAATTTTAGGTGTATTTTATACAATACGCCAATTAATTACACTTGCACTAAATTTATCTGAACATTTGGAAAACATGAGTCATTAGTAATTTTCTTAAGCAAAAACGGATAACACCATCAAACATGTTTAAATACACCCTCCAAAATTAGCATTTCAAAATTGGAAATTATGCATCCACAATTACTACCTAAATCACAACCTTCAAATAGTGAAAACTTACAATGGTTATTTATCCTAAGAAATTTGATGATCGCTAGTGAAGTAACACTCATAATATTATCGGTTTACGGATTACAAATTAATTTACCGCAACAAGAATTATGGTTATCAGTATTTTCATTTTTAGTTATTAACCTTTATACTTATCTGCGTCTGCGTACAAACGAGCCAGTAACAGAACTAGAAATTTTTTCACAAATAGTAATTGATGTCTTAAGTATTTCCGCATTG
Source organism: Methylococcaceae bacterium (assembly GCA_030627285.1). Lineage (GTDB taxonomy): Bacteria > Pseudomonadota > Gammaproteobacteria > Methylococcales > Methylomonadaceae > WTBX01. Next base: position 10,427 of record DAOUSJ010000062.1, on the reverse strand, counting down.
TTATATTTAACTGGTGGGGCTTCTAATCCAATTATATGGGTATTTTTACTGCCATTAATTATTACTGGCATTATGTTACCGCCAGCATACGCATGGTATATGGTCATTTTAACTTGCGCCAGTTATACAATTTTAATTGCTTACCATATTCCTTTACCTGCAATTGAACCACATTTACATCATGGCAATATCCCGCAAGTTAGTGCAGAAATAAAACATTATTTACACAAAATTAATGACAGACGGTATTTTAATTTACATATTTTCGGAATGTGGTTTGGATTTGTATTTAGCTCAGGTTTAGTAGCTTATTTTGTAGTAGAATTATCAAAAACTCTAACAGATCGTGAGCGGCATTTATCCGAAGCCCGTGAAAATGCTTTGCGAGATGAAAGAGTAGTATCTTTGGGAACTTTAGCTGCTAGTGCGGCACATGATATGGGAACTCCATTAGCCACCATCGCAATTTTAACCCATGAGATTCAACAAGAATTTCCCGCTGATGAAAATGAAGATTTACAAACCAAAATGCAAATTATTGAACAACAAGTTAAACGTTGTAAAGATACTTTATCGGTTATGTCAGCTTCAGCAGGACAAATGCGGGCTGAATCTGGTCAAATAATGGCACTAGTTAAATATATAGATGAAGTGTTATTACAATGGCGTACTCACAAGCCGGCGGCAAAATTAAGCCTGATTGTAAATCCTAGCGTGTATGTAAAAGCCAAAATTATTGCTGATCGCACTTTAACTCATGCTATTATCAACATTTTAAACAATGCTGCTGAAGCCACTGATCCTAACCAAGGACTAGAGTTGCATATTTTTTGGGACTCCAATACAGTCACTATTAAAGTAAAGGATTTTGGCCCAGGTTTACCAGCTGAATTGTTAAATTTTGCTGGCAAAGAACCTGTAGTCAGCAATAAGCAAGGTCTAGGCGTGGGTTTATTTTTGACTCATTCTACTATCATCCGTTTGGGTGGTGAAATAAATTTTTTCAATAACAACACTGTCGGTGCCTGTGTTGAAATTAAATTATCCCTAATTAATCCCGAAGAATTATCCAATGCATAATATAGATAAACCCCGCTTACTTTTAGTCGATGATGATGAAACTTTTTGCATGGTCTTAAGCCTTGCCTTAAAAAAACGCAATTTTGAAGTTTCAACTGCCAATGACATTAAAACTGGCTTATTATTAGCTGAAAAAACCGAACCTGAATATGCAGTTATTGACTTACGTATTGGACATGACTCTGGTTTGGAAATGGTTAAAAAACTAATTTCTTTGGATAAAAACACTAGAATTATTATGCTTACCGGTTTTGCTAGCATTGCCACCGCTGTAGAAGCCATTAAATTAGGCGCGGTACATTATTTAACTAAACCTGCAAATGCAGATGAAATTGTAAATGCTTTAAACAAAAATCAAGGTGATTCATCTGTAGCCATTAAAGAAAACCCATTATCTATCAAACGCTTAGAGTGGGAGCATTTGCAAACAGTCTTAATGCAACATGAAGGTAATATTTCGGCAGCAGCGCGTGCTTTAAACATGCACCGCCGCACTTTACAACGTAAACTAGATAAAAGACCAGTTAGAGATTAGTCCTATAATTTTGCTGGATTCTGATAATAAGCACGCAAAATTGATTCGATTAATTGAGGTCCTTCATAAATTAAGCCACTATAAAGTTGCACTAAGCTAGCACCAGCAGTAATTTTTTCTTGAGCATCTTGAGCAGATAAAATTCCACCTACAGCAATTATTGGTAGCTTATTATTTAATTCACTTGCAAGAGCTTTAACCACATAAGTAGATTGCGCTCGCAATGGCGCGCCGCTTAAACCACCAGTTTGAGCTGCTAACGGATGTAGTTTAATTTTATCTCGCACAATAGTAGTATTAGTTGCAATTACGCCATCAATTTCGAACTCCATTAATAAAGTAGCAATATGTTGAATTTGCGCATCATTAAGATCTGGAGCAATTTTTACTGCTAATGGCACATATTTACCATGAGACTCAGCTAATTTAAGTTGCTCAGTTTTTAAAGCAGATAATAATTGTTTGATTTCATCTCCTTCTTGCAATTGGCGCAAATTCTTAGTATTTGGTGAAGAAATATTCAAAGTTATATAACTAGCTGATGCATAACTTGCACGTAATCCGATCAAATAATCATCTAGTGCATTTTCTAATGGCGTATCAAAATTCTTACCAATATTAATCCCTAAAATTCCTTGATAATTTGCTTGTTTAACTTGTTGAATTAAATGCTCTACCCCCAAATTATTAAATCCTAAACGATTAATAATAGCTTGATGCTCTGGTAATCTAAATAATCTTGGCTTTGAATTTCCTGGTTGCGCTCTGGGTGTAACCGTGCCAATTTCCAAAAAACCAAAACCTAAACCCGCTAATGCATCAATATATTCACCATTTTTATCTAAACCGGCGGCTAAACCTACTGGATTTTTAAACTCCAAACCCATCACAGTTAAAGGCTGGTGTGTATGTGTAGGCTGCACTAATTTATCTAAGTGCAATTGTTGTCTAATCTTTAATAATTGCAAAGTTAAATGATGCGCAACTTCTGGATCCAATAAAAACAAAGCTGGACGAATAAGATGGTAAAAATTCATGGCAAAAACTCCTTAATTTGAATAACGTAAAATACAATAACTTTTAATCAACAATCTAATAATATAAATTCGTAGTATGAATATTAATTAACTGACATAATTCTTTCCACATAACACTTAGTTGTTGTTTTTTTTATACATAAATCTAAAGTAGGATTATTATGTTTCATTAGTGCTTGAAATAAAAGGAATTATTTGGTTTTTCAAAATAGTTTTAAAACTTGTAAATAATCAGTTTTACGTGCTATTATTAGTCCCTAATCTAAGCATATGTTGTATTCTGGCAAACAGACTCAAACAAAATCATCTCTTTTAAGGGGAATAGAATGAAATTTAAAAAAACAAAACTCACTTTAAGCATGGCATTAGCTGCTGCCTTAATTTCTCCACAAGTAATTGCAAGTAATGCCTCAGATATTCAAAGCTTACAAAGACAAGTAAATGAAATGTCCAACATGATGCGATCTATGCAAAATGAAATAGCTCAATCAAAAGGACGTTCTGGTGGCAGCTCCAATATTGAATCTAGCAAAATTCAAGAATTAGAACATTGGATGCAAACAGTTAAAGCTACACCTACATACACCGAAACTAAAGATGATATGGTGTTTTTCCGTGGCGGGTTTTCACATTCTAATACATTCCGTAACGGTGTTTCAATCCAAAGTGATGTAGTACCATTTGGTGGTCAAACAGACCGAAATGCTTGGTATTTTGGAGCAGGTTTTGATTTCAGTCTAGATGATAATTTATTTGGCATGATGGATAGAACTGAAGTTATCGCTGAATTAATGTTTGAATACAAAAAACTTGGTAAAACTCGAGGTAATGTATTAGCAGACAATAATAGTGCTGTTACTAATGCAGTATTAGATGTTGCTACCGGTAGAAATGCATCCGCAATTGCTCCAAATTCAAGATCAGTTACAGTAAGTCAATTTACTTTAGCTGCTTCACCAAAAATTAAATTTTTAAAAGGTGATGCTTTAAGACCTTGGATTATTCCAGCAGGTTTTAAAATTGACGTTATCAGCCCTCCATCTGAATCTATTACTGTATTACAACCAGGTATGATGTTTGCTGTTGGTGCTGATTATAATGTTTGGAAAAGCATTTATGTAGGCGCAGACATTCGTTATGGAACTAGCTTTAGTTCAATTGACGGCGTTGATACTGACGGTTATACAGCTGGTGGTTATTTAGGTATTGGCTTCTAAGTTTAGTTACTTAATTAATACCACGAAAGGGAAGGTGCAAACTTTCCCTTTTTTTATGCTGCATTTTCCACAACAAACTTCATGAAAAACTTATACCCAGAAATAACTCCACATAATTGTTTTTATTTGACCACCAACAGTCAACACCAAGTTTACATTGAAGAAAGTGGCAATCCAGATGGAATTCCTGTCATATTTTTACATGGTGGACCTTGTTCTGGAACTAAACCACATCATCGCCAATTTTTTAACCCACAAAAATATCGAATAATATTAATGGATCAACGTGGTTGTGGGCAATCATTACCCTTTGGTAACATTGAAAACAATACTACTCAAGATTTAATTAATGATATTGAAGCAGTAAGAGTGCAGTTAAATATTCCACAATGGTTATTATTTGCTGGTTCTTGGGGCGTAACTTTAGCTTTATTATATGCGCAACAATATCCACAGCAAGTAGCAGGCATGATTTTACGCGGAGTATTTCTAGCTAGACAAGCAGATATGCGTTGGTTTATAGAACATGGAGTCGGGCAAATTTACCCCGAAGCTTGGCAAGAATTAATCCATACGATTCCGCCAGAATTGCACACAGATTTAGTTGCTGGTTTGCATAAAACTTTGCTAAGTGGAGATGAATTATCTCAACGTAGAGTGGCTAAAGCATGGATTAACTGGAGCGCGCAAGTTGCTTTAGGCATAGAATATCAAGCTAATTTAGCAGAAATTCACATCACAGAACAAATGTTACAACAAGTACAAATGGAATTACATTATGCTGTAAACCATTATTTTATTACCGAAAATCAAATTCTAACTAACTGCCATAAAATTCAACATATTCCCACAACCATAATTCATGGACGCTATGATTTAATGTGTCCAATTGCTGGAGCTGCAAAATTACACCAAGCCTTACCGCAAGCAGATTATCAAATTCTAGCTACTGCTGGACATATTGCCAAAGGTGAAGCTATGATTCATTCACTAGTTAATGCCACTGATTATATGGCGACTAAATTATGATACAAAAACGCTTAATTATTGCTATAACAGGCGCAACTGGAGCAATTTACGGGGTACGCTTATTGCAAATTTTACAAGAATATCCAGACTGGGAAACCCATTTAGTCATTTCAGCCGCAGGTTTAGTAAATTTAAACTACGAATTGAACATGGATAAAAAAAGTTTATATGCCTTAGCTGACGTAGTTCATGGTATTAATGATATAGCTGCTAGCATTGCCAGTGGGAGTTTTAAAACTGCTGGCATCATTGTTGCACCTTGCTCTATGAAAACTTTGGCTGCCATCGCACATGGTTTTGGAGATAATTTAATTTCTCGAGCCACAGATGTAGCCTTAAAAGAACGTCGCAGAGTAGTTATTATGCCGCGTGAAACTCCATTAAATTTAGCTCACATTCGCAATATGGGTTTAGCAACTGAAATGGGTGCAATTATTTTTCCACCCATGCCAGCTTTTTATATGCGATCTGATTCTATAACTACTATGGTTGATGAAGGCGTAGGTAGAGTGCTAGATTTTTTTGAGATTGAAACTCAAGGTCTATATCAACCATGGTCGGGTTTGAAATAACTATAAAGTAATAACTTCAGTACCTTTACCAATTAAAACCACATCAGCATCTCGTTCAGCAAATAAACCTACGGTAATTACTCCAGCAATTTGGTTAATAGTTCTTTCTAAAGCTACTGGATTAGAAATATCTAAATTATGCACATCTAAAATTTCACCACTATTATCAGTAACAAAATTTTCACGCCATTCAGGTTGACCACCTAATTTAACCAATTCGCGCGCTACATAACTGCGTGCCATTGGAATTACTTCTACTGGTAATGGAAATTTACCCATTACATCCACACATTTTGAATCATCTACAATACAAACAAATTTTTTACTTACAGCTGCAACAATTTTTTCCCGAGTTAAAGCCCCACCACCACCTTTTAACATTTTTTTATGCGGAGTAACTTCATCTGCACCATCTACATATACACCAATCGAACTTACCTCAGATAATTCTAATACTGGAATTCCAATTTTTTGCAAACGTTCAGTGCTAACTATAGAACTAGAAATTGCACCATCAATTTCATGTTTATGTTCAGCTAACATATCAATAAAAAAATTTACTGTAGAACCAGTACCCACACCAATAATTGATTCACCCTTAATATATTTAATAGCAGCACGTGCAACTTGTTGTTTTAAAGCATCTTGAGGAGTCATAAGTATTTTTCTATATGAAGAATTAAAAGCCAGAATCATACGCTAGTTCTAACAATATTTCAGCTTTTAAACCCAAAAATTCAGCTTTATTTAACCACTAAAAACTGTTTTGGCATAAAAAGTGTTATCATTCAGAGCTTGAATACATATCTTAAAATCTACCTGAAACTCAAAAAATTGTTATGGAATCTATACTAATTATTATTGCTGTCATTATCATCACTTTGCTATATTTTAAAATTAAGCAATACATGGAAGTAGCTAAACAACCAGTGCAAGCAACAACCACAACTGCAAACAATACTAACTCAAACGCAACCCCAGCAGCAGCTAATGAAGCAAAAATTTTAAATACTCCAATCTTACCTGAAGATGTCACTCTTAGAAGACATTATTTAAGTAACGTAAACTCTATGTTACAACTGATATTTCCACAACCAACTGAGTCTACTTTAAAACGCCATTATGCTGGTATGATTGAATCAAAAACAACTGCTTGTGCAAATGATTCTGCAAAAATGCAAGCTTTAGTGAATGCTTATTATGCTAAAAAATCATCTCCAATTATTGTAACCACTGCAAGTGTGGAATCACCAGCACTTGTAATAACAACTACAATTTCGACAATTCCAGAAGACTCAACTTTACGCCGCCATTACATCACACAAATGAAAGCTAATATTGCATCTAAATTGCCACCTAAACCAGAAGATTCAACTTTGCGTCGCCATTATCAACAACATTTACATAGCCAAATTAAAGCTTCTTTAGCCGCATAACAGCTCAAAAATATTTATTTATCCAACCAACATCCAGCTATGAGTTCTAAAATATGACAGTCTACGATTTATTTGCAACCACGCCCAAATCTACCGAAGCTATTTTATGTGCGGAATTGCAAGTATTAGGCGCAGAAAATATTAAACCAACTCTAGCTGGAGTTGCTTTCACAGGTGATTTAAATACTGCTTATCGTATCTGTTTATGGACAAGAATTGCTAGCAGAGTGATCTTGAATTTAAGCAATTTCAGTATCAATTCCCAACAAGATTTATATGATGGCGTAAAAAAAATCAACTGGTTTCAACACCTAAATCCAGAGGGAAGTTTTGCAGTTACCTTTCATAGCAAAAACTCTACTATTTTTAATAACACCCATTTTGGTGCATTAAAAACCAAAGATGCAGTTGTAGATCAAATGCGAGCTAAATTTCACAAACGCCCCAATATTGAAACTGAAACTCCTGACATTAGAATTAGTGTATTTATAAATAACGATCAAGTTGCATTAAATTTAGATTTATCTGGCGACAGCCTACATAAACGCGGCTTTCGTGATATAACTATTGCTGCTCCACTTAAAGAAAATCTAGCCGCAGCCATGTTAATTCGTAGCGATTGGGCTACCATAGCAGCTGAAAATGGCACTTTAATCGACCCAATGTGTGGTTCTGGAACTGTGTTATTAGAAGCAGCCATGATTGCGGCAGATATTGCACCTGGATTACAGCGCGATTATTACGGCTTTTTAAATTGGAAACAACATGATGCCCAAATTTGGGCAAGCTTAATCTCTGAAGCAGAAGCCCGTAAACTCGCAGGTTTAGCTAAGATGCCAATGATTGTTGGTTTTGACGCTAGTAAACGCACCTTAAATGTAGCTCGCCAACATATTTTAAACGCGGGTTTAGAAGATAAAATTCATCTAGAAAAGCGTGATATTCAAACTACAATTGCAGCTGCTAGTTGGCCAGCAGGACTAATTATTTGCAACCCACCTTATGGCGAACGTCTAGGTGAAGAAGCTGAAATATCTCAGTTATACACTCAATTTGGCGAACAATTAAAACAACATTTTATTGGCTGGCAAGCAAGTATAATTATTAGCAATCACGAACTTGGATTTCGGTTTGGACTGCGTTCTAAAAAACCTATTACCTTATATAATGGTGCGCTAGAATGTAAATTACTCCGCTTTGAGATTCAAACTCAGAATTTTTTTATTCCCAAAGCTAAAGATCAAGATCAACGCTTACAACAAATTAATCAAGCAATTCCAGTTCCAGTTGCACCAGATGATGGCATAGCAATGTTTGTTAATCGCCTACAAAAAAATCTCAAAAAATTACGCAAATGGGCTAAAAAACAAGATATAAATTGTTATAGAATTTACGATGCAGATTTACCAGAATATGCCGTAGCGATTGATATATATTTTGGCTCTAAATGTTGGGTTAATATTCAAGAATATGAAGCTCCAAAAACTATTGCGCCTCATCTTGCAAATCAACGTCTAGCTGCTATTTTAGTTCAAACTGCACAAGTATTAGAATTGCCTTCAGAACAAATATTTTTAAAAATTCGGCGTAAACAAAAAGATAGCAATCAATATCAAAAACAGAATGATAGCAATAATTTTCATACTATATATGAACAGCAATGTAAGTTAGCAGTCAATTTTGAAGATTATTTAGATACTGGCTTGTTTTTAGACCACCGCCCACTGCGTTTAATTATCCAACAACAAGCACAAAACAAACGTTTTTTGAATTTATTTGCTTACACAGGTAGTGCCACCGTACATGCAGCCATGGGTGGCGCAAAAACTACTTTATCCGTAGATATGTCAAATACTTATTTAGACTGGGCAAAACGCAATCTAGCTTTAAATAATCTTAACGGTGCAAATCATCAATTTTTACAAACAGACTGTTTAGTTTGGTTGGCTGATACTGCTCCAAAAACTTTGCAAGCACAATTTGACTTAATATTTTTAGATCCACCGACGTTTTCTAATTCTAAACGCATGGAAACTAATTTTGATATTCAAGCCCAACATGCACTTATAATCCAACAAGCAAGTAAATTGCTAGCTCCAAATGGAATTCTATATTTTTCTACAAATTTCAAACGCTTTAAACTTGATACTGAAGCTTTAACGAATTTAAACCTAGAAAATATCAGTGCCAAAACCATTCCCCTAGATTTTTCTCGTACACCTAAAATTCATTATTGTTGGAAAATTTCAGTGTAATTAAATAAATTTTATGTGTTGATTGGTATTTTTAAACTAAAGCTTTAGAATCAAAACTTATGTTAAATATATTTATTTACTGATAGGGATTTTAATTAAAAACAACCCAAGAAGATTAGATTATTTCTTGGGTCATTGACTAATAATTAATAATTAACTTGATTTTGATGGATTATTTCCTCTACCACCACCAGAAGGATTACCAGTTTTACTTGGAGCATTTACAGGTGCATTACTAGAATCTAATTTTTTCATAATATTTTTTCCACGCTCATTAAAATTTAAAATTACTAAGTATGGGCGTTAAAATACTTAATAATTAATTTTAAGAATAACCAATTATGTAATAATATTCTGCTACATAGCTAGCAAAAATTTAGTTTTTATGAAACTCTGGTAAAGCTTGTTGAATTTCTGAAACCACGCTTTCCCAATCTCCAGCTTGAGTTTGTTTGAATAAACGCGCACTTGGATACCAAGGTGAATCAGTTCGATTTTCTAACCAACGCCATTCAGATGCAAAAGGTAAACAAATCCACACAGGTTTATTTAAAGCCCCAGTTAAATGCGCTACTCCACTATCAATGCTTAAAACTAAATCTAACTGTTGAATAATGCTGGCAGTATCAGCAAAATCCTGAATCATTGGACTGCAATCAATAATTTTATCCGTAATCTTGAATTTGGTTATATCCTGTGAATTTTCACCAACTTGCAAACTATAAAAATGAGTATTTTCCAACTCTAACAAAGGTAAAAATGGTTTTAATTGCACTGAACGCTGCTTGTCATTTTTATAAGTTTTAGTACCCGCCCAAACTAAACCAACATTAAGCTTTTCAGGTAATAAATTTAATTCTGGAGTTAGTTTTGGTGCTGGAAATAAATAAGGTGTGTTATTTGGAATGGTTTCCAAACTAGTGCCAAATAAATACGGTAAACTCATAACCAATACATGTTTATCAAACTTTGGTAATGGTTGCGTGTTTGCAATTATTTGAATCTCTGGAAAACTGCTAGCAAATAATTTAACTAATGGAGCTTGACAATAAAGAATTAACTTGCATTCTATTCTACCCCCCCCCATAATTCTATTTTGCAACAAAGGTAAATACCGTACAAATTGAATTACATCACCAAAACCTTGCTCCCAACTAACTAATAAAGTCTGTCCAGCAAGCATAGCTTCACCATGCCATTCTGTAGCCGCAACTAATTTCTGCTCAACAAGATATTTATTCGCAGTTTCTAAAATACGAGTTTCGT
>DAOUSJ010000024.1 GCA_030627285.1 Methylococcaceae bacterium | reverse complement strand
TCAAGCTTTAACTGATTTTATTCAATCCGCGCCGACAGTAGCAGTTGCGCCAATAATAACTCCAGCACCTGCAATTGTAGCAGCTTCAACTCCAGAAAAAACTGTGAATTCAGTTGCTAATGCAGCTGCTGCAACTAATGAAACTGTATGGATAGAAACACCAGATTGCACTACTTGTGACGAGTGTGTGGATATTAACCCGAAAATTTTTCAATATAATGCGGATAAAAAAGCGGTAGTAATTGATCCAACGGCGGGTACTTTTGAACAAATTGTGCAAGCAGCAGAAAAATGTACTGCGGTGATTATTCACCCTGGAACTCCTTGGAATCCAAATGAAGCGAATTTAGAAAGTTTAATTCAACGCGCTGCTAAGTTTCAATAAGATGTTATTTATTTTTGGAATGCCTAGATCTGGAACTACATTATTGGCCCAATGTTTAAATGCCCATTCGGAAATAGTAATTCCGCATGAAACTGATTTTATTATTCCAATGGCATTTATTTTGGATAGGATTAAAGATCAATCTATTGGACGCGAATTAATTTACAACTTAATTGTAAATAGCACCGCTTTTACTCGTAGCTTGGGCGAATATTTAAGTATTCAAACTGTGCATGAAATTGTGTATGCAAGTAAATATACTGTGACTGATATTTTGCAAGCTTTGTATCAAGCAGTTGCTAAGAATGAAAATGCTAAAATTGCTGGGGATAAATCACCGAATGATTTAAATTTTTTGCGCATGTTAGTAAAAACTGGTGGGTTAGGAGCTAATTCTAAGATTATTCATATAGTTAGAGATATTCGAGATGTAATGGTATCAGTTAATAGGGCTGGTTGGCAAGCAGATTTAGACTTATATTTTCCTAGGTTTTGGAATAATCAAAATTTATATTTACATCAATTGTATCAACATCAAACTGCAAAGTATAAGTTAGTTAAATATGAAGCTTTGGTTAGCAATCCAGCTAGTGAATTTTTAAATATTTGCCAATTTTTGGGGCTTGAATTTGAAGCTGAGATGTTATTGTCAGATAAACGTAATCAACGTTATCGGGGTCAAAAAGCGCATACTAATTTATATAATCCTATATCAGATGCTAGTGTAGGCAAGTATAAATCTATATTGGATCAATCGACTTTAGATAATTATTTAATCCAAGCTGGAGAAGCTTTAGCTAAATTTGGATATTTAGCATAAAACCTAATTTTATCTAGTAATTATGTGTTACTCTAACGTAAATTTACAAATTATTAGGTGATTATGTATGAATCCATACAATAAACTTCCAGCTACAGCATTTTGGAAACCAGCAGTAGCAACGAAAAATTTGTTTGATATTACCTCATTATGGCAGCCAAAATTTAAACTAACCTCACAACACAAAATAGTAACTTTTGGTTCTTGTTTTGCGCAACATATTGGTAATGCTTTAGTGGAACGTGGTTTTAATTGGGTTAATAATGAAAAATCACCACATGGACTGAGTGAATCCAATAAAAAACTGTTTAATTATAATGTTTTTTCAGCTCGTACTGGCAATATTTACACTACTTCTTTATTAAAACAATGGACTGAATGGGCTTTAGATAAAGCAGAAGTTCCAACCGAAATTTGGCAACAAGATGATCGTTTTTATGATCCATTTCGACCTAATATTGAACCAAATGGTTTTGAATCTGCAGCAGAATTGCATCAATCGCAGCAACAAGCAATTAAGTCTTTTAAAATCAGCATAGAAACAGCAGATTGTTTTGTCTTTACTTTAGGCTTGACTGAAAGTTGGCGGAATAAAGAATTTGGCTATGAATATCCTATGTGTCCTGGGACTGTTGCGGGGGAGTTTAATTCTGAAATTCATAAATTTCATAATCAATTGTTTGCTGAAGTAATAAAAAATTTACGTGAAGCTGTAACTATGATGCGCGAAGTTAATCCAAAATTAAAATTTATTTTGACTGTATCACCAGTGCCATTAACTGCAACTATGTCAAAGAATCATGTGTTAGTTGCTAGCATGGAATCTAAATCAATTCTTCGAGCAGTTGCAGGACAATTTTCTGGGGTTAATTTTGTGGATTATTTCCCATCATATGAAATTATTAATAGTCCTGTATTTCAAGGAGTTTTTTTTGAAGCGAATAAAAGAAGTGTTAGTTCTCATGGGGTGAAGTTTGTGATGGATAGTTTTTTTAATAGTTTAGAACTTAAATTTGGAGTATATAAACATAAAAATATTGCAACACCAGCTAAAACTATGGAAGTAATATGTGAAGAAGCATTATTAGAAGCTTTTGGAGGAACTAACTAATGGAAATTTGTATTATGGGAAATAGTCATACTGGAGCTTTAAAACAAGCTTGGGATGCGGTTATAGATGATTTTCCAAACATTCAGATTACATTTTTTGCGCAGGGGCAAGACACATTAAATTATTTAATTGTGCAAAATAATAAATTGATTCCAGAACGTGAAGGATTTGCTAAAGCATTAGAATTTATTTCTGGTGGCAAACGTGAAATTGATCCAACAGAATATGATATATTTTTGTTATATGGTTTGAATGCTAGAGCGAATTTCTTTATTCCTAATACTTTTTCTACTGCTGTCGTTAATACTGCTATGAAAGATTTAACAAATGGATCTTTATCATATACATTATTACAACGCTTAAGAAAAATAACCGATAAAAAAGTTTTTATTGGACATAATCAATTAACAGCAACAGATAATGTTATTTCTACAGACTATCCAGAATCTTATATTAAAGGGATTGAAAAAATAAATGAATTTATTTATAGACCTTTAAATGCAGAGTTAATTTGTCAGCCATTGGAAACTATTGTGAATGGTAATAGAACTAAGGGTGAGTTTTCTAGGGGCTCAAAAAAAATAATTGTTAGAAGTAGCGATATTGATAATACAGCACATGTAGAAACGGATAATTGTCACATGAATGCCCAATTTGGAGAACTTTGGTTAAGTAATTTTTTAAAACAATATTTAAACCAATAAAGTTGTTTAAATGCTAACCCATGCATGTTGATTTTTCTTGGGCATGGATGTGGAAAAGTTTTATAATTTGCTGGATTTAAATAATATTGACATCAGGATAAATTGTGGATGATTATGAAACCGTGCGCATAACTTTAATAAATATGTTGGAAGAACTAGATAAGAGCTTGGAAGAAATAAATTTAACTATGCATATAGCGACAGATGAATCTACTAAAGTAGCAACTACAGCTAAGCAAACTATTGCTGAGATTTTATTTGTAGACTTGCATGATTAAAAACAATTAACTTGCAGATTTTATATGGATGTGTATATTGGTTAGGCTAATCTTTTAATTAAAGACACTATATTAATAGTGTTGTATATCAATTCAGGTCTAAAGAGGTTCCGAATGAGTTTTGATTATAAACGTGTATTTAAATTTGAACATAATGTTGGCGATAAAGAAAAAAATATGCGCTTAGTAGCAGGTTCAGCATTGTTACTGATTTCTTTGTTCACAGCAAAAATTATTTTATTGTTAGTAGGTTTGATTTTAGTAGCTACAGGTTATATTGGTTGGTGTCCTGCATATTCTGGTTTTGGAAGAAATACTTGTGTAGCAGCAATTACAGAAGAAAATATTGAAGAAGATGCACAGCAGAATTCAAATTAATGCTTAGAAAAAAAATATTATTGAGTTTATGTGCTGGCTTGGGATTCAGTTTTTGTTTAAATACCGCAGTATTTGCCAGTGAAAAAGGTTATGCAAGTTATTATGCTAACAAATTTCAAGGTCGTAAAACTGCAAGTGGTCAGCGTTATGATAAGAAAAAATTAACTGCTGCGCATAAATATTTGGCTTTTGGTAGTAAAGTTGAAGTGACTAATACTAAAAATAACCGTTCAGTAGTAGTAACTATTAATGATCGTGGTCCATTTATTAAAAAGCGGGTGATTGATTTATCTTATGTGGCAGCAAAAAAATTGGGTTTAATTCATGTTGGAATTGCACCAGTACGAATTAAAGTTTTACCCAAAATTAAAGTTTTACCTAAAGAAGATCCAATTAATAATTTATTTTGATTAATGACAGCCTCCAAAGTAATTGTTCTTCTGGAGGCGGTTGTAGTTTATACTTAAATCAATAAAATATTAAGCAGATTTTTGTTCAGCATAGACACTATCAAATAATCTAGTCACTAAAAACAATAAGTTATACATAATTCCAGCAGCTTCTTGCTTGCTTTTATTACTGCCAGCAAAATCTTCTATAGCTAAACTCAAATATTCTAATAATTGAATTTGGGATTTAGCTTCCAATAATTCTGGATCAGCATTATCTTCAGTCTGTTGTTTTATTTCTGTTTCTAAGCCAGACATTTTTTTATGCAACCATTGAGGGTTTGCAATATTTTGTGGCATTTCGCCTAAAACTTGTTGATACACGACAATAATATCGAAACACAAATCCATAAATAAATGCGAAGTTGCTTTGTCAACAATTGACACTGCCTGCGGGAAACCCATAAAAATCATTTGACCCATGCCAGGTTGTTGTTTATTAAATTCTTCTAAAATAGTTTTGCCTTGGGATTCGTCCAAAGTTTTCGCGTATTTAATTGCATTAAAAACTTCGGGTTTAGATAATATTCTCATGGGTGTGTTGGTTATAATAAAAATTAATAGTTAAATTTATTGCGATTCTCGATATGGCTCTAATTTAATTGATTCAACTTTATTGCCTAAAATCACAATTTTGCCTTGGTAGCGTTCAAAACCGGTGGATGAAAATTCAAATAAGTAAGAACGCCAGCATTGAATTTTACCTTGTGGATTTCTTTTTAGCCATAAAGCATTTAAAGCTACGCAATCATCTAATAATTGTAAATTGAAATTACGGCAATGAGCTTGTGTAGCTGCAAATACAAATTCCCTAGCTTTTAAAGCTGATGACCAGAACCATAACGCTGCAATAATTAAGCTAATTAAGAAAATTTCCATTAGTTTAAATCTATTTTTGTAGGGGTAGCTAATCTTTTGAGAGCTTGTTGTGCTTTCTGATTGCCTTGAAATGCAGATTTTTTATACCAACTTAAAGCTAAATCCAGATTTGTTGTTGTTCCACGCCCAGATTCATACATTTTGGCGAGTTGATATTGTCCTAAAGCATCTTCTTGGTCAGCAGCTTTTTGATACCAACTAATTGCAATTGCATCATCTTTTAACACACCTTTCCCCTGTTTATATAGCCAAGCTAAATGAATTTGCGCAGCCACTAAATTTTGTTTTGCAGCTAATTGTAACCATTTAACTGCACTAACTATTGATTTTGGAACTCCTAGACCTTTTTTGTATAACAAAGCTAAATTATATTGTGCCTTGCTGTAACCTTGATGAGCTGCTTGCTGATACCATTTGCTGGCTTGATAATAATCTTGTTCTACACCTTGACCGTTTTCATACAAGACTCCAATGCGTAATTGTGCGGTTTTATTACCATTTTTTGCTGCTTGCCGATACCAATATGCAGTAGTGGAATAATTTTGTGGCACTAATTTACCTTCAGAGTACAGTATGGCTAAATTCATTTGTGCTTGAGTATTATTTTCACCGGCAGCTTGTTGATACCATTGCAGAGCTAGGTCAGTATTTTGGGCAATACCTAAACCTTGGGCATATAAAAATCCTAAGCAAGTTTGCGCTGGGGCATGATTATAATCAGCAGCTTTTCTACAAGCGGAAAATGTTTGTTTGAAATCTTGTGTTACTGCTAAGCCAATGAAATATAATCCCGCTAAATTATAATTCGCGCTGGCAGAATTTTGCTGGGCTAAATTTTGTAAATTAGTTAGTGATTTTGTAGCCCATTGTTGAGCTAATTCGGGATTTTTATCTGCACCCAATGAAGCATAATAATAGAATCTAGCTAATGCAGCCATTGCGATACTATTGCCTTGATTAGCAGCTTTTTTATACCAAAATAGACTATTTGGATTATGTGCCGTCGCTAATTTTGTAGCTTTTTGTAATGCTTCAGAACCCAATTGTGCAATAGGTACAGTTGGATTTATATCTCCCAATGCTAGTTGAGAAAAAATTAATAAGTAAATTGTAATAATGCGATATGTCACAAAATATCTCCAAAACACATAAGTTTTTAATAGGCTAAATTTTGACAATTAGGGTTTTTTTCAGTCGAGGTAAAAAACTTTTTAAAATATGGCATAAAACTAAGAGTAATTGGAATTGAGTAAAAACAATAAATAGCTGCTGCTTCACCAGTGGAAATATTAAATAACCATTGCGGTATGAATAAAGTGAATATTGCCATAATAAAATGATAACTGGCGATTTTCCAGTTGTGTTTCCATAAATAACCACTAATTGTGAGTGCAAATAGAGACCCATGAGTAACAAATAAACCATAAGCACTACTTATTTGATAGCCTACATGGTATTTGCCCATAAATAAACATGCAACCATATCGCCAATAAAATTAGGTGCAATATCAAATAGTTGCCATTCTTTAGGTAGCCAGCTAAAGATTATAAACATGCTACTAAGACCAGCTCCAATTAAGGTTGCACGTTTAAGAGCATTAGGATCAGATGAATAAGTGGCTAGTGCAGGCATAATGGCAAAAGCTTGTAGACTGATATGATAAGTAGATAGTTCACTTAAGAATAAATTGCTGCCGTAACCACATTGATCTACTACAGGATAAGCAAAAAATTGAATGAATTCCATGAGTGAAAAATGTAAAATAGCATATGCACGAGCAGTTCTTATCCAAAAAGTTTCGGTTTTGTCTAAAAAGGTAATACTTGAAGAGATGAAGCCAATTACACCAAAGCCTAGCGACATATTCGCACTAAAACACATAGATAATCCTTTTATTTCATTTGTTTAGGATAAAAAATATCCATAGTTTAATTTAATTTCCACATTTTTTGTAGGCATGATGCATTATTATAGACGATTCAAGCTTAATTTCTATTATCTGAAATGTAATTAATTAGCTTGTGTTTTTCATAAAATGTATGATTAGGCTATCTCTAATAAGACTTAGGCGTTACAATCATGCATTAAAATGAGTTTTCTTACTTATATATTCAAATATAAAAATTAATACATGACCTCTAAGTCTCAACCAGATTTTAAGCCGAATTTAGACCCTTATGCTCAGCGTGAAGCGGAAAAATATTCTAATCCTATACCTAGTCGGGAGTTGATTTTACAATTATTAGAACAACATGGAACTCCATTAAAACGTGAGGAAATTGCGCGTGAATTCGAATTAACTTCAGCGGATAATTTAGAGGCTTTGCGGCGCAGATTAAGGGCAATGGAGCGTGATGGTCAGTTGCTATTTAATCGTAGGCAAAAATATTGCGTGGTAAATAATGCTGATTTAATTGCAGGTCGGATTATGGGGCATGCAGATGGTTTTGGATTTTTAATTCCTGATGACGGTTCCGCAGATTTATTTATATTACCACGCGAAATGCGCGCTTTGATGCACAATGATCGAGTAGTAGTGCAAATTGCAGGAGTTGATAGACGCGGTAAACGTGAAGCGGCAGTGGTTAGAGTTTTAGAACGTAATACCCATCAAATAGTTGGGCGTTTATTGAAAGAACAGGGTTGTACTTTTGTAGTTGCGGATAATAAAAAAATTGTGCATAACATTTTAATTCCTAAAGAAGCTTTATTAGGAGCTAAAAAAGGGCAAATGGTGGTTGCAGAGATTATTAAACAACCTACGCAACGCTATCAACCTATTGGAAAAATCATAGAAATTCTTGGGAATCATTTAGCCCCAGGAATGGAAATAGATGTTGCTATTCGTTCGCATGAATTACCGCACGAATGGTCTCCAGAGCTAGAAGCTGAAATTCAAGATTTGAGTTCTGAAGTTCCAGCAGCAGCCAAACAAAATCGGATTGATTTATGTGATATACCATTGATTACTATTGATGGTGAAGATGCTCGTGATTTTGATGATGCAGTTTATTGTAAAAAAACTCCAAAAGGTTGGAAATTATTAGTTGCAATTGCGGATGTGTCACATTACGTCCATCCAAATACAGCATTAGATAAAGAAGCTAAAAATCGAAGTACTTCGGTATATTTTCCTGAGCAAGTAATTCCTATGTTGCCAGAAATTTTATCCAATGGTTTATGTTCATTAAATCCAGATGTAGATCGTTTATGTATGGTTTGTGAAATGTATATTGATAGTGCAGGGGAATTAATTCGTTCACGGTTTTTTGAAGCAGTAATGCGTTCCCACGCACGGATGACTTATACTGAAGTTTCGGCAATTTTGCAAAATAAATCTTCTGCATTAAACGATAAATATAAGCCAATATTACCGCATATTCAGGAATTATTTGCTTTATACACAGCAATGGCTGCAGCTCGTGTACGGCGTGGAACTATGGATTTTGATACCCAAGAGACTAAGATTGTTTTTGGAGAGCGGCGTAAAATTGAACAAATTGTACCAATAGAACGCAATGATGCGCATAAATTAATTGAAGAATTTATGATTTGCGCTAATCGAGCGGCGGCTAGATTTTTAAATCGTAACAAAATTCCGCGTTTATTAAGGGTACATAATGCTCCTAAAGCAGAAAAACTATTAACTTTACGGAATTTTTTAGGAGAAATGGGTTTGCACTTAGGCGGTGCAGATAAACCTACACCATTGGATTTTATGGCAGTAATTCAAGCTGCAAAAGGTAGGTCTGATGCACATTTAATTCAAACTGTATTATTACGTTCAATGTCGCAAGCGGTGTATAGTTCTGAAAATAAAGGCCATTTTGGTTTGGCTTTAGATGCATATGCGCATTTTACCTCCCCAATTCGTCGTTATCCAGATTTGTTAGTGCATAGGGCAATTCGGCATTGTTTAGCTGGAAAACCAGTGGCAAATTTTTTATACGGCGTGCCTGATATGGTACATTTGGGTGAGCATTGTTCTAGTAATGAGCGGCGTGCAGATGAAGCTACTCGTGAAGTAATGAATTGGCTAAAATGTGAATATATGCTGGATAAGGTTGGACAAAATTTTGTTGGCACGATTACAGCAGTGACAGGCTTTGGATTTTTTGTAGAATTAAAACAAATTTATGTTGAAGGTTTGGTGCATATTTCTAATTTACCGCAAGACTTTTTTCATTTTGATGTAGTTGCACATCAACTTAAAGGTGAGCGTACTGGTTTGTGTTATCGCTTAGGTAACGAGGTGAAGATTAAAGTTGCTAGAGTTAATTTAGATGATAAAAAAATTGATTTTGAATTACTTACAGCAACAAAACCTAATAAAGTTCGTAAAAAACGCCGTAAAAAAAGTTAATTTTAAAAATTTGATTTAAGGGCAGAGTATAAAATAATGAGTGAAAAAGGAACTGTGATTCGACATAGAGGCATTTATTTATTACCGAATTTATTTACTACAGGGGCAATGTTTGCAGGTTTTTATGCTATTACCTCAGCTATTAATGCGAATTTTGAGGTTGCAGCAATTTCTATTTTTGTAGCGATGATTTTAGATGGTTTAGATGGAAGGGTTGCACGTTTAACCAATACTCAAAGTGAATTTGGTGTGCAATATGACAGTTTATCTGACATGGTTTCCTTTGGTGTAGCTCCAGCTATAGTTATGTATTTATGGGCATTTTCATCTTTAGGAAAACTTGGCTTGTTTGCCGCATTTGTACATACAGCCGGTGGCGCATTAAGATTAGCAAGATTTAATACTCAGGTTGAAATTGCGGATAAACGTTATTTTCAAGGTTTGCCTAGTCCAGCAGCAGCGGCAATTTTAGCAGGGTTTTTATGGATTAATGTGGAATATAATTATGATTTAGAATCTGTGAAATTTATTGCATTATTATTGACTATTTCTACAGGATTGTTGATGGTAAGTAATTTTAGATATTCTAGTTTTAAAGATATTGATTTTAAAGGACGGGTGCCATTTGTAGCTACAATTATAGTTATGTTAAGTTTAGCTTTCATAATGATTCAACCACCAGCAATGTTATTTTTGTTATTTTTAGCTTACGCAATTTCAGGGCCAGTGATTACTTTAGTGACGTTGCGGCAAAAAAGAATGCAAAAAAAATCAATAAAAAATCTTGAGTAGCTGGTTACAACTAGGTATAGTGTCTAGGCATGAATCAGCATAATCTTTTTACACACATTGACATCCCAGTTTACTTAACTGGTGTTTGTGTGTGCGCATTATTACTTCTAGCTTTACTGCCCTCTGGGGCAATCATTTAATTTACTCGCGTTTTAAAATCTAATTTCTTTTGTCAGCTTATTTGTGAGCTGATGTCATTATTTGTATGGACAAAAATTATGCAAGATTCGTTGATTATATTTGATACTACTTTGCGCGATGGCGAGCAAAGCCCAGGTGCGTCAATGACGCGTGATGAAAAAGTGCGGATTGCGAAAGCATTAGAGCGATTAAATGTAGATGTTATTGAAGCAGGGTTTCCAATTGCCAGTATTGGTGATTTTGAAGCTGTGCAAGCAGTGGCAAAAATAGTAAAAGATAGTACTGTGTGTGCTTTAGCAAGAGCTTTGGATAAAGATATTGATAGAGCTGGTGAGGCATTAAAACCAGCTAATAGTGCGCGAATTCATACTTTTATTGCTACTTCGCCGATTCATATGCAAATGAAGTTGAAAATGCAGCCAGATGAAGTGATTGAACATGCAGTAAGAGCGGTTAAACGTGCGCGTCGATATACAGATAATGTGGAATTTTCCCCTGAAGATGCTGGACGTTCAGAAGAAGATTTTTTGTGTAGAATTTTGGAAGCTGTGATTAAAGCTGGTGCCACTACATTAAATATTCCTGATACTGTAGGTTATAGTTTGCCGCAACAATTTGGGACTACAATTGCTAATTTAATAGCACGGATTCCAAATTCAGATCAGGCAATTTTTTCAGTGCATTGCCATAATGATTTAGGTTTGGCAGTGGCTAATTCTTTAGCGGCAGTTATGAATGGTGCTAGACAAGTTGAATGTACTATCAATGGTTTAGGTGAACGTGCTGGTAATGCTTCTTTAGAAGAAGTAGTGATGGCAGTGCGAACGCGGCAAGATATTTTTAATTGTAATACGCGCTTAGATACTAGAGAGATTTTGACTTGTTCCAAATTGGTATCTTCAATTACTGGTTTTCCAGTGCAACCAAATAAGGCTATTGTGGGTGCAAATGCTTTTGCGCATGAATCTGGAATTCATCAGGATGGTGTATTAAAAAATCGTGAGACTTACGAAATCATGCGAGCTGAAGATGTTGGTTGGGCTGCTAATAGTATGGTCTTAGGCAAACATTCAGGTCGGAATGCATTTAAAAGTAGAATGATGGCTTTGGGGTTTGAATTTCAAACTGAGAAAATTTTAAATGAAACTTTTTTTCGCTTTAAGCAATTAGCGGATAAAAAACATGATATTTTTGATGAAGATTTGCAAGCATTAATTTCTGAAGTCAGCGTGCAAATGGAAACAGATTATATTGAATTGGTTGCGTTAAAGGTATGTGCTGAAACTGGAGAAATTCCAAAATCTCAAGTAACTTTAAGAGTTAATAATCAAGAGTTAACTGGTTGTGCAGAAGGTAGTGGAGTTGTAGATGCAAGTTTAAAAGCTATTGAAAATATTGTGCAAACTAATGCAACTTTAGCTTTATATTCGGTAAATAATATAACTTGTGGCACTGATGCTCAGGGTGAAGTGACTGTGCGTTTAGAAAAATCTAGTCGAATTGTCAATGGTTTGGGTGCAGATACTGATATTGTGATTGCTTCGGCAAAAGCTTATATTAATGCGGTAAATAAATTGCAAGCTCCAGATAAATGCCATCATCCACAAATAGCTAATGTGTAAATAATTTCAGAGTACAGAAACTGTGGTATTTTTGTACTCTGGGTTTTAATAACCTTCCGAATTATTGTGCAGTTCTGATTGATCTATATCTAAACGTTTTACATAAGAATCAATTTGCCCATCTGGATTTAAGTTAATCACTCGATAACCTGGAGCTATATTGTCTAAGGCAAAGTTTTTGCAATTAGGTTTAAATTGAAAACAAGTTGCAGGTACTGTTAAGATGTCAATTCCTTGAATTTGAGTTTCTATAACTTGATGTATATGCCCATTAACAATCAATTTGACTTGAGGAAATGGACGTAATCTATCAAAAAAAGCTTGATGATTTTCAATTAACATAGTGTCTAACCATTTGCTATTACTTGGTGTGCAGTGATGATGCACGGCAATCATGGCATGTTTATTGGGTTGCGCTTTTAAACTGTGAGTTAAGAAATCTAATTCATGTAATTCAAGTAAGCCTTTAGGATCGGTGAGTTTCTGACTATTTAAACAAATCATTTGCCAATGTTGAAATAAATGATGTTTATTGCAACTCATTTTTCCAGAATTAAATAATTTTTGCATTAATGGCCAGTCGTCATGATTTCCGGGCAGAAAAATACACGGAGTATCATAGCGTTTTAATGCTGTAGCAATGCGTTGATAACTAGCAGTACATGGATCTTGGGCTAAATCTCCAGATACTAAAATTAAATCATAGCTCGCTTGAGTTTGAAATGCAGTCTCTAAAATCAAATTAAAATAATATTCAGTTCTAATACCCAACATTTTATCATTAGGCTCAGGCAAAATATGTAAATCAGAAATATGTAAAATAGAGAAAGGTTTATTTAAATCATTCATAAGCAATCAGAGTAATTTTTTATACATAATTTTTGAGTTTCTACTGGGATTGTAATCATTTTTTAATTCTATTGGTAATGTTTCTATGTTTAATAATTTAAAACCGCGTTCTATAAACCAATGTGTAGTTTGAGTAGAACAAACAAATATTTTTTTTAATCCTTGTTGTTGAGCCTGTTTTAATAAAAAATCAAATAAACGTTGACCTCTGCCTTCATTTTGATAATCTGGGTGTACAGCGAGGCACGCAATTATAGCTGTAAAAGTATCATTTAATTTATGTAATGCGGTACAGGCTATAATTAAACCATCTCTTTCAATAATAATATAATCTCTAACTCGCATTTCTAACTTTTCTTTAGAACGATTTACTAATTTGCCTTGTTTTTCTAAAGGTTTAATTAATTCTAAAATCCCACCTATATCTGCTAATGTAGCTGTACGTAACTCTTCAAATGCAACTGAACTAATCAAAGTTCCAATACCATCACGGGTAAATAATTCTAATAATAATGCGCCATCACAATGCCGATTAATTAAATGCACTCTTTCTATGCCTTGTTGACAACTATGAATTGCCGCTTTAAGAGTTTTAATTTGATCCGAAGTAATTTTAGGTTTAGTAGCTAAAAAATTCAGAGCTTCCTGAGTTGTAGCTTGATATAGCACTAAATTTTGTTCAGTATAATAATTATCTTCAGTTAAAAAAATTAATTTTTTCGCTTGTAAAGCACAAGCAACTTCAGCAGCAACTTCAGCAGCAATTAAACTAAATACTTCTCCCGTAGGTGAATATCCTAATGGAGAAATTAACACGATATTATCATGTTTTAATAATTGTGCAATTGCATTAGAGTCAATTTTGCGAACTTGACCAGAATAACCAAAATCAATTCCGTCGATTACCCCAATCGGTTTTGCAGTAACAAAGTTTCCTGAAGCTACTTTTAGACTCATATCAATGATGGGAGAATTTAATAACCCCATTGATAGTAATGCTTCTATTTCTACTCGAATTCCACCAGCAATTTTTTTAATAATATCCAGACATTTACTATTGGTGATCCGGATATTTTTTTCAAATAGACTAGGTATATTTAATGCTTGGAGTTGATTCTCAATTTGAGGACGAATTCCATAAACTAATACTAATCTAATGCCTAAACTTTTTAATACTGCGAAATCATGAATTAAGGTTTCAAAATCTTCCATTAAAACCTCGCCACCAAAATAAATTACAAAAGTTTGGTTGCGATGGGCATTAATATAAGCTGAAGAATTTCTAAACCATTTAACAAAATCTTGGTTATTTTCCATGATAAATAATTTAGATGGCTTGATTTATTAGCATTTAAATTCAAAATATATTAACTAAAAAAATACAAAAATATTTATAGTAGTGTTTTATAAAGTTAAATTTTAAGATGGCAAACTTTTATTCTACAGCAAATGGATGGTTTAAAATTATAGTATCGTTGCGATCTGGTCCAGTAGATAAGATTGCGATTTTAACATTAATTAATTCTTCAATCCGAGCAATGTATTTTTTAGCATTATTTGGTAATTTGCTAAAGTCAGTGATGCCAGCAGTAGTTTCTTGCCAGCCATCCATTTCTTCTATTACAGCTTCGCATTGAGAATATTTTTCTGCGCCTAAAGGGGCGTTAGTAATTAATTTACCCCCAATTTTATAAGCTGTGCAAATACCAATTTTATCTAAACCATCTAATACATCTAGCTTAGTTAAGCAAATTCCACTCAAGCTATTCATTTGAGCAGATTTACGCATGGATACCGCATCAAACCAACCAGTACGGCGTTTACGTCCAGTAGTTGCACCAAATTCATGTCCTTTAGTACCTAAATGATCGCCAGCTTTATTATTTAATTCAGTTGGAAAAGGGCCATTGCCTACTCTAGTGGTATAGGCTTTGGTGATACCTAAGACGTAATCTAAGTTTAAAGGGCCAATTCCTGTGCCAGTCGAAGCTCCACCAGCTGTAGTATTTGAAGAGGTTACATATGGATATGTACCATGATCTATATCTAGTAAAGCACCTTGTGCGCCTTCAAATAAAATATTTTTTCCAGCTTGTTGATAATTTTGTAAACATTCACTAATATCTACAAATAACGACTTGATTTGTGCTGTAAGACTTAAGGCAGTATCTAAAGATTTTTGAAAATCAACTGGTTTCACATTATAGTAATTTTCTAACATGAAATTATGATATTCCATTAACTCCTGCAATTTTTTAGCAAATAATTCAGGATTTAATAAATCTCCAACTCGCAAACCTCTTCTAGCAATTTTATCTTCATAAGCTGGGCCAATTCCACGTCCAGTAGTACCAATAGCTTGTTTGCCACGAGCAATTTCACGAGCTTGGTCAATTGCTATATGAATAGGTAAAATTAATGCGCAGGCTTCACTAATTTTTAAGCGGTTTCTAACTTTAACTCCAGAAGCTTCTAATATTTCTATTTCTTCTAATAAGGCTTCAAGAGATAAAACTACGCCATTACCGATTAAGCAATCGACATTTTCTCGCAAAATACCTGAAGGAATTAAATGTAAAACCGTAGTTTCACCATTTAATACTAAAGTATGTCCTGCATTATGACCACCTTGAAAACGTACAACCGCCGCTGCTTGTTCAGTTAATAAATCAACTAATTTACCTTTGCCTTCGTCACCCCATTGGGTACCTATAACAACAACATTTTTTCCCATAATTTTTCCAATTTTATTAAGCTAAAGTCTTAATTATCCAATTTTGATTATTTTTTTCTAAAATTGCATTGCAACCTAATGCCTGCGCATCACCGAATTGATTCGGTAATTGTTGGATTACGGTTAAACCTAGCGTTCTTAAATTTCTTATTTTTACCACTAGCATTTTATCATCAATCGCAGGGGCGAAAATTAATTGTTGTACTGGATTTGTGCTATTTATAGGGCTTAAACGTGTTAATTGTTTTAAATCTGCACTAAAACCAGTTGCTGGGCGAGCTTGTCCAAAAACTTCGCCAATATTATCATAACGTCCACCACGAGCTATTTCTTTGCCAATATTAGGGATGAATGCAGCAAAAATAATCCCTGTATGATATTTATAGCCACGCAATTCAGCTAAATCAAAATTAATTACTAAATTTGGAAATAACGTTTTCAGTTTATTTGCCAATAATTGTAATTCAGCTAAAGCTTGCTTTACAGCACTATTAGCCTGTGCAAATACTTGTTGTGCTGTAGCTAATATGTCTTCTGCACCATTTAATTTAGGCAATGCAGTAAAAAAATCTTTATACAGAGTTTCGTGTACATGATTGTTTAAAAAACCATCCAATTCTGTTTTAGCTTTCCGTTGCAAAATATCAAATAATTCATCTTCTTGTGATTCAGTTAAATTAGCTTGTCGCGCCAAAGCCCGATAAATTCCTACATGACCTAAATCTAAATAAATTGGCTTTAGTTCTGCAATTGCTAACATTTCCAACATTAATTGGATAATTTCTAAATCACTTTCAATACCGGCATGACCATATAATTCTGCGCCAATTTGCATTGGACTGCGAGTTTTTTCTAAATCATTAGCTTTAGCATGTAAAACTGAGCCAACATAACATAATCTAGCTGGAACTTTACTGCGTAAATGATGAGCATCAATTCTGGCTATTTGTGGAGTCATATCTGCACGAATCCCCAATAATTCACCGCTTAATTGATCGGTTAATTTAAAAGTTTGCAAATCTAAATCATGACCTGAACCAGTTAATAAAGCATCTAAATAATCAATTAGTGGTGGGATGACTAATTTATAGCCCCAAGAACTAAAAACATCTAACAACCGTTGACGTAAAATTTCTAATTGTTTAGTTTCTGCAGGTAATATTTCTTCGATGCCATCAGGTAACAGCCAAGGATCTTTCTGGAGCATTTTTTATATCCATTCATAGAAAACGCCCTAAATATATAGAGCGTTATGTATTTTTGTAAATTTAAAAGGTATTTTTTATTAACTGAGTATTAAATAATTTACCAAAATGAGATTATTTTTGATGTTTAAAATATTTAAAGAAATCAGAATTAGGTTCGATAACTAACATATCACTTGCATTGGAAAAAGTCTTTTTATAAGCATTTAAACTGCGGTAAAAAGTAAAAAATTCAATATCTTTTCCATAAGAGTGCGCATAAATTTCTGAAGATTTAGCATCACCTTCACCACGTAATTCTTCCGCAGTACGAAATGCTTCAGCCATAATAACTACTCGTTGACGATCTGCGTCAGCTCGAATTGCAATGGCTTTTTCTGAACCTTGAGATCTAAAATCTCTTGCTACTCTTTCACGTTCAGCTTCCATTCTTCTAAAGACTGAACTACTAACTTCGCTAGGTAAATCAATCCGTTTAACTTGCACATCAACAATTTCCATGCCTAAACTGGAAGCTATTTCACTAGAATTTTTAATTAAAATCTTTCGAATAATACTTCTATCGGTAGAAACTAATTGTTTAATTTTACGTTTACTAAATTCAGCCCTAAAAGCATCTTTAATAATTTGATCTAAGCGTAAATTAGCTTGATTAATATCCCCAGCAACTACTGTGTAAAAAGTTTTTACATCTCCAATGCGCCATTTTACAAAGGAATCAACAATAACATTTTTCTTTTCGGCAGTTAAAAAACGCTCAGGTTTAGAATCCATAGTTTGGATTTTGGCATCGAATTTTTTAACATTATTAATGAATGGCAATTTAAAATATAAACCAGGAGTGTAATCATAGCGCATGATTTCACCAAATTTAAACTTAATAACCTTTTCAGTTTCATGGACAGTAAATATACACATCATTCCCAAGAAAAATAACGCAGATATGATGCTAATTAATTTATTTGCGTTCATTGTTGTCCCCTCTCAGTACGTCCACGGGAGCTGGTTTTTACCAACGGCTTGTCAATATTTGTCGGATAATTATTTTTATTGACTGGCACATTATTTGGAATATTAGAATTTTGGGTCATTTTATCTAATGGCAAATACAATAAATTATTACTACTTTTTACATCTACCATTACTGTGGTAGTTTTACTTAATACTGACTCCATAGCTTCTATATACAAGCGTTGGCGGGTAATTTCTGGAGCTTTTTGATACTCACCTAATAATTGTACAAACCGACTAACTTCACCTTTTGAGCGTGCAATGACTTGTTCTTTATAACCTCTGGCTTCCTGAATTTTACTTTCAGCTGCACCACGGGCTTTAGGAATTACATCATTTGCATACGCTTGGGCTTCATTAATCAAACGTTGTTGATCTTCACGAGCTTTAATAGCATCTTCAAACGCATTTTGGACTTGTTCGGGTGGTTGAGCATCCTGTAAATTTACACTGGTAACTTGAATTCCAGAATTATAGCTATCCATAACCATTTGAATTTCAGTTTTAATTTGTGTGACAATCTCGCCCCTACCTTCAGTCAACACGAAATCCATATCGCTGCTACCAATTACCCCTCTTTCCACGCTTTCAGTAACTTGTTTTAAAGTTGCAGTTGGATTTGAGACATTAAAAATAAAATCTTTAGCATTTTTAACTTGATATTGGATTGCTAAACGTACATCAACAATATTTTCATCTTGAGTTAACATTAAGGCTTCTTTAGGCACTGAGCCTGCACCTTGTCTACCACCTGCACGATAACCTACTTCAATAAAGCGTTGTTGTTTAACATTAACAATTTCTACTGATTCTATTGGTGATGGCAAATGCCAATTTAAACCTGCTTGGGTTGATTGGGTGTATTTTCCAAATCTAGTTTCTACGCCATTATTACCTTCATCAACAATATAAAAGCCGCTGAAACTCCATAAAACTACGGCTACTCCACTTAATAAGCCTAAACTTTTAAATGAACCTCCAGCAGAATTAGAATTATTGTTGTCACCTGAGCCTCCAAAAATACCGCCTAATTTTTCTTGTAACGAACGAATTGCTTCATCTAAATCAGGTGGGCCTTTTTGATTATTACGACCACTCCAAGGGTCTTTATTATCATCGCCACCAGGTTCATTCCAGGACATATACATGCTCCAATTGTGTTTAATTTAACATCGGCATAATCTAAAGAGATAAAAATTTGATGTTAATATATAGGTTATAAATAGCGTTACATTTTAGCGCAAATAATTAAATTCACGCTTTAATTAAACAATAAATTGCTTAGTTGTAGGGGAATCATTGTCCAGCATTTCTTCAATTCTAACCGAACTTAATAGACCCAAATATTTTTTATCAATTTCAATACCGAGTTTGCAACCGCCATGTTCATCTGTTTCTTCAGAAATAACATGAGCAAAATCAAATAATTTAGCTCTTATTTTCCCTTGTGCAGCAGATAAATAACAGTATTTTTTAATTTTATCACTAGAAAAAATTTCACTTAAGGCTTGATAAAGTAATTCAATACCAGCGCCAGTTTGTGCGGATAACCACACTCTCACAGGATTACCCAAAGCATCACGATCAATATGCGGCGTAATATTTTCTAACAAATCAATTTTATTAAACACCTGTAATTGTTTTATTTCACCAGCATCAATACTTTTTAAGACCGTATTAACTTGCTCAATCGTATCGTTTCTATCATCAGCATTAGCATCAATAACATGTAATAACAAATTTGCTGAACTAGCTTCTTGTAAAGTTGAACGAAAAGCTGCTACCAATTCATGCGGTAAATGGCGAATAAATCCCACAGTATCTGCCAACATTATTTCAGTGCCATTTTCTAATTTATAAGACCTTAAAGTTGGATCTAAGGTAGCAAATAATTTATCCGCCGCATAAATATTAGCTTTGGTAATCTGGTTAAATAAAGTTGATTTACCTGCATTAGTATAGCCAACCAAAGAAATAGCTGGGATTTCAGCTTTTTGACGTTTATTTCTATTTTGAGCGCGTTGTTTGGAAACTTTTTCTAGACGTTGTTGGATTAGCTTAATGCGATTGCTAATTAAACGTCTATCAGTTTCAAGTTGAGTTTCTCCAGGCCCACGCATCCCAATACCGCCTTTTTGACGCTCCAAATGAGTCCAACCCCGAACTAAACGAGTGGACAAATGTTTTAATTGGGCTAATTCTACCTGTAATTTGCCTTCAAAAGTTTTGGCTCGTTGTGCAAAAATATCCAAAATCAAACCATTTCTATCTACCACCCTAACTTCTAAAGCTTTTTCTAAATTTCTTTCTTGACTAGGAGATAAGGGGTGATTAAACAATACGCTATCAGCTGCGTGAGTTTCAATCGCAGCTTTTAATTCAGCTAATTTCCCTGAGCGCATAAAAGAATGTGGATCTGGGCGTTGCTGATTACCGGTAATTACGTGTATAGGTTGAGTTCCAGCAGATTTTGCTAATTCTTTTAATTCTAATAAATCTTCTGGATCAAATAGATTAGATTGAAAATTTAAATGGACTAAAATAGATTTTTGCCCACTATCAGGACGTTCAAACAATATCTGTCTCCGCTGCACATAAGCATAGAGAACTAACTTTCATTATTGTCATCATTGCGAGGCATTTTTATAGTTTTTCCAGGCACTATAGTGGAAATTGCATGTTTATATACCATTTGACTCATGGTGTTTTTTAACATAATGACATATTGGTCAAAAGAATCTATTTTTCCTTGTAATTTAATGCCGTTAACCAAAAAAATAGATACAGGTGTATGTTCTTTTCTGAGAACATTTAAAAAAGTATCCTGCAAATTTTGAGATTTTTGCATCCCATTTCTCCTTGAGTTAGATGTAGGTGCGACTATAACTATGGATTATAAACTATCAGCTATTTAGTCACCATAATAACTAAATTGGGACAAAATTATGACTTACAAGTTAGCGATTAAAAATATTATGTGGATAGGTTGGATTTTATATGCTGGAAAGCGTGCTGAAACAAATTAATTTCAGCAGTTATTAACTGTAACGCATCTGGGTGTTTGCGTAACCAAGTAAATTGTCGTTTTGCAAGTTGACGGGTAGCAATAATAGCCGTTTCTAGCATAGTTTCTCGATCAATTTCATCAGCTAAATAAGACCACACTTGTCTATATCCTACAGTACGCATTGCAGGTAATTTATTATGTAATTCAGGACGTTGATATAATTTTTCAACTTCGGTAATTAATCCTTGCTCCAGCATATTATGAAAGCGTTGAGCAATTATAGCATGTAATATTTTTCGGTCTTGAGGGGCAATAATTAGTTTAATTGCTCTATATGGAAATTCTGGTTTGTCTTGAAAAAAATCACTAATAGCTTTACCACTAATTGCATATACTTCTAAGGCTCTTTGTACTCTTTGTGGATCATTTGGATGAATTCTATTGGCAGCTACTGGGTCAATTGCGGCTAATTTTTTGTGCATGGCTAGCTTACCAAATTTTTGTAAATCTTGTTCTAAATTATTTCTAATCTCTTGGTTTGCAGGTGGTAATGTAGCCAAACCATTTAATAAAGCATTGAAATATAACATAGTACCGCCAACTAAAATGGGAATTTTGCCACGTTGATGTAGATTAGACATTATATCTAAAGCTTGATTTCTGAATGCTCCAGTAGAAAAACTTAAATGTGGGGCAATTATATCAATTAAATGATGTTTAATTCCGCCTTGTTCAGCTAAACTTGGTTTGGCTGTGCCTATATTCATATCTTTGAATACTAAAGCAGAATCTACGCTAATAATTTCTGTATCTAAAGCTTGAGCTAATTGCACTGCTAAGGCAGTTTTACCAGCAGCAGTAGGTCCCATTAAAAAAATTGCCGCTGGTTTAGACATGTTTATGCGTGGTTATGGTTGAAAAAACTGTTTAAATCTTGCGCGGATAATACTTTCCATAAAGTTTGTGGGTTATTTTTAGTATGTAGTGATTCTATTTTTCTTAGGAATTGATTCATTTTTGTTAATGAAAGTTTAGTCGGGTTAACTTGAGGTATATAAGTTGTTATGTGATGCAAAACTAATGCTGTAGCTGCTTTTAAAGTATGCTTGCGTAAAATTTCTAATAATTCTTGGATTAGAGTTTCAAAAGTTGCAGATTCTAAACCAATGGGAATAGTATGTAAGACTAAAGTGTCGGTAGTTATTTGATTGGTTTCAAAACCAAAGGTGCTTAATATTTCAGCTTCATGAGAAGTAATATTTAAGCTTAATACCACTGATACGCTAGTAGTTTGCAGAGTTTGCTGCTGATATTCCAATTTGAGTTGAGTGTAATTTAAGTGTTGAATTGCGGCCTGAGTATCAACTAAAAGTAATTTATTCGCAGATTCAGTCAAAATATATCTTGCATGTAAATAAGCTAAAGCTTTGCCCAAAGAAAAATTATAGCTAACTTCAGGTTCAGAAACTATTAAATCTGTTGCTGGTGCTTGGATTAAATAGGCTGTATGGCTTTGTTGTTGCTGTATTTTAGTAGCTATTTGGTTTTGATATGCAGTTAAAGTTTTGCTAATGGCGTGTAATAAAAATTCTTGAATTAGTTCAGGTTCACGAAAGCGTAAGCATTGTTTAGTTGGATGCGCATTTACATCTAGCAAATTGGCATATAAGCTTAAAGAAATTATCCAGTTAGGACTTTTGCGAAATAAAAAAACTGTTTGATAGGCGCGTTGGATGATATTAGCTAATGC
Organism: Methylococcaceae bacterium; assembly: GCA_030627285.1. Classification (GTDB taxonomy): domain Bacteria; phylum Pseudomonadota; class Gammaproteobacteria; order Methylococcales; family Methylomonadaceae; genus WTBX01. The sequence goes on along the minus strand of DAOUSJ010000024.1, from coordinate 5,192 downwards.
CCGATCTTTAATTAAACGTTGATTTACAAACATAGCGTGGGTTGTTTTAGATGTGGGTTTAATTCCTAACCAGCCAGATATTTTAAGACCATTATTTGCATAATCAAGTTTAATTGACTGTTGTAAAATATTGTTGCCATATAAAGTTTGCCAGCGGCGTTCAGAGTCTAAATCTGATATAGCAGCGGGTAAATTGAAAATTATTTTCTGATTATGGCGTAAATTAAAGCCAATATGCATATGCATTAATGCTATATGTTTGACTAATTTTTCTATATGTGTAAATTCAGTAGCCGCAGATTTTAAGAATTTTCTCCGTGCAGGTAAATTATAAAATAAATTATTAACTTCTACTGTCGTGCCTTGTGGATGTGGTGTTGGTTGATATTCAAAATTTTGTTGCTGACGATTTTTAGTTAATTTCCACGCATAAGCACTAGTTTGAATTTTGGAAGTTAAACTAAATCGCGCTACATTTTGGATGCTGGCTAAAGCTTCGCCACGAAAACCCATGCTAGTTAATTGTTCTAAATCATCTAGGCATTGGATTTTACTGGTTGCATACCGTGAAACTGCTAAGGATAAATCTTCTTTCGCAATTCCAATGCCATCATCACGAATGCAAATAGTATGTATACCGCCATGTTCGATGTCAATATTAATGGTTTTAGCTTGTGCATCCAGACAGTTTTCGATTAATTCTTTAACTACAGAAACTGGGCGTTCGATAATTTCTCCAGCAGCAATGTGATTAATTAATTCTGTTGATAACTTATGAATGCGCATACTTTTAGGTGAAACTAATTAATCCTAGTTTGAGTGTGAAAGTTAGCCGAACGCATATTTGCGGCTGAATATTCAGAAAAATAACCAATAACGCCTTTAAAAATCGCATTGGCAATTTTTTGTTGATAAGCTTGGCTACGCAGATTTTTTTCTTCATCAGGATTAGAAATAAATGCAGTTTCAACTAAAATAGATGGAATATCTGGAGATTTCAAGACTGCAAAAGCGGCTTCTTGGACATTATCTTGATGTAGTTTTAATACCTTTTTGAAATGTTTTAGTACTTTAGCAGCAACATTACGGCTGGCTTCGGTAGTAGCTGATTGAGATAAATCTAATAATACTGAAGCTAGAATATCATCTTTGTCATCTAAACTGACTCCACCAACTAAATCAGCTGAGTTTTCATGATTAGCTAACCAATGTGCGGCTTCACTAGAAGCTCCTTGTTCAGATAAAGTATATACGGAAGCACCACGTACGCTGGAATCTTGAAATGCATCTGCATGAATTGAAATAAATAAATCAGCTTTTGCGGCTCGTGCTATTTCCATTCGATGGCGTAATTTAATGAAATAATCACTTTTACGAATCATAAGTGCGCGCATGTTTGGATGTTTGTCAATTAATTTCGCCAATTTTTTAGCAATTGCTAAGACTATATGTTTTTCTTGAGTGCCATTTTGTCCTTTGGCTCCTTCATCAATACCACCATGACCTGCATCAATTGCAATCACAATTCCGCGTTTTCTAGGAGTTTTTGGGGCTATTTTAGGCTTAGATTTAGATTTTTTTTTAACAGTTTGGATGCGATGCTTATGTGTAGGCGTGAATACATCTACCACCATTTTATAACTATTCTTTTTATTGGGGGCGACTATAAAATTGCGTTGGTTTAAATTTTGATTTAAATCTACTACCACTCTTAAATCTTGTTGATTCCGAATTCCACTGCGAATGCGTTTAAAAAACGGATGACTTACAGGTGGCTGCTTTAAGGCTTGAGTTAATTTTGCGTTTTCAAAGTCAATAACTAAGCGATTTGGATTGTCTAAGAAAAAAATATTTCTTGGGGTTGCTGCCGAAATATTGAATACCAATTGGGCAATAGTGGAGTGGGTTTTATAGCTAACTGAATCAACTTGTATTGGTTTAGCAATTGCCTGCATAGTTAAAGTTTGCAGACTAATAAACCAAATTATTTTCCATAGAATGTGCATGTTCCCCCGCAAAAATTTGCTGGATTATAATGTTACGCTGTGATTTTGCCAGCAAAAATTATTTAAGTAGTTAGGTTTCGTATTTGCTATAGATAGCGTAATGCTTCGAGCTTGTGCTTGATATTCTAAGTGAATGCTTAAATCAGCAGTTGGTAAATAATCTGTGCCTAATTCTGCCCATTCAATAAAACATAGGCTATCAGAGTTTATATAATCACGAATGCCAATTAATTCCAATTCTTCTGGATCAGAAATGCGATATAAATCAAAATGAAAGATTTTTTGCTGTGCCAAAGTGTATTCTTCTACTATGGTATAAGTTGGACTTTTGACTGCACCTTGATGTCCAGCGGCGGTTAATAATCCACGTACCAAAGTAGTTTTTCCAGCACCTAATTCTCCATGTAAAAAGATCACGCCTTGTTTAGGTAGGGCTTGCCATAGTTTAGCTCCAAATAATTCAGTTTCTGTGGCGGTATTTAAGGTAAATTTCAATTTACTAATTTCCTAAGATATGGAATTAAATCTGTAGCTAATAAGCCTCGTTGACCAGCTTTTTCTACAGCTAAATCAGCAGCTTGACCATGTAAATATACTCCGGTGGTTGCAGCTTCTGATAAAGATAAACCTTGGGCAATTAAGCTGGCAATAATTCCAGTTAATACATCACCCATGCCAGCAGTTGCCATGCCTGGATTGCTGGTGGTATTAAGATTGCAATTATGTTCACTTTTAACTAAACTTCCAGCACCTTTAAGCACGCAAATTCCGCCATATTGTTGCTGAATTTTAGTGCTAGCTTGCAAGCGGTCATTATTGACAGTAACTGTAGGGCAATTTAATAAGCGTGCGGCTTCTTTTGGGTGTGGAGTTAACACTCTATTGGAGTTATGCATTGGTTGTTGAGCTAATAAATTTAACCCATCTGCATCAATAATTATGGGGATTTGACTTTTAATCGCGGTGTTAAATAACATTTTACCCCAAGTATTTTGCCCTAAACCTGTTCCTAAAACTATTACACTAGCTTGGTTGATTAATTTTTGTAACTCAGCACTATTTTTAATTCCATGTGCCATCAGTTCAAAACAATTTGCAGTTAAATTATGTGCATGTGTGGCTCGAGTGGCAATGCTAACTAAACCTGCGCCGGTACGTAATGCGGTTTCAGCTGCTAAACGAGGCGCACCAGCAAAACCTAAGTCACCACCAATAATTAATACATGTCCATAATGTCCTTTATGGCTGTTACGTTTTCTTGCTGGTAATAATGTAGGTTGAGAAATATAGGTTTTTGGTGTTATTTGTTGGAAAACTTTTGCAGGAATATTTAAATCATTTAACAAAATTGTGCCGCAATAATCTACCGCCGCATGCGTAAATAAACCTAGTTTTAGTCCAATAAGGGTAATAGTAACTGTAGCTTTTACTGCTTGAGTTTTGATTGCACCAGTATTGGCATCAATGCCAGATGGAATATCTATAGAAATTACAGGGCATTGGCTTTGGTTAATTATTCGAATTGCATTAATATAAGGCTGACTTAGCTCACGATTTAAGCCAATTCCAAACATAGCATCAAGAATTAAATCTGATTTGCCAAAATTAATTTTGTTTAAATTGGATAATTTTCCTGCATGTTTGCGGTAAGTTTTATAGGCTTGCAACGCAATTCCAGTCAGCTTAGCAATTGGTGCTATGGAATATACAGTTACTCTGAACTTTGCTTGTAATAATAAGCTAGCAACTAAGTATCCATCACCAGCATTATTGCCTAAACCACAAAACACCCGAATATGTTGTGGTTGCGGTTTGTATTGGCGAATATATTTGCTGATTACAGTGGCGGCACGGTGCATTAATACACTACCATCCCCGTTAGTGGTAGCTAAGGCTAATTTTTCTAAAGTTTGAATTTGTGCGACTTGATAAATTGGAGCTGATAATGATTGCATGATGGTTTAAATTAAAAATCAAGCTGATATTATAAGGTGGAAATTAATAATGCACACGCAAAATAGCTTAAATGTGGCTGAATTAACTGGTTTAATTAAACAATGGGGCTTGGAATTAGGTTTTCAACAGCTTGGGATTAGTGATACTAATTTATCAGCGGCGGAACAGAGATTAGAAACTTGGTTGCAACAAGGTTTTCACGGCGAAATGGCTTATATGAGCAAGCATGGTTATAAGCGGAGTCGACCTGAATTATTAATCCCAAATACCAAAAGTATAATTTCAGTACGCATGGATTATTTACCTGAAACTCAACAAAAGTTAGCACAGACTTTAAGTCAACCAATGCAAGCTTTTATTTCTCGCTATGCTTTAGGGCGTGATTATCATAAGGTATTACGTAAACGGTTACAAAAATTAGCAACTCGGATTCAAGATCAAATTGCAGATTTTGGTTATCGGGTATTTGTAGATAGTGCGCCAGTATTGGAAAAAGCCATTGCCGCTAAAGCTGGTTTGGGTTGGATTGGGAAACATTCTAATTTGATTAATCGGCAAGCTGGATCTTGGTTTTTTTTAGGGGAAATTTATACGGATTTAGACTTATTGCCAGATACAAGTGTTACAGAGCATTGTGGCAGTTGTACGGCTTGTTTAGATATTTGTCCTAGTCAAGCAATAGTTGCTCCTTATCAGGTCGATGCGCGTCGTTGTGTTTCATATTTGACTATTGAATTACAAGGTTCGATTCCAATTGAATTGCGTAAATTAATTGGTAATCGAATTTATGGCTGTGATGATTGTCAATTAATTTGTCCGTGGAATAGATTTGCGCATTTAAGTGCAGAAGCAGATTTTAATCCTAGGCATAATTTAAGTAGTTTAGATTTGTTAAGTGCATTTAATTGGGATGAAACTGAATTTTTGCGCAAAACTGAAGGTTCAGCAATTAGGCGATTAGGATATGTGCGTTGGTTACGAAATTTGGCAGTGGCTTTGGGCAATACACCCTTTAGTTTGGAAATCCAACAAGCATTAATTCAAAAACAAGCGCATCCATCTGAATTAGTTCAAGAACATGTATATTGGGCTTTAGATCAACACACATGTTCTTAGAAAGCTCACACGACGTGAGCTGACCCCTAAATAGCTGTAGGGCGCAAGCAATACGAAACAGCGTAAAGCTCATTGTGGTAGTAGTTATGTAGCAAATTTTGCTACATAACCTAC
>DAOUSJ010000048.1 GCA_030627285.1 Methylococcaceae bacterium | reverse complement strand
TGAAGATATTGATAAAAACTTAACTATAAAAGGTTACTGGCCTGCAAACTAATATTTGGATAACAAAGAGTATCTAAATACTTACCAAAACCTCTTGAAGAATTTAATAAGCTTCAAGGGTTTTTTTATTTACTAAACAATGTTAAAATGCATATTTTTATATTGCGTAGAGATATTTATGAAAACTTATTTAGCTATATTTATAGGTCTGTTTGTTACTAATATTGCATTTGCTGGATCTGCACCTGTTGCAGCTTCTTCTTTAGGTGAACTTGGTTTGCCTGGATTAATTGCAATCTCAACATTATTATTTACTTTAGCGATTAAACATTTTAAAAATAAATAATATTATGTTTTCATTGGATGACTTAGAAATTTTCTATACAGGAAAATACTTTTTAATTTTTATAATTGCAGTAACTACTTTCTATATCATCCTTGAAATTTTATTGCCCTTATTTACCAGTAAAGAATCTATATTAAAACGTTGGTTGGTAAATAGTTGTTTTTATATTATAAATATAATGATTGCTTATAATCTGATGCCTATTGCTACTGAATATATCAGTAATTATAAGATTGAGTTATTTATTTATCTATCAGATATGCCATTTTTAGTAAAATTTCTTATATTTTTGGTATGTATTGATTTTGTGAAATATTGGTTGCATGTTTTAAATCATAACTGTAGATTTTTATGGAGTTTTCATTTGGTGCATCATTCTGATACTGATGTAGATGCAAGTACAAGTTTTAGGCAACACCCTCTGGAATATTTATTAATTAATCTACCGTTAACCGTAATTATATTAACTGTTATTGGAGCTGAATTATCAATATTCATTATTTATGAGATGATAATAATATCTAATTCTTTATTTACACATACTAATTTGAAATTAAATTCAAGATTAGAACAAGTTTTAAGGCTATTGATCGTAACTCCAAATATGCACCGTGTACATCATGCAAGTGATAAAAGACACACTAATACAAATTATGGAATTTTATTTAGTTTTTGGGATAGATTATTTAAAACCCATTGTTTTATTAAACAAGACCAGCAAATTAATATGTCTTTAGGTTTAAATTATTTTAGGAAACCAGCAGATAAATCTTTGTTAGGCGTGTTAATGCAACCTATAAAATACAAAAAAGTTTTATCCATGCAAAATAATACAGATAATACAGATAATTAAATTCTTAGATTAAATTGATTGCTGTTTGGTATTTACTTGGTCAAAAAAATGCTAAAATATAGTTTTAACTACTCAGTTTAAACTCTTGTAATTTAATGAAATTTAGTGTGTGTCAGAACCTATTTAGGAGCTTAAAAATCCTCGGGTTTTTATTAATATTAACAACGCCAATTTTAGCTGCGAATAAAAAAGTCAACTTAGATTTAATTGATGTAGACATTCGCGCAGTAATAAAAACTATTAGTGATGCTACTGGCAAAAACTTTTTAATTGATCCGCGCGTTAATGGCAAAATCACTTTAATTTCCAATACCGCTCTTCAAGGTGAATCTTTATATAATGTATTTTTAACCGCATTACGCACACATGGTTATATTGCAGTTGAACAAGGTAATATCATTACTATTGTGCCTAGTTCAGAAGCCAAACAAAGTGCTTCTAATAAAGATATTCGTAGTGCCAAAGCTGATGAGCAAATCACCCAAGTGGTTAAAGTCAAACATATTCCAGCAGTACAACTGGCTTCAGTATTAAGACCTTTAATGGCAAAAGAAGCTTATATTCAAGCCTATGCTGATGCCAATTTATTAATTTTATCTGATAGTAAAAAAAATGTTACTCGATTGTTAAAAGTTGTGCAAAGCATGGATAAAGCTAATACTGACAAAGACGAAATTATTAATTTACAGTATGCGAATGCTGAAGCAGTATTGTTAATTCTCAAAGAAACTTTGCCAAAAAAATCTGTGTTAGCTCCCAGAATTAGTGCTGATAAACGTAGCAATAGCATTGTAATCAGTGGTGATGAGACTGAAAGAACCCGCTTTAAACATTTAGTACAGAAATTGGATGTACATATAGCTACTGCAGCTGCGCATCATGTGGTGTTTTTAGAACATGCAAGTGCGTTAGATTTAGCGGTAATTTTGGAAAAATTATTAGGTGTACAAACTAAAAATCAAGATCCAAAAGCCACTAATATTGTAACTTCTAGCAGTATTATTGCTGATGAAGCCACCAATTCATTAATTATTTCTGCTGGTTTAGAAGATTTTGAATCGTTACAACAGGTGTTAAAAAAATTAGATGTACCTAGGCAACAAGTCTTAATTGAAGCTATTATTGCGGAAGTTTCTATAGATACTTCGGGTAAATTTGGGATTGAATGGGGCGCATCTGGAGCAGAAATGGGAGTCGGTAGTAGTGGCAAAAGCAATGGAGGCTTATTAAATTCTTTTAATGCAATTGCGAATAATGATTTAAGCCAAGCCTTATTAACTGGAGGTTTTTCAGCGTTAATTTCCAAAAACAATATTGGTATCATGTTAAATGCAATTAAAAATGATGCGAATGTTAATATTTTATCTGCACCCAAAATTTTGACCTTAGATAATAAAGAGGCTGAAATTATAGTTGGTGAAACTGTACCATTTATTACTGGTTCTTTTACTCAAGCCTCGAATGCAGGTGCAAGTGATCCATTTCAAACTGTACAACGGGAAGATGTGGGCTTAACTTTGAGAATTAAACCGCAAATTAATCAAGGCGGAGTTATTACTTTAGAAGTATTTCAAGAAATTTCCACAGTTAAAAATTCTACTACCGCAGTGGATTTAATTACTTCCAAACGTTCAATAAAATCTAATGTGGTAATCGCAAATGGGCATATGTTAGCTTTGGGTGGTTTGATGAATAATAGCACTGATGATGCAGTAGATGCAGTGCCAATTTTAAGTGATGTTCCAGGTTTGGGTTGGTTATTTAAGACTCAAAAAACTGAAGCTAAAAAAAGCACTTTAATGGTTTTTATTAAGCCCACAATTATTACTACTAATTCCGAGGGTAGTATGATTACCCAAACAGCAGTGGATCAAATTGAACGCGAACAGCAGATTTTTGATGCTAAACCTTTATTGATTGAGCCTGAAAAATATCGTTATAAAATCCCTCATGATGCAATACCTCTAGAAAAACTGGATAATTTTCCTACTGTAAATTATTAATTATGTTACCGTTTTATTTTTCTAAAACTTATGGTGTCTTAATTTATTGCAATGAAGATCAGCATACATGTTTGTGGATTCAAGCAGATACGCCTTTAAGTGCAATTCAAGAAGCACGTCGGCAAGTGGATACAGCTATAGCATGTTTAGAAGTTAGTAAAGAACGTTTTAATATTGAATTGCAACGTATTTATCACAGTGGTTCTTCTAGTGCAATGCAAGAAATTGAAGCCATTGACGATGAACAATTAGAAGAATTGTCTGAGTTAGTGCCAGAAGCTGAAGACTTAATGGATAGTTCTGATGATGCGCCAATTATTCGCTTAATTAATGCAACTTTAACTGAAGCCATTAAAGAACAAGCCTCGGATATTCACATTGAACCTTTGGAAACACGGCTACGGATTCGTTTTCGGGTTGATGGTTTATTAAGAGAAATTTTAACTTTGCCTAAAGCCTTAGCTTCATTAGTGGTTTCAAGAATTAAGGTTATGGCAAAATTAGATATTGCTGAAAAACGCTTACCGCAAGATGGTAGAATTTCCTTGAAAATAGCTGGACATGCAATTGATTTACGAATTTCTACTTTACCTAGTGGTTATGGAGAGCGTGTGGTAATGCGTTTATTGGATAAACAGGCTGGCAAAATGGATTTAAAACATTTAGGTATGCAAGCCCATGATAAGCTGAAATTAGAAAAACTCCTTAAATTTCCGCACGGAATTATTTTAGTCACAGGCCCAACTGGATCTGGAAAAACTACTACTTTATATGCGGGTTTAACGGTGTTAAATCAAACTGATAGCAGTATTATGACTATTGAAGATCCGATTGAATATAATTTAGATGGGATTAGTCAAACCGCAGTAAATACTAAAATTGAAATGAATTTTGCGCGTGGTTTAAGAGCAATTTTACGCCAAGATCCAGATATTGTGATGATTGGCGAAATTCGTGATAGTGAAACTGCGCAAATTGCGGTACAAGCTAGTTTAACTGGGCATTTAGTGTTATCAACTTTACATACCAATACTGCTATTGGAGCGATTGCGCGCTTAATAGACATGGGTATTGAGCCATTTTTATTAGCTTCCAGTTTATTAGGTGTATTATCCCAACGTTTAGTGCGTAAATTATGCCATGAATGTAGAGAACCATTTTCAGCAAATGCTCAACAAGCAGAACTCATGAATATTGATTTGCAACAACAGGAATTGATTTTATATGCCCCCAAAGGTTGTTCTGCCTGTAGGAATTTAGGTTATCAAGGTCGTTTGGGAATTTATGAATTAATTCAAGTAGATACTGAGTTAAGAAATGCAATTTATAATCAACTTAGCACTCAAGAATTAGAAGCTTGCGCCCGCGCTCAAACCTTATCAATTCGGGATAATGGCTTTCAACAAGTAGTTGCAGGTAATACTAGTTTGGATGAGATTTTACGCGTCACTAGGGAGGATTAATGCCAGCGTATAAATATATTGCCATCGACAAACAGGGTAAGCAAAAAACTGGAATTTTAGAGAGTGACCAAGCTAGACAAGCGCGGCAACAATTACGTCAACAAGGCTTGAGTCCGATAGAAGTTAAATTAGTAAATGCAGTTAAAAAAGGTAGTTCTAAACCATTATTTGCACCTACTTTAAGTGCGTCGGAATTATCTTTATTAACGCGCCAACTAGCTACTTTAGTACGTGCGGCTTTACCTTTAGATGAATCTATTTATGCTGTTTCACAACAAAGTGAGAGTGCAAAAATTCAAATGATTTTAATGGCAGTGCGTTCAGATATTTTAGCTGGCAAAGCTTTAGCTCAAGCGATGGAAGAATTTCCCAAGGTGTTTAAAAAGGATTATTTAGCTACTGTAGCTGCTGGTGAACAATCTGGAGATTTAGCCATTGTATTTGAACGGTTAGCCGATCATGTGGAACGTAGCCAAGCATTACGCCAAAAAATTCTCGGGGCTTTGTTATATCCAATTATTTTATCCGTGATTGCTATCAGTGTGGTTATAGGATTATTAACTTATGTAGTGCCACAAATTGTGCAAGTATTTGATAATATAGATCAAGATTTGCCAGATTTAACTCGCACGCTAATTAATTTGAGTAATTTTTTACAGCATTATGGTTTATTCTTAGCAATAGCAATTGTAGCTCTTGGCAGTGTTGTTTATATGGCTTTACAGAAACCAGTGTTTAAATATCAATGGCATAAAATTTTATTAACCTTGCCATTAATATCTCCATTGATACGTACTTTAAATAGTGCGCGTTTTTGTCGTACTTTAGGCACTTTATTAATGAGTGGCGTGCCGATGTTGCAAGCTTTAGAAATTGCTGCAAAAGTAGTAACTTTATTGCCAATGCATAGAACTGTAACTGAAGCGATTCAATCAGTCCGTGAAGGTAGTAGCTTGTCTAAATCTTTGCGCCAAGGTTCTGGAACTAAATTTCCACCTTTGACTTTGCATTTAATTTCTAGTGGTGAAGCTAGTGGTCAATTAGATAATATGTTAGAAAAAGCTTCTGAAACTCAGGAGCGCGAATTAGAAAGTTGGATTTCCAGTTTCTTAACCTTATTAGAACCGTTATTATTACTCACTATGGGAGGGGTGGTATTAACTATTGTGTTAGCGATCATGTTACCAATCTTTAATCTTAACCAACTTGCCGGCTAAATTAGCAATTTTAATCTTTAATGAATAACAATTATGAAACATAATCAGGGCTTTACTTTAATTGAAATTATGGTGGTAGTGGTAATTCTAGGCATTCTAGCGGCGGTAGTAGTGCCGCAAGTAATGGATAGACCAGATACTGCAAGGTTAGTAAAAGCTGACAGTGATATTAAAGCGATTGAAAGTGCTTTGGATTTATATAAATTAGATAACTTTAAGTATCCAACGACCGAAGAGGGCTTGGAAATTTTAGTGCCAAAATATTTGAAAAGTATGCAACAAGATCCTTGGGGGCAACCATATTATTATTTAAGTCCTGGTGATAAAGGTGTAATAGATATTTATACTCATGGTGCAGATGGACAAAAAGGTGGTGAAGGTGTGAACGCAGACATTGGTAATTGGGCTGTTGTTAAAGAATAAATCAGGTTTTACCCTACTAGAAATTCTAATAGTCTTGGTGATTATGGGGATTATTTTTTCACTGATGTCGCTTAGTATTGGTGCGCAACCATCACCAGCAAAGCGTAGTGCCAAGCATTTGCAACAATTATTTAGTTTTGCTCAAGAAGAGGCAATTTTAACTGGCAAGGTTTTAGGTTGGCATTTAAATACAGATGAATATAAATTTTATCGGCATGTACAACAAAAATGGCAGTTAATTACCCAAGATAAAATTTTGCAAACTCAAGCATTAGCATCTGTAGTGGAATATGAATTGTTAATTTCAGGTATGCAAGCGAAGAAAGTTGTGCAAAATATGCCGCAAATAATTTTCATGCCAGATGGTAGTGTTACTGAATTTGAATTATTACTAAGTTTACAAAATGAACCAGAAAAATATCGTTTATGGAGTCAGCAAGATAAAATTAAATTAGAGGTCAAACCTTGAAAAAAAACGGTTTTACTTTGATTGAAGTGTTAATTGCGTTATCGGTGATTGCAATTGGTTTAATAGCGGTTTTAAATGCTAATTTACAAGCCACAGCAAATGCGACTAAGTTACAAAATAAACTGTTTGCATTATGGGTTTTAGAAAATAGCATTGCTGAAATTAGAGTCCGCAGCACAGAGTTTCCGATTAGCAATCATCATGACAAACAACAACAAGCGCAACAATTTTGGCAAACTGAAACCATTACTACTGCAACTGATAATCCATTATTGCAACAAACTAAATTAATTATTTCTACACCTGTGGGTTTTCCTGAAACTGAAATTTTATTGCAACAAGATTTGTATTTGCGTAAACAATTAGAATCATTAGAACCATGAATCTCAAAGCTGGCTTTACTTTAATTGAATTACTGATTGCGATTGTGATTTTCGCACTGATTTCAACTATGGCATACAGTAGTTTGAATACGGTTTTAAGTAGTTATGAACATTTGAATATTCAACAACAACGTTTGCACACGCTAAGTAAATTCATGTTTCAATTACAAAATGAATTACGGGCGATTATTCCACGACCGGTATTTGACCAATATAATACTCAATTGCCAGCATTAAGTTTAACTGCAACTAGTTTGAGTTTCACCCATGCAGGCACGCCAATGGTGAGCAAATTACCAAAAAACCCGCTGCAACGTTTGGAGTATTTTGTAACTGCGCAACAATTACATAAAAAAATTTGGCTGACGGCGGATCGAAATAGAGCCGAAGATTTTAAACAATATTTGCTTTTAGAGGCAATTTCACAGATAAAAATTGAAGCTTTAGGTTATGACAAAGCATGGTATTCCGAATGGCCAACTCCAAACACACCTTTAGATTTGTTACCTTTAGCAATTAGAATTATTTTTACTACTGAAAAATACGGTGAAATTAGTCGTTTGTTTGTGTTGCCTGCATGAACTCTAGCCAGCAGGATCAACAAGGCATTGCTTTAGTAGTGGCAATGTTAATTATGGCAATTAGCGCGGTGATTGCAACTGAAATTTTTTATCAACAGCAATTAAATATTCGGCGAACCATGAATCAATTGCAAGCTGAAAAATTATATCAAGCCTTTATTAGCACTGAAGAATGGGTAAAAATTATTTTACAAACAGATATAGAGCAAGCTGATATTGATTATTTAGGTGAAGCTTGGGCGCAAGAATTAACTTTATTTACGCCGCCAGAAAATATGCGGATACAAACTAAGTTGCAAGATCAACAAGGTTGCTTTAATTTGAATAATTTAGTTTTGAAAGGTAAAGCTGATTTAATCCAAATTAAACAATTACAACAGTTGTTTATTCAATTAGAGTTGGAGCCTGAATTAATTTGGGCTTTAGTGGATTGGTTAGATGCAGATGATGAGCCACATTCTGAAGGTGCGGAATGGGAAACTTATAGTAGACTACAACCGTCTGCTAGAGCTGCAAATTATCGGATGTTTATTTTAGATGAATTGTACGCGATTGCAAATTGGACAGATGCAGTGATCCAAAAAATAAAACCTTTTATATGTGTGTTGCCGCCAGCACCAGAATTTAATCTTCAAGGGCGATATTTTTTGCCGAATATGCAAACTAAATTGAATATTAATACTGCTTCAATTGAGTTATTACAGCATTTAAACCCCAAAATGTTAACTATGGATCTCACTAAAATAGCAGAAATTCAACATGATGCAGGTTTTAAGAATGTGGATGAATTTTTGCAACAATTAGATTTATTACAACCCAGTGAACCTGCTTTAAGTAGTTTGTTGGATAAAACCATGTTAAGCGTGGCGAGTAATTATTTTTTACTTAATTTTAGCGGACAATTTAATGAGTTAGAGTTAAATTATCAAAGTTTGATTTATCGTCATAGTGCCACTGAAATTTACACCTTGTCACGTCAACCAATTTATTAAGATGTCTAGCCTGTTTATTCAGATTCCAGTTGCAGAAATATTAGAGCCAGAAACTGAATGTTGTTGGCTTAAACATAACGACACTATTATTACTGAAGGTTGTGATAGTTTAATAACTTTAAGCACAGATAATCAGGTTAGCGAAATTGTGGTGGTGTTATCAGGCTTTAAAGTTGCTGTGCATGAGATTACTTTAGCAGTTAAGAAACGCAAACAAATCGCACCAGCAATTGCTTATGAGTTAGAGGAGCAACTAGCCGCAGATTTAGAAACTTGTTACATTGTTTATCAAAATTTAGTTGGTAAGAATCAATATCAAGTGGCAATTGTAGATAAAACTTGGTTTGAAAGTTTATTGGCAGTATTTACTAATTTAAAGTTGTCTTTATCTGCGGTTACTAGTGAAAATATATTATTACAAATACATGCTTTGGAGTGGCTGTTAATTCAAACTGAGGGGTATTTTTTATTAAAAACTCCAGCTACAATTTACAATATTGATCCACAAAACTTGGATTATTTTATGCAACAATTAGCTGCAACTTGTCCAGCAGAATTAGCTTATGCAGGCACAAATCCACAGTTGAAATTGGCTAATATTAAGTTGGTAGAGTTAGAGCAGCAAGCTAGTTTATTGCAATTATTGAGTATTAACTATAATTCGAAGCAAAGTTTGAATTTTTTGCAAGGTGCATACACATCTAAAACTCATTCAAAGCGTAAAATTATGTTAATTCTTGCTAGTTTGAGTTTTGTGGGTTTATTTGCTTATACTGGCTTTGCATGGTGGCAACAACATACTTTACAACAGCAGAATACGGCTTTAATTGCTACTAGAGTACAAATTTTTAGTCAGAATTTTCCCAAAACCAAACGTATTATTGATCCTTTGGTACAAATGCGAAATCAAGTACAAAAATTACAGCAAACTCAACCCCAAGCTGGACAAGTGATTAGTTTGTTAGCTAAAGTTGCGCGCGTAGCAGGAGATGCATTGCAAGCACAGACTTTGAGTTTGGAAAAATTGGATTTTTCTTTAGCAAAATTAAGTTTACATTTTACGGCACAATCATTGGATATTATCGGCGACTTAGAAAACTCCTTAATGCAACAGGGGCTTATAGTTAATGTAACTTCTTCTAAAGCTGAAAATAATCAAGTACAGGCAGTATTTATTCTGCAAGGACAATAGGCGTGAAAACTTGGTTTGCACAAAAAACTGCTTCCGAACAAACTACAATTTTAGTGCTAGCTGGAATTAGTTTTTGGTGTTTAAGTTATGCATTTATATATTTACCTATTGCTAGAAATATGGAGGATTTACGCAATAAAAATACTTTAATTACTAGCGAAATTCAGCAAATGCAAATCTTAGCGCAACAACTTGCAACTGTAACTGCTACGCCGGTAACTAAAGTAAAAGTAGTAACAAATATAATGTCAGTAGTAGATAAAATTACTCAACAACAACAGTTAACTGCTAGTATAAATTCCAAAGGCAAGGATCAAGTAGTAGTGCAGTTTAAACAAGCTAATTTTAATGCGGTCATGCGCTGGTTAGCAATATTAACTACTGATTACCCCTTAAAAATTATATATTTAGCTGCTGAAAAAAATTCTGATGGTAGTAATCAATTGAAAATTATTTTGAGTCAATAAGCCCTAATTTATGTTGAAATTCACATTTAAACACCCAATTTTATGGCTGAATAGTCTGTTTGTTATTGGAATTATATGTATGGCAATATGGCGTTGGGATTGGATAGCTGCAAAATTATTTGCGCCTGAAATTAAGTCAATTGCAGTTAATATAGAGAATAACAACCATGCGTCTATAGTGGCGGCAAATCCATTAAAGGATATTTTGGCAGCAAATTTATTTGGCAACCCAAAAGCCGTAGTTATAGCTCAAAAGCAAATTTCTACCGAAAAAATTCCGAAGTCTAAACAACAATTAACTTTAAAAGGTTTGTTGTATTATCCAGAGCATCCACATTCTTCAGCAGCATTAATTTCTAATGCGGATGCTCCAGCAAAAAATTATCATTTGGGGCAAAAACTGCAAGATGCTGAAGGTAAAATTTATGCGATTTTAAAGGATTCAGTGCAAATTGAATCCAACGGTAATTTGGAAAAATTAACTTTGTTATCCTTAATAGCACCAGATAACGAGGTTGATTTAGATTCATTAGCAAAAACTTCTACATACAATAAGCCGGATGTTGAAGAACTTGAAACTAAGCCTGATCCAGCAAAATTACTGCATACTTTTGGTTTAATTGAAACTGCTGAAGGCATGAATTTTTCTGCAGATAAAAAACTTCCAGCTGCGTTTAAGATTACCGATAATATAGTGTCAATTAATAATTATGATATGTTGGATTTAGTAGATTATCCAGAATTATTAGCTGAAGTGTTGGTAGAAAAAGAATTGATTTTTGAAGTTGATCGGGGTGAAGAAACTTTGTTTTTAACCATTTTGAAAACTGAAATTGTGAATAATTAAGTTTTTATGACGAAATTTGCGTATCAATTACACCAAGTTGAATATTTTTATGCACGTACTCGAGCTTTGTATTTGCCGCAGTTAGATATTCATGCAGACCAAGTTACTGCTATAATTGGTGCTAATGGTAGCGGTAAAAGCACTTTATTAAATTTGTTGGCTTTATTAGAATTTCCTATTAATGGCACACTAAATTTTTTTGCTGCAACCACAAGTGTGAAATCTGCAGTATCTGTGCGTAGACAAATTGGCTTTTTACCCCAAAAACCATATTTATTAGCTGGTACGGTGGCAGACAATTTAAATTTAAGCCTAAAAATTCATCAAGTTCATAAATCTCAACGACAAGCAAAAATTCAGCATATTTTAAGCAAATTGAATTTACTGCATTTACATAATCAATCAGCTAAAAAATTATCTGGCGGTGAATTGCAAAAAGTAGCTTTAGCCAGAGCTTTAATTACTGAACCTAAAGTTTTGTTAATGGATGAGCCCTTTAGTTATTTAGATGCTGCTAGTAGTTTGCAACTAGAACAGTTTATGCAATCTTATGCTAATTTTAGCACTGCAACTACGTTAATTTTTAGTACCCATAATCGTTTACAAGGTTTGGCATTAGCAGATCGAACTATATCTTTAGATAAAGGTCAGCAACTGGCAACACCATTAATTAATTTATTTACTGGAAAAGTATTAAATTCAGTATTTTATACTACTGCTAAACTTGCATTTCACGGGATTAAATTATCACCACATTTTCAACAGGTATCTATAGACCCGCATCAAATTAATTTGCATAAATACAAACTTAATATTGTTGATATACATCAATATCAAGGGCATGTGGTCGCATTAATTGCCATTAGCAACATGATTCGAGTGACAGTACAAGCGCAAGAAGAATTTGAAATTTTACTTAATTTATCTGTATTTACACAATTATCTCTGCACTTAGGTGAAATTATTTGGCTCAGTTTTAGTTCTAATGCAGTAGTATTTTTTTAAACCGAAAAACTTAACACTTGAAAGCTAGTTTTTATCCGCATAAAATTAAAGTTTTTATGATATTGCGATGTTTAGGTGTTTTTGGTTACATCTAATTATTTGACTATAACAATAATAAACAGGGTAAGTTTTATGGCAGAAAAAATAATTAGTAAACATCTGATTAATCTTGAGAAACATTTCGCGTTAAATCAGCCAGTATTGCAGCAAACTTGCAAAGTTTTTCATGAATTGGATCAAATAGAATATGATTTAGGTTTATTGGATTCACAAGAATCAACTGTATGTAAAAATTCTTGGTGGCCAATAGTTAATTTAATTGGTGGTTCATCAGCTAGTAAAGCAGATTTTATTAACCATTATTTAGAAACTTCAGCGCATAATCATGCAATGCAAGCATCACAGTATAAATTTACTGTGTTACAACATACTTCGCAACCACATAGTGTTACCTTGCCTGCAACTGCATTAGATGTGGATCATAGGCTACCTTTTTATCAAATTGGGAATCAAATTGAGCAACGCTTTGAAGGCAAAGGCAGCAAAATTAATGCGTATTTAGAATTAAAAACTCTGAATAGTGATAAATTGCATAGCAAATTGTTTATTGATACTCCAGTATTTGATGCTGAATATCACGATGAAGCGCATGTGTTCTTAACTGAATATATTTTAGATATGGCAGATTTGGTATTTGTATTCACGGATATATTTGATGCTGAAGTTGAGGTCGTAGAGCAACTAGTTAAAAATCTGAAGCAACACCAAGATTCAAACAAACTTATTTACATTATAGATCATTCTGATATTCATATAGACACAGTTAAAAGTGATTCAATTAAACATGCTTGGCAAAAAAAATTAGCTGATTTAGGTTTAAATACTGGGCAATTCATTATTTTATCTGATACTGATGAAGCGCATTTGAATGGCTTTTTAGCTATAGATCATCGCTTGAATAATGTTGAAAATGACCGTTCATATAGAATTTTACACCAATTAGATGAGAGTATTAGAACTTTAGAACGAGTAGTGTTTCCAGAAGTTAAAGCCGCAATTGAACTTTGGAAGGAACGCAGTAACATGACAACTTTAATTGTTATGGGCTTAATGATTAGTATTGCATTATTTGCGGAAATATCTATGGGCGGCATTGTTATTAACACTTTATTTGATCCAATTATAGGGCCAATTGTGTTATTAATCTTGATGTCATTTTTAATTCCTTTGCACTTATTAGTCAGTAAAATTCAGGCTAAATTTATTGTTAATCAATTGCGTAAACGCCAAAAAAGTCTAAATTTAACTGAAAATTTAAGTGCTTTGTTTGAAAAATCCCTGTCTTTTTGGAGAATTTTGTTACCAATTACTTCCCCTGTTGGCGATAACAAAAAAAACCATAAACAATTACAAGAATTAATTGAACAAAATAAAGAATTAGTTCAAACCTTAAATGATGGTTTTAGTTAAAACAATTCTAAAAATAACAAAAAATCTTTATTAACTTAATTATTAGTGTGAATCATGGATATTTTAAAACAATACTTGCCATTATGTTGGTTTGAGCAAGATCCAACTCAATTACCGCCTTCAGCAGATTTTTTTAGAAATAATTTAATTTTTTATTATTTTGTAGAATTATTCATGCAAATGAATATGATTGAATGGCATGAAGCTATTTTAGAAGTAACCTTAGAAACTGGCTTTACTTTATGCTTTGTAGCGATTGTATTGACCTTGAATCATTCATTTCACAATTATGTTCAAGTTGCCACTTCAATTTTAGTATGTGAAAATGTAATTGCAATTTTTGGGGTTCCAATTACTGTATGGCTTACAGTAACTGAGGATGCTATGAGTTATTATATTTTCGCTATATTAATTATCTGGGATATAGCATTAATTACTTTTATACTCAAAAAAATGCTAAGTATTAATCTGTCTGCTAGTCTCGCAGTATCATGTATTTATTTTATTATCACTTATGGAGGAGCTTACGGTTTGACCATTGCCGTATTTGGATAAAATAAATTTATGATATATATAATTCATTTCCATTATTTAGTAGAGTAAATTCTATTGTCTAAAAAAATATCTATTGTTGCCATTTACACTGACATTTTTAATCAACAATTTGCCAGCAAACTAGTAGTTAATGTAATCAATGTCAGTTTTTTACTTTTATGCATTATTAATCTTAATAATAATCCTGCATATGTACTAACGCAATACATGATTATTTTATGCCTGTTCATAGGTTTACGTTGTTGGTTATCATTTTTCAAACAAATTTGTGGGCATTGTCGTCAGCAATTACCAGCAAAAATTCAAGGGGTTCAATGCAGTAAATGTAGTAATTACAATGTTTATGATCCTAAGGATTGGAAACAACGTGAATTTGATACTTTAGAAACAGTTAAAAAAACTGAATTAACACATAGCATCTTAGAAATATTCGCAGTTAGTTTAGTTTTATGCTTGTTTATAACTCCGCTGGTGTATTATTCTAATGCGGTTTTAAATCAATCTTTTACAGAAACTTTAATTAGTTTTATGCAAATTTTAGCCCTATAACAATTTAATTAATTCTACTGGATAACTTAAAAACCTATGCAAACAACAACTTCTTACACAGCTTGCGATCTAGTTATTTATGGTGCTTTAGGAGATTTATCTACCCGTAAATTATTAATTTCATTATATCTCTTAGAAAAGGGTGGTTTTTTAGAAGCAGACACCCGTATTATTGGAGTAGATTTACAGGATTTAACCACAGCAGATTTTGTTAAATTAGCAAATAATAGTTTAGAAAAATTT
>DAOUSJ010000055.1 GCA_030627285.1 Methylococcaceae bacterium | reverse complement strand
CTATATGGTGGTCTTGGCGATGATATTTTGTATGGTGGTTTAGATAAAGATATTTTAAGAGGCGGTGAAGGTAATGATGAATTGTTCGGTGATAGTGGCGATACGACTTTAAAACTAGGTCATAATCTTCGAGATATTTTATATGGTGAAGCTGGAGATGATATTTTAAATGGCGAGGTTGGTGGTGATAAGTTATATGGTGGAATTGGCAATGATAAGTTATATGGTGAAGCTGGTAATGATGAATTATACGGTGGCAACGGTGATGATGAATTAAATGGCGGTACAGGTTGGGATAAATTATACGGTGGCAACGGTGATGATGAATTAAATGGCGGTGAAGATAATGATAAATTATTAGGTGGTGCTGGTAATGACAAATTAACTAGTGGTTTGCATAATGATGTTTTAAATGGCGGTAGTGGTGATGACGAATTAAATGGTGGTGAAGATAATGATAAATTATTAGGCGGTACTGGTGATGATATGTTATTAGGTGGACTTGGAGATGATAAATTAGATGGTAATGCTGATAATGATCGTTTATTTGGTGGTGAAAACAAGGATATATTAAGAGGTGGTGCTGGTGACGATCATTTAAATGGTGGTGAAGGAGGGGATTTATTAAGAGGCGGCGATGGAGATGATGTTTTAATTGGTGGTACAGGTAAAGATAGATTTTTGTTTTCCAGCTTAAGTGGTGTAGATACGGTAGAAGATTTTTTTAGTCCAGCTGACGCTTTAGAATTTCAAACTAAGGTTTTTACTGCTTTGCAAGATTTGGGTAAATTAGGTGCAAAACATTTTATTCAAGGTGTAGATATTGATACTGCTGCGGATGAAGATGATTACATAATTTATAATCAAACTGATGGGGCCTTATATTATGATGCTGATGGTTCTGGTGACATAGCAGCAGTGCAAATTGCAGTCTTGGGTTCAGGTGGAGTTGAATTAAATAATGGTGATATTTTTATTGTGTAAATGATGCAAAATGTATTGGGTTGTAGAGTTTAAATTAATAAGTTTAGTACTTTAGTTAGGTTAAATTTAATCCTAGTGAATAAAAAATCACTGTTATGTCGGAGCAAGTAGTAAAATATAGTGATTATTAATTGTTTATATAGCCGTGAAAGCAAAATTAGAAGATTTAGTTCAAACTAGAATTCCAACCCAATACGGTGAATTTGTATTGCATTATTATAGCAATACTTTGGATGATAAAGAGCATTTAGCCTTTGTAAAAGGTGAGGTTGCGGATCAAAGTAATGTATTGGTGCGGTTGCATTCGGAATGTTTTACTGGCGATGTTTTGGGTTCACGGCGGTGTGATTGTGGTGAACAATTGGACATGGCATTGCAAAAAATTTCGCAACAAGGATGTGGTGTGTTAATTTATTTGCGCCAAGAGGGGCGTGGAATTGGTTTATTAAAAAAATTACAAGCGTATAATTTGCAAGATCAAGGTTTGGATACCGTGGATGCTAATTTGCATTTAGGACATTTAGCTGACGAACGTGAATATGATATTGCAGCTTTGATACTAAGAGAGCTTAAAATTCGTTCAATTAATTTATTAACCAATAATCCTGCGAAAATTGATGCTTTGAAAAATTTGGGAATTGATGTTAAAAGTAGAATTGCCATTGAAACCTCTACCCATGTAGATAATTTAACTTATCTAAAAACTAAAGCCAAAAAAATGCGGCATTTATTATTTATGCCTAAATAAACCATGTTTTTATTCACTAACCAAGAGTTGTTATGCTTTTTATTCATCTAAGTTTTGTAGTAATTTCCATTATTGTATTTACAGGAAAATTTATGGTGTCAGTTTTTAAACCTGAGTATTTACAGCAAAAAACTTTTAAAATAATTCCGCATGTAGTTGACACCTTTTTATTAGTAAGTGGCATTAGTTTATTGGTTCGTAGTCAAAATTTAGCTGACGAATTAATGTGGGTTATAAGTAAAATTATCATATTAATTGCTTACATAGGCTTGGGAGTTTTATCCATGCGCATTCAAGGAAGTAAACGTTGGTTGGCTTTTGCTGGAGCTTTAGCTTGTTACGCATATATAATTGGCATTGCAGTTACCAAAACTGGCTTTATTTATTTTTAGTCCAAAATGTAATGTTGCAAATCATTTGCATTAACACTGCTCTCTTTAACGGCATAACTACTAATAGTTACTCCAGCTAAACGGGTGCTATTAGGATTGCCAGTAATTAATGGATGCCAAGATGGTAATGGTTTGTCATCGGCTAATAATCTATACGCACAGCTGGAAGGTAACCAAGTATAATCTTTAAAATTTTGGTGTTGTTTTAAGTCTATGCAATCTGGTACTAATTTGCATCTAGCTGCATAATTGGTGCAACGACAGGTATTTAAATCAATTAAATCACATACAACACTAGTGAAATGAATTTCAGCAGTATCTTCATCTTCTAGTTTAATTAAACAACATTTTCCACAACCATCACACAATGATTCCCATTCAATAGGATTCATTTGTTCTAAGGATTTAAGTTCCCAAAATTTCATAATTAAACCTTTAATATAACCAATAATTGCGAGTAGTAGTAATTTGTTTTTTTAAGTATCCATCAGCTTTAACAGGAATAAATTCAGGTAATAAAATTTCCCCTAATTCTGTCATAGCCTTATGATAAACCCGCCGTTTAAAATACACCACATATCTTAGTGGATGCCAATAATCAACCCAGCGCCAACCATCAAACTCAGGTTTCATACTACAATCAAACCGCACATTTGATTCGGGTGAAATTAAGCGTAATATGAACCAAATTTGTTTTTGTCCTATACATAATGGTAAAGAATTTTTGCGAATGTAGCGTTCGGGTAATTTATATCTTAACCAATATCTAGTTCTACCCAGCAACTCAACATTTTCGGCTTTTAAACCTGTTTCTTCCCATAGTTCTCTATACATCGCGGCTTCGGGGTCTTCGTTATAATCAATGCCACCTTGTGGAAACTGCCATGAATTAACACCTTTTCTTTTTGCCCAGAACACGCGACCCTCATCGTTACATAGGATAATACCGACATTCGGTCGATACCCCTTAGAGTCAATCATGCTAAACCTATTTTAAATTTATGCTATTTATGTTTTCTGGTTGCGAATGCTAAAATTACAAGCTAGACCAGAATTTTATTTATAGTTATATTGTTCCATAAATAAATAACTGATGCTATGCACTTTTCTGTTTTATTTTTCACATAGGTTAAATATGAGTTTGGCAATTTTTGATTTGGATAATACTTTAATCGCAAATGATAGTGATTATTTATGGGGGCAATTTTTAGTTGATGAAGGTATTGTTAATAAAGAGCATTATGAACAAGCAAATGCCCAATTTTATCAAGACTATCAACAAGGGCAATTAAATATTGAGGAGTATTTAGCTTTTTCACTTAAGCCATTATCTGAACATGAGCCTGAACAATTATATTTGTGGCGGCAACAATTTATTCAAGAAATTATTCAACCTATAATTTTACAACCAGCGCAAGAGTTAGTGGATAAGCATCGTAATCAAGGTGATACTTTACTAGTTATTACTGCTACCAATAGATTTGTAACTGAAAAAATTGTAGAAATTTATGGCATAGAAAATTTACTTGCCACTACACCTGAATTTAAACAAGGTCGTTATACAGGAAAAATTGTGGATGTACCTTGTTTTCAAGCAGGCAAGGTAAAAATTTTACAGGACTGGTTAACTACATCAGCAGAAACCTTAGAAAATAGTTATTTTTATAGTGATTCTGCTAATGATTTGCCTTTATTGCAACAAGTTACTCATCCAATAGCGGTTGACCCAGATGCTAAATTACGTGCAGTTGCGGAACAATCCAATTGGAAAATAATTAGTTTACGAACATAAGGCAATTTAAATACGGATTTGAATATTTAAATGGTGGATTAAGATTTCTTTATAATCTTCAGGATCTTTATTAATAGTTAAAGTTGCATCTCGTGGAAAAAATTGATTTTCTAATCTGGCTAACCAAAATCTAGTAGCAGCTATTTGTAAAACTGTAGACCAACTATTTTTTTCCATGCGGTTTAAAGGCCTATGTTGTTGATAAGACTTAATTAAAGTATTAGCTTTTGCAATTTCAAAGACACCATTATTATAACTCCAAGCATTCACAGTAATAGCTAAATCCAACACATAACTATCATGGCAAGCTAAATAAAAATCTAAAATACCACTAATTTTATTTTTGGAAAATAATACGTTATCTGGAAATAAATCCCCGTGAATAATACCTTTTGGAAGTTGTTTTAAGGGGAATAATTTTTGTAATTGTAATTGTTGCTGGATTAATAAATTCTCTTGGTCAGTTAAATGTGGCTGTAATTTTTTAGAGATTTTTATAAACCAATTCAAATCCATAGAATTATTTATTTTCTGTGGAAAATCTTCAGTTGCTAGATGTAATTGTGCTAATTGTTGACCAATGATGGCACAGTCTGCAATTTTAGGCGTGGTTATAGAGCTTCCTGTTAAATATTTAAACAACACTGCTGGTTTTTTAGCTAAAGTACTTATAGCATTACCAGCGGTATTTTGTTGTATTGATGCGCAGGCAATGTTTTGGGTAGTTAAATGTTTAATTAAATCTAAGAAAAATGGTATTTTTTTGGCTTTTAAAGTTTCAAACAAAGTTAAAACATATTCGCCAGTAGTAGTTTTTAAATAATAATTAGTATTTTCAATGCCTGCTTCAATGCCCTGAAAATTAATTAATTCTCCTAATGTATAAGCTTGTAAAAATGTATCTAATTGTATTTTGCTAATTTCAGTGTAAACAGACATACAGTAATTAATTCCACTCCAATAAATTCCATTGATTAATATGAATTCCCCGTTCTAGGTCACTCTCACGAACCTCCATATTACCATCACCATCAGGATCAATGAAATAATAGGCTGGGCCAACATCTGGAATCACCTTGATTTGATACAATTTTCCTTTGCGGCGAAACTCTTGAATAGTATGTTTACCTTTTTTAATTAAAGTAATTTCAACCTCGTCTTCATTAGCAATTATTTCAGGTAATTCAATTGCATTGTTGGGTTCTTCTTCAATTACTTCATTAGCAAAACTTAGTAATGGTAATATAAATAATAAATAGTATAAGTAACGCATAATCAGCTCCTTGAAATAGCAATTATTGAGTTATTTCATTGTAACGCTATGATTGTGTTAGCATGGATATTATCTAATTTAATTATGTATCTTTTATTTATCCAATAATATTGTTATGAATTTTCCAACTATTGAAGCCTTTGTAGGACATACTCCTCTGGTAAAATTACAACGTTTAGTTACTACTGCTAATAACACTGTATTAGTTAAATTAGAGGGTAATAATCCTGCGGGATCAGTCAAAGACCGTCCAGCATTAAATATGATTCAACAAGCTGAAGCTCGTGGAGAAATTAAAGCTGGTGATCGTTTAATCGAAGCTACGAGTGGTAATACTGGAATTGCCTTGGCAATGGTTGCGGCAATTAAAGGCTACAAAATGACTTTAATTATGCCAGATAATATGAGTTCTGAACGGATTGCCTCCATGAAAGCTTATGGCGCGGAAATTATTCTAACCCCTCAAGCACAAAGTATGGAGGGTGCAATTGATTTGGCGAGAGTTATGGAAGCCGATGGACAAGGTAAAATTTTAGATCAATTTTCTAATTTGGATAATCCTAGCGCGCATTACACTGGTACTGGAGTAGAAATCTGGCAAGATACGTTTGGGAAAATTACTCATTTTGTCAGTGCCATGGGAACTACGGGAACTATTATGGGGACTTCACAATATTTAAAAGAACAAAATCCAGCAATTCAAATTATTGGAGTACAACCTAAAGATGGTGCCAAAATTCCAGGAATTCGTCGTTGGCCACAAGAATATTTACCTAAAATTTATGCAGCTGAACGTGTAGATAGAATTATAGATATGGATCAAATTACTGCTGAAAATACTACTCGTGCATTAGCAACTCAAGAGGGAATTTTTGCTGGTATTTCATC
The DNA here is from genome assembly GCA_030627285.1 of Methylococcaceae bacterium. Taxonomy (GTDB): domain Bacteria; phylum Pseudomonadota; class Gammaproteobacteria; order Methylococcales; family Methylomonadaceae; genus WTBX01. The sequence continues at coordinate 7,247 of DAOUSJ010000055.1, read as the reverse complement.
TGGAGGAGCAGTAGCAGCAGCGTTAAAATTAGCTACTGAAGTTGAAAATGCAATTATTGTCGCGATTATTTGTGATCGTGGAGATCGCTATTTATCTACTGGAGTATTTCCAAACTAAAGCTTGAACTTGCAAAATATAATTTAAAACTTTATACTGTGAAATTCTTAATCGCTTATAATGCGATGATAGGCGCGTAGCTCAGTTGGTTAGAGCACCACCTTGACATGGTGGGGGTCGGTGGTTCGAATCCACTCGTGCCTACCAAACATTTAAAGCACTGCAACCGCGGTGCTTTTTTCATTGCACAGCCACATTATAGTAAAACACATGCCAGTCATTACGCTTCCAGATGGTTCTCAACGTGAATATAACAAAGCAATCACAGTATTAGAAGTTGCTCAATCTATTGGTTCTGGCCTTGCCAAAGCAACCTTAGCTGGACGCATCAACGATGATTTGGTTGATGCTAGCACTTTGATTGAAACTGACGCTAGTTTGCAAATTATTACTGCTAAGGATCCTGAAGGACTAGAAGTTATTCGACATTCCAGTGCGCATTTATTGGCGCAAGCAGTAAAACAATTATTTCCGGAAGCACAGGTTACTATTGGACCTGTAATTGACAATGGCTTTTTTTATGACTTTCATTATGAACAGCATTTTACGCCCGATGATTTAAAAAGCATTGAAAAAAAGATGCAACAATTAGTGGCTGAAAATATTGAAATCTCTAGATCAGTTTTGTCTAGAGATGCAGCGGTGCAGTTTTTCAAAGATTCAGGTGAAACTTATAAAGCTGAGATTATTGCTTCTATTCCTGCTAATGAAGCGTTATCATTGTATCATCAAGGTGATTTTACGGATTTATGTAGAGGGCCGCATGTTCCTAGTACAGGTAAATTAAAAGTTTTTAAACTCATGAAAATTGCTGGAGCTTATTGGCGCGGCGATTCCAATAATGAAATGTTGCAACGTATTTATGGTACTGCTTGGGCAAGTAAAAAAGACTTAAAAGATTATTTACATTGCTTAGAAGAAGCAGAAAAACGCGATCACAGGAAACTTGGTAAAAGCTTAAATTTATTTCATATGCAAGAAGAAGCACCTGGAATGGTATTTTGGCATGAAAAAGGTTGGGTTATTTATCAACAAGTTGAACAATATATTCGAGATAAATTGCGTGTCAATGGTTATGGAGAAGTAAAAACTCCGCAAGTTGTTGATAGATTATTATGGGAAAAATCTGGGCATTGGGACAAGTTTGGTGAGATGATTTTCACTACTCATTCTGAACATAGGGATTATGCAATTAAACCTATGAATTGTCCTTGTCATATTCAAATTTATAATCAAGGTTTAAAAAGTTACCGTGATTTGCCGATTCGTTTAGCTGAATTTGGATCTTGTCATAGAAATGAACCGTCAGGAACTTTACATGGTTTAATGCGAGTGCGTAATTTTGTGCAAGATGATGCGCATATATTTTGTACTGAAGCCCAAATTCAAACGGAAGTATCTATATTTATAGATTTATTGTTTGAAGTGTATACTGATTTTGGTTTTGACGACATAATAATTAAATTATCTACTCGTCCTGAAAAACGTGTTGGAAATGATGATGTTTGGGATAAAGCCGAAACAGCTTTGGAATTGGCATTAAATAATAAAGATTTAGCTTGGGGTTTACAACCGGGTGAAGGTGCGTTTTATGGTCCAAAAATAGAATTTTCTTTAAAAGATTGTCTTGGACGTGTTTGGCAATGTGGCACTATTCAAGTAGATTTTTCTATGCCAGAGCGTTTAGATGCAACTTATATTGATGAAGAAAGTCATCGTCAAACTCCAGTTATGTTACATAGAGCTATTTTAGGTTCTTTGGAGCGTTTTATTGGAATTTTGATTGAACACCATTCTGGAACTTTTCCATTATGGCTATCACCAGCGCAAGTTATGGTGATGAATATTGCTGATAGACATCAAGAATATGCAGAAAATATTTACACTAAACTGGAAAAACAAGGTATTAGAGTAAAAATAGACTTGAGAAATGAGAAAATAGGCTTTAAAATTCGCGAGCATTCAATGCAAAGGGTTCCTTATTTAATCATTATTGGTGATAAAGAATTAGAGAATCAAACTATAACTTTGCGGGCGCAAAAGGGTGAAAATTTAGGAAGCTTATCAGTTGAAGAACTTATTTTAAAGTTAAAATTACAAATTGAAAGCAGGCAATGATAATTATTTTGGGGGATTAAGGTATCGCTTCTAAAAAAAATACTACACGTATGAACAACGACATTATCTCAAGACGAGTAAGAGTAGTTGGTGTGGAAGGTGAAAAAATAGGTATTGTATCGTTAATGGAAGCCAAACAAATGGCTCTTGATGCAAATATGGATTTAGTTGAAATATCACCTAATGCAGATCCGCCTGTTTGTAAGGTGATGGATTATGGTAAGTTTTTATTTGAACAAAATAAAAAATTACAGGCAGCAAAGAAAAAACAAAAACAGATTCAGGTGAAAGAAATTAAATTTCGACCTGGTACTGACGAGGGTGATTATCAGGTTAAACTGAGAAGCCTAACGAAGTTTTTAGAAGAAGGCAATAAAACCAAAATTACAGTACGGTTTCGTGGTCGAGAGATGGCGCATAGAGAAATCGGAATGGAATTGTTAAAACGCTTAGAAGCAGATTTGCAAGAGTTTGCTGGTGTGGAACAATTTCCAAAAATGGAAGGTCGACAAATGGTGATGGTAATGGCACCAAAAAAGAAAAAATAAATGATTCAATAAAAATGCTAGCTAGCTTGATTTAAAGTTAGTATTTTCCTTCTAAAGAATTAGTATTATTAAAATCAGCGATTTGTATTGTTTTTAGGAAAAAACAATTAATAAATTTATCAGGAGCCACGCATTTTGCCTTGATAAATTTTTGGATCATGGATGTTACTTAAATCAATAGGTGAAAAACAAATGCCAAAAATGAAAAGCCATAGCGGTGCTGCTAAACGTTTTAAGAAAACTGGTAGTGGAAAGTTTAAATGTGGACAGTCACATCGTCGTCATATTTTGACTAAAAAGAGTACTAAACGTAAAAGACAGTTACGTGCTTCAGCTACTGTTAATGCTGCAGATGCGCCAATGATTGCGCGTTTATTGCCGTATAGTTAATTAATTTAGGAGAAGAATATGGCCAGAGTAAAACGTGGTGTAACTGCTAGAGCAAGACACAAAAAGATTTTAAAGCAAGCGAAAGGTTATTATGGTGCGCGTAGTCGTGTCTATCGTGTTGCTAAGCAAGCGGTAATTAAAGCTGGACAATATGCTTATCGTGATCGCAAGCAAAGAAAACGTCAATTTAGAGCTTTATGGATTGTGCGTATTAATGCTGCTGCACGTTTATGTGGAATTTCATATAGTCGTTTAATTAATGGTTTAAATAAAGCCAATGTAACTATTGATCGTAAGGTGTTAGCAGATTTAGCTGTACGCGATATGGATGCATTTGCAGCAATTGCAGAAATTGCTAAAGCTAATAAAAGCCCTGTGTCTTAAGGTCTCAATTTAGCTAAATAAATTAAAAAGGGGGCTTTATGTCCCTTTTTTTGTTCGCAATTCAGATTACAATCAATATTTTAATTTAGATTAATTTATTGCAAGGTAATCATGTCTTATATTACAGAATTATCAAATCTTAACACTCAAAAAAATTCGGTTAAAGGTAAAGTTATTCCAATTTCACCTTCACCTAGTCTGCAACATCAAAATATTTCCATGAATTTAAGTGGAATTTTGTATAAATTCTTCAAAGGTAAAGCTGATAAAGTTTTTGCAGCACCATTTAATGTACGTTTGTATAACCATGAACAATCAGAACAGCATAATCAAGAGATATACATTATTGTATGTCCAGATTTATGTGTTGTTTGTGATGTTAGCAAATTGGATCAACAAGGTTGTTTAGGCGCGCCTGATTTGGTTATTGAAATTATTGCAAAAAATACTGCCAAAAAGGATATTCATACAAAGTACCAGTTATATCAAGCTAGCGGAGTTAAAGAATATTGGCTAATTTATCCACATGAACAAACTATTCAACAATTTATTTTAGATACTGCAGACAATGAGTATGATTTACACCGTATGTATTCAGATAACGACAGCATTATTCCATATTTATTCCCGTATTTAAGTATTGAATTAGCAGAAATATTTAATAATTAACGTAAATATTCTCTTGGAGCTTTACGCAAATAACGTTCAGTAAAAATGCTTTCCGGCATACCATTATCATAAGAAATATTACTATATTCCATATGTGTAGTGGAGCCAGTATTTAAATTTTTAGCTTCTGCCTGAGTTATAGTCGGGCGTTCTTGAATATTAGCAAATTTTAATGCTGTATAGACTTTATATTTTTTGGACTGTTTATCAAAATATTCTACTTGAATAGGTAAAAAAGTGGTTTTATGAATATACATGACAAAATATGCAAACTCGACTTTCTCAGGTGCTAAAGGGGTATTTTTTACAATATAATAATTTTCATCACTATCAACTAATTCATGTTTATCAGCATCCAAATTTCGCCCTGAAACATCTTCATATAAAAAATCTGACCCTACAAAACTCGTGCGTTTATCGGTAGCGGCAATTCTTTTAACTAAGTCTAATCCAGGTAGATACAGCCAGCGATCATCATCATTATGCAAATGTTTCCAGACCATAAATGCCATTTTGTTTACATCTGCTGGGCGTTTAAAATAAATATAAAATTTTTGTTCGCCTAAATAAGCATTATTATTCAAATCATCAGAAGCCGCCATATCTTTACGTAAAATAATAAATTCCCGTGTGCGTACCCGTTGTTGAGAATCAGTAATAGTCATTTTAACTTTAGCCTTGCCATCATTACCCTGATAATAAGCAGCACGATTAGCTTTATGCACAATTTCATCTACTGAAGGAGCGGCATAAGTTAAACTTGAAATACATAATACAGCAATTATTGGGATTAATTTTTTTAGCATGGTTTTATTAAGCATTGTAAGTTATAACTAAAATTTAGTTAAAGAAAGTATTTGAGAATATCTAAGGAAACATTCATTTCACCACGATAATCTGTAGAGGCAACCCATAAACGCAATAAATCCACGCTTGAATTTTTCATTACCGTTTGCGAGGCAATCAGATTGTATATTCAATTTAGATTACAGTATAAATTATCAAGTATTAGAATTCGATAATTATATGAAATATGTGAGCATATTTACTAGAATAAATACAAAATAAATGGGGTTAAAGTAAAATTAGCGTAAAATTTCTACTCTCGCATTTTTCAAGGGATTGACTGCAACCCCGATTATTCAAACCTTACTCAAAGATAGCAAATATACCTTAGATCAGTTTAAAGACGCTAATATTGTTGCATTTGAGGCTTCAATTTTTACCAAGATCAATAAGAAAGGTGTTACTAATCTGTTTTGTTAGAGTTAAGGATATTGTGAAGAAAGTTTTAAGCTGAGTCATTCTATGAATGAGAGTATGGTATAAATAGCAGTAGATTTTAAAGTTTAGAAATACTGGCATAGAGCAAGAGTTAAAAGAAGCTATGCAGGTTTTATTTGATACATCTAAGTCTAAATGGCAAGGGGCATTTTTTGAGGATTTTAAAATTGCTCTCAGTTTTTCGCATTTGCTTGTTTGCGTGTCATATTTACAGGATGTAAAGTTATTTAATTCTAATTTAGACGTGATTGATAAGGCGTTTGAATATTTAATTGGAAAATCTAGTAAAGGAGAAAAGGGGCAATATTTCACCCCGCGTTATGTGGTTGATATGTGCGTTAAGATGCTTAATCCGCAGGAGCAAGAAAGCATTATTGATACGGCAGCAGGTTCGGCTGGATTTGCCATGCACAGTATTTTTCATGTTTGGCGGCAAATTTTGAATGATGAAGGTTTGCAGGCGAGTCATTTATTTAGTTTGGAGAATAAGACTCGTAATGCGGTCGCCAAATGTTAGTCGATTGATTTATACTTGTTATATGGTATTTGATGAGTTTCTCTAATGGTTCTAACCATTTTCAAGCTCAATCAAAACCGATGTTTTTACCGTTAATTATCAATTTTATTATTAGGAGTGTAATTATGGCGCATAAAAGAAGTGGAAGTCAGGTAAATGGACATTATCGTAATGGTTCAATTTGGGTGAGTGGACACTACAGGTCAGGAACAACTGTTGAAACAAGCCGTGAGGAACGTATAGCTATGGCTTTGTTCGCCATAGAAAGAAAAAGGGCTTGGGAAGCAGAAAAAGCTATTAGGCAAGCTGAGTGGGAGGAACGAGAAAGACAACGTGCTATTAAAAAAGCAGAATGAGAAGAACGTCAAATACAAAAAGCTATTAAAAAGGAGGAATGGGAGGAGCGACAAAGAGAACGTGCTATCAAACAAGCTGAGTATGAAGATAAAAAAGCTGCATGGGAAGAACGTCAAAGACAAAAAGCTATTAAACAAGAGGAATGGGAAGAGCGACAAAGAGAACGTGCTATCAAACAAGCTGAGTATGAAGCAAGAAAAGCCAAACGAGAAGAACAAGAAAGAGAGCGTGCTATTAGACAAGCTGAATACGAAGAACGTGAAAGGAAACGCACTATCAAGCGAGCAAAACATGCTGAATATGAAGAACATAAAAAACAGCGCGAATTGGTAAAAGAAAATGAGTTAATGAGCAAAATTAAAAATACCTCACCTGCTTTTAGACAAGGTGATAATTCTAATATAAAAACAATAATCGTTTTATCAGCTCCTGGTCAAGCTGAAGAGAAAGCTGGTCGCCCAGCGGCAGGTCAAACAGGAACAACACTTCAAGAAGCTATTGAGTTTTGGTATAACACCTTGCCTAATGAATTTCCATCTAAAAACCTTGACGACTACACTATAGTAAATGCCGTTGAGGATGTTCATTATAAAGCGAAAACAGGGCGTACCGAAGGAACAAATAAAGAAGTTTGTAACGTAGATAATATGAGAAGAATTAATGCAATTATTTCGGATGCTGAATGTATTGTAGCACTCGGTTATAAAGCCCAACTGTCAGTTTCAGGAAGTGTTTTTAATGGAAAAAATTATTCTGGCAAGCACCCATCAATGAACGCATTAAATACAAAATATACTTCACAAAAACAAACCCCACAAGAAAGAAGATCTGACAGAATAAAACAATGGGCTAATGATGTATT
>DAOUSJ010000021.1 GCA_030627285.1 Methylococcaceae bacterium | reverse complement strand
GTCGCACGTTGCCATGCTTGAGTTTCTGTGGCTATATCGCCTAAACCATTTAAAGCTTCAATATTCTGCGAATTTAAATTTAAGGCTTGTTGAAATTGGACTTCAGCTAAAGAAAATTCATTTTCACGTAAATATATTTTGCCTAAATTACTGAGAGCATCTTCATTATAAGCATCGCAGGAAATTGCCTGTTGATTATAAGTTTTAGCTTGTTGAAAATCACCCAATTTGTATAAAATTCTAGCTAAATTACTTGCACATACAGAATATTCTGGGTCTAAAGTCAAAGCCTTTTGCATTAAACGAATACACTTTGCATTATCACCTTGTAAATGTGCAATTAAACCAATATATTGTAAAGCTACAGTGTTTTTAGGTTCATTTTTAAGCACTTGTTTATATAGTTTTAAAGCTGATTCTAATTGATTCTGTTCGTGATACTGCAAAGCTTGAGTAATTAAATTTGCGTTCATTACAGAATTTACTGGCTTGACATTAGCGACCAAACCAGAAAATTTTTTATTGCGTGAATTTTTCTTTTTAGACATATGCGGACAAATTAAAGATTATAATTGCCGTTATTATAGTAAAAATTAACTAAAAACTTAGGAATTTTTTTTTCCGTATAATTTATAGCGTTGCATAATTTGCTGCGCCCATTGTTTATGGGTAGCAACTTCACACATAGAACCATTGAGTTTAAATACCGCTGAAGCTTGGGCATCTAAAATTGCCTTTGCGCTAGTTAAATCTGCTGGTAATACGCGCCAACAGGCTTCAATGATTTTAATTTGATCTGGATGAATTGCAGTTTTTCCGCTGAGACCACAACGAATATCTTGCATAGTTTCTTGTTTAAGTAGTTTATTTTGTTGTAAATGTTCAAATACTGGTGCAGTTAATGCAAAGCCATAAGGTTTAAAAATGTTGATTAATTGATGAATTACAATTCCCAATGGGGATTTGTAAATAGTTTTTTGTTGTCCACGACGTAAACCTAAATGTTGTAATAAATCATTGCCGCCAATACGTAATGCTAAAACCGAATTATAATGATTTTCTGCGATTAAATTGTCACGTAACAGACACATTTTTGTTTGTTCAAATACATCTCGTGTTTCTAAAGTGGGCATGTTTCTAAAATTTGAGCCAGTAACTAAGCCAAAATAATCATCGACATTTTGCAGGTCGAGTTTTGGAAATACAAAGCCAGTAATTTTTTCAATATTAGGTAACTTTAACAATTGTTCCAATACTTGTGGATTCCGAACCCGAATAAATCTCAAGGCTGAAGTATCTTCAAGTTCCGCTAATAAAGATTCTATTTGTCTTAAAGCAGTTGCCAATTGATTGTCATGGATTGAGTCTTCAGTACAAAATACCATGGAACGTAAATGTGGATATTTATGTCCATTTGCAATTTCAACTAAATTGGTTCTAGTAGCTGGCACATATAAGGTTGCGCCTAATTCTATAGCTTCAGTCATGGCTTAGTTCCTGAATAATTGCAACTGCTTGATAAGGCATACTTGGATCTTCAATTATTGGAATGTTTTTTTCCTTCGCTAGCATAATTAAATGTTCAGTTTCTGGAGCTTGTAAAACTTTTAATAACAACATATCTGGCACTCTGCGTAATAATACTCGGGTAGCTTCACCAATTCCGGGTTTAATTAAATTCACATCTTTAATTTGAAATCTGTGTTTTAAGGACTGAATAAATTCTACTGAGCGAACATTAACTTCAGCTTTAGTAATTAAATCAGCAGAATTATGCTGCATTAAAGTAGTTAAATCAGCAGGAATTTGTGCTTGCACGGCTTTCATGGTTGCATCCACAAACCACAAACTTAAATCTGCATTTAAAAATTCTGCATAATATACACAGCCGTGGAAATCGTTAGCACCAATATAGTCCGCATTTAAAATTGAGCGACTAATTAAGCCTGAAACTGTGGCATTTAATAAGCTTGAAGGAATTAAATAATCATCAAAACTAGCCGTAACTGCAGCTACGCCAGCAATATCATTTAAGACGTATAAATCAGAATTAATTTGGGTCTGAAATTCTGCATTAAAGGTGGCTATGCTTTGGTGTAATACTTCAGCAATCACGCCTTTACCAGTCCAACCATCAATAAAAGTGCAGCTATCAGGATCAGAATGTTGCGCTAAAATATATTGCATTGCATTAGCATCCAATCCTCGATCACGAATAATTGAGACTGAATAATGTGTGCATTGACGTTTAAAATATTGGCTTAAAATCCGCTTTAATAATACTCCAATTGGAGTTCCAGCTCTAGCCAAGGAAATTAATACAATTTCTGCGGGTTTTTGTTGGGCAATTTTCGCTGCTAAAGTAATTAAATCTGTGGCTAAACGTGCATGATTTTGCACAAAAATAGCTTTAAATAAGTCCAAATATTGCTCAGAAGGCAAACTTTCTTTAGTAATCATTTCGCTGTAATGCTTATGTTTACTTTGAATCAAGCGTTCTTTTTCTGCAATTGGCGTACTTGCAATTTCAATAGGTTTTAATAAAATTTGTACATCTTCGGGAGTATAACTACCAGAAAAAACATTCATAATACTTCTCAGCTTTGAAAAAATAAGTTCAAGATGTTAGACCTTGTTGAATAATTTGGCTATTAGTTGGGGTAATAAAATAGTCACATAATTGCATGTATGGCATATCTGTCAGGCTATCGCCCATTCCGAAAGAAATAAATTCACCATGTTCTGCGAGTAATTGTTTTTGTAAATATTCTACGGCTGGGGCTTTATTTAAAAATTTAGGCAAAATTGCTAAATTGTTGTCATTTAAATGGCAATAAAATTCAATTTCTTGTCGCGCTAAATATGGTGTCACCACTTGATCTAAAATGATTTTCAAGGCTTCATTGTCTCGGTGTTTATGTTTTACCGAAATATAAAAATCTAGTCCAAAATCACTAATTATCCGAATTTTATAGGGAATATTTTTTTGAGTAGCAAATTGTTGTAAGGCAGTTTCTAAGGCTTTTAATTCTGGAACTAAAGGTGTAATTTTAGCTTGTATATGTTGCATCCAGCCAGAATCTGGTTGCTGATCGGCAGTTAAAATTATGCCGCCATGATTAATAATTGCATAGTCATATTTTTCTACACAAGCGCGTGAAAATGCATCATGATTTCTGGCAGTAGTTGGAATTAAATGGGTGTTGGCTTGTAATAAATTAAATAAATGCCGTTGCTTTTCAGTAAAAAAAGAAATTGGGCTTCCGTCAGTTAAAAAAGCCGCTGGAGTAATTTTAGCTTCAGGTGGACATTTACGTTGAGTTTGAAAAATAGTGTCATCTAAATCAAGAAATAGAAACAGTTCCATTATTTACCTTTAGGGTGGTTGCATTTAAAAGCTTGCTTAAGTGGTTTAAGGCAGCATTTTTTGGGGTTTCATGCACAATTGCTACTGCATCATATTGATCTGCTTGGTAATTGTATAAATAATTTGGAATGCCATCTTCATAATTGTCTTGAAATTCTAAACAGTTTTGAATTGCATTGCCGATTAATATTGGTGATCTAGTAGTTGATTGCACATAAGTTTCAAATCCTTGTTGTTCTAATTTTAAGGCAATTAAATAAGCGTGATAAATAAATTCTCCAGTACCAACTAGTAAGATTTTGGCGTTGGTGGTTAAATTTGCACTGAATTTATCTATGCCAGTTAAGCTTGGTAAGCTTTGGTTAATGCCTAAACGACCAAAATTAGAGCCTAATAAATGTTGTTTACATTTTGCGCTGCTGTTGAGATTAATTGAGGTAAATTGATAGTCGGTTTTGGGAGTAAATTCAAATTGTCCAGATAATATGGATAACCATTCAACCTTAATATTGGTTTTTGTGGCGACATTTTGACGGGAGATTGCTGAAGTTAAATTGAGTAAACTCATTACAATAACCCGTTTTAAGTTGGGATTATGGCATTTGTAAGCATTAATTAGGTTAGCAAAAGTGTTGCCAGTGCTGATTTCATCATCAATTAATATTAAAGTTTCCGCCTGTTGGAAACATTGTAAATCGGCTGGGTTTGTAGGTAAATATAAGTAAAATCCAGTGGCATGACTATGAGCTTCTTCAAAATTTACATATTCATGGTCGGCTAAAAAATATCTACTGGTTTGTAAATAAATTCCTGTTTTAGAGTTGTTACTTTGGCACCAAGTTTCATATACACCTAAACCTAATGCAGTTGCGGTTTCAGCCATGCCAATAAATACACATGTTCCTAAATTTGTTGCATCTAGTAGTTTATTTAATTGAGTGTAACTGTCTTGCATTACAGAGGCTTTGCAAGGGTAATGTTTGCCTAAAACTTTGCTGACAAATAAAAAGCCACGTTTAGGATTATTGCGCGCGGCGAAATCAATGTAATGCTTAAATAAGGCAGATGATTCATGCGCTGAAACTTTTAATGTGCCAGTTGCCAAAGACACTGTAGTGCTAAAAGACATAATAATGAGGCTGAAAAATAAAATTAATTAAGCATTATTTATACCATATTTTTTAAGGGTGGTTGGATTTAGGTTTAAACCAGTTGCTGGTGTTATTACAAAATTTGACTAGTGCTAACATTAAAGGTACTTCAATTAATACGCCTACTACAGTTGCTAAAGCTGCTCCAGAACCAAGTCCAAATAACATTACTGCGGTGGCAATAGCAACTTCAAAATGATTTGAAGCTCCAATTAATGCTGATGGTGCGGCATTTTCATAGCTAAATCCCCAAAATTTGGCAGCTAAATAAGTTAGTGTAAATATTAATATTGTTTGAATGGTTAATGGAATCGCAATCCAGACAATAGTTAATGGATTATTTACAATTACCTTGCCTTTAAAGGCAAATAATAAAATTAAGGTAAATAGTAATGCCACTATAGTAATCGGACTTAAGCAAGGTAAAAATTTTTGTTCAAACCAATTTAAGCCTTTGTAACTAATGAGAATTTTTCTGGAAATATAACCTACAATCAAAGGTAAAGCTACATAAATACTGATTGAAATTAGCAAGGCTTGCCAAGGGATGGGTAATTCGCCGATGCCTAATAAAAAGCCGCCAATAATTCCGTAAAGTAATAACATCATCAGCGAATTAATTGCTACCATGATTAAAGTATGTCCAGAATTGCCTTTGACTAATTCACCCCAGACTAAAACCATAGCGGTGCAAGGAGCTACACCCAATAAAATACAACCGGCTAAATAACTGCGCCAAAGTGGAATACTTAGCATTTTAATTCCGTCTTGAATCACTACAATGCCAGATCCATAATGCTCACCTATAGCTAAATCTAATCCAAACGGAATTTTGATTAAATCTACTGCGTTTGTACCAATGAATTGCTTAAATAAAATTCCTAGAAAAAAATATGCAATTAGGTACATGCTCATAGGTTTGATGCCCCAATTAACTATTAATGTTAGCAATATTGGTTTGACACTTTTACCTGCGTTAATGATTGCTGCAAAGTCAATTTTTACCATGATTGGGAACATCATAAAAAATAAACAAATGGCAATTGGAATTGAAATTACTGGCGCATTATTTACTAAAATGCTCATGTTATCTAAACTGTTAGCAAAATTAGGCCAATAAGCTCCTAGTGCAATGCCAGTTAGCATACAGATGCCAACCCATAGGCTTAAATAACGTTCAAAAATTCCCATGCTAGGTTGCATATTTTTATTCAGTAACGAGGGCGTTAAGCTGGATGCTCAAGACTTCAGAGGACATTGATTCTAATGGTAATTCCAGCATATTGGTAATTCGTTGCTCTAATAATTTAAAGGTGAATTCAAAAGCAGCGATTTTTTCAGCTTCAGTACCTTCAATATGTGCTGGATCGACTAAGCCCCAATGTACTTTAGCGGCTGAATTTAAATATATTGGGCAGGTTTCGCCAGCTGCGTTATCACATACGGTAATGGCAATATCTATTTTTTGGTCTGCAAATTCAGTCCAAGCCTGACTTGTATAGCCTGTAATAGGTAAATTATGGCGAGCTAAGGTTGCTAATGCTCCAGTATTGATTTTGCCAATAGGCTTGCTGCCAGCGGAAAATGCTTGCAAACGTCCTGCACCTAAATGGTTCAATAAAGCTTCGCCTAAGACACTACGACATGAGTTTCCGGTACAAATTACTAATACTGTCAACATAATCTATCCTTAACCAGAGCAAGAAGTGTTTTTGTCATCAGTAGGGCAACATGCGCTAGCAGTTTCAGGTTCGACAACTGGTTTTTCAGCATTAAAAGTTGGAATTGAATTTAGAGAATGAAATGCTTCCCAAGCAATTCCTTGTGGATCAGTAACCCAGTGTTTATTGGAATTACTGTAACAACATGAGGTTTGAGTTTGAGTTTCAATAGGAGCTTGGGTGGCTTTCAAATTTTGTTCAATGGCTTGTAATTCTGTAGCATCATCAGCTTGAATGCCTAAATGATCTAAGCCAAGTTTGTTGCTGCGATCAGAAATTGCAAAGTTAACTCTAGGGTCATCTAGCATCCATTTAGCATAATCTTCATGTTTTACCGTAGGTTCACAGGCAAATAATTGCTGATAAAAGTTAATACTTTCGGTAAGATTTTCTACTGCAATATGGACGTGTAATCTTTTCATATAAATTTCCGCATGGTTAAATTGATATACGCATAAGCATATATTACACAATAAAAAATTTAACTACAACTAGTTATTTCAGGACGATTTTGCATTTTTTCTAAACGTTGTAAATCAATAGTAAAATCTGGATTAAATTCTACTGCAATTAAAGCATCATTTAATAATTGCTGAGTCCAATTAGGTAATAAAGGATTAATTTTATAATAAACCCATTGACCTTCACGGATGTCTTGTAATAAGCCACATTGACGTAAATATGCTAAATGTCGTGAAATTTTAGGTTGGGATAAATTCAGTGCCGTAGTTAATTCACAGACACAGAGTTTACCTTGTTTTTGCAATAAGGTTACACATCGTAATCGAGTATTATCCGATAAACATTTAAAAAATTGGCTTACGGTAAAGTTGGTCAAAATATTTAGTTGGCAATAAGTGTAATTTCTAGGCAGAAATAATAGAATCAGTGGATTTTAATATGCGGGCTAAATAAATTTGGCTCACAGTATCATCAGGACAAGCATTTACACATTCAGTAAATAATTTTCGTGCTGAGACAAAATCTTGTTCGTCATGTGCTTGTAAAGCTTGAGTAAAAATATCCAAACTAGCTATTTTAGCTGCTTTAATTGTATCTACATCGGCATCAAATACTTCATAAATTGTAATATTTTCTTCTTTTCCTTTAACTTTTACTACATCTATTTTACGAATTAAATAAGCATTCTTATCTTTTAGATCGGAAAATGTATGGTGGGTAATTAATAATGGTACATCATATTCCTTGGTTAAACTTTCAGTTCGTGCTGCTAAATTAACTGCATCACTGATAACTGTGCCTTCCATACGTGCTTGACCGCCAATTGTACCCAAAATTAAGGAGCCTGTATTGATGCCAATGCCGATTTTAATTGCCATATAATTATAATTAGCCCGATAACCATTATAAATTACTAGTCGTTCCAACATTGCAATCCCAGCATTAACCGCATCATCAGCATTACCGCTAAATAATGCCATAATAGAATCACCAATATATTTGTCTACAAAACCATTATATTTGGTAATTACTGGCTCCATTTGTTTTAAATAGGAGTTAATAAATTTAAAATTTTCTTCTGGAGTTAATTGTTCTGATAAAGTTGTAAATCCACGAATATCTGCAAAAAATACCGACATTTCTTTTTGTACTGCATCACCTAAAGAGATATTAGTAATACTTTCGTAGCCTAATAAAGAAATAAATTCATTTGGCACAAATCTACTGGTAACTTCTTTAAGTTTTAATTCGGCATCTAGTGAAGACTGTAAAGATTGCTCTTTTTTATATAATTGGGTAATTAAATTAGTCTGACTCGTATTCATGTCCTCTAAAATTTGGTTTTTTATCTTTAATTCACTATTTTTCGTATAAGTATTAATCGCTTCAGTAACAGTTAATTTAAAATCTATAGCTTGCCATGGTTTCGCCATGTAACGATATAATTTTGCATGTTGAATTGCATTAGAAACTCCTTCCATAGTAGCCTGCCCTGTTAGCATGATTTTAATACTATTCGGAATTTTTTGATGAATATGTTTAAGCACTTCATCACCTTTCATATTGGGCATTAAATAATCAGAAATGACCAACATAATTTCATAATCATCTTCTAGCAACTCATCGACCAACTCTAAAGCATCTTCGCCATTCTCTGCAATTTCAATAAAATATTCTTTTTTAAAAATTAACTTTAATTCTGTTTTTAAAGAGATTAAGATTGACATCTCATCATCAATACATAGAATTATTTTTTTATTAGTCATGAATAATCGATATAGTTAAATAATATTAGTCATTGAAAACTTTACTTATAGTTGTGCAGTTGCACTACGAATACAGTTAATCAAATCATCTTCTGACCAAGGTTTTTTTAAGCACTTATGTAAATTTGCTTCAGTAATAACACGTTCTATGGCACTATCATCAGCTTGTCCTGTTAACATTAATTTAATAGACTGAGGCATTTGTTCGTGAATTTTAATTAATAACTCATCACCTTTCATTCCGGGCATTAACCAGTCAGATACAATAATAATAATGCTATCACCTAAACCTTCTTCATTTAGTTCTTCTATTAATTCTAACGCATCAAAGCCATTTTCAGCCATCTCATAACTATATTCATTTCCAAAAGCTGACTTTAGTTGGGTTTTTAAACTATTTAAGATGATTTTTTCATCGTCAACACATAGAATCACAGGTTTCATTGGATTTTTCCAGTCACTAATTGTCTAATATGGGTAATGTTACCGTAAATACAGTTTTTCCAGGCTCACTTTCAACATCTATACTGCCAGAATGTTTCTCAACGATTATTTTTTTAATAATGTGCAAACCTAAGCCACTACCTTCTCCAGCAGCTTTAGTAGTATAAAAAGCATTAAAAATCTTTGACAAATTTTCAGGTTTAATACCTTCGCCACTATCTTGAATTAAAACTTTTAAGGTATTATCTTGTTGGTAGGCATTAATAGTCAAGATGCCCTTATTATCCATAGCTTGCAAAGAATTATGAATTAAATTTGTCCATACTTGGTTTAATTCATCAGGATAACAATAAGTATTTGGTAAATTTGTAGCATAATTTTTAATTAGATCTACACCATATTTTATCTGCCCTTGATACAAAGTTAATACAGTTTCTAAACCCACTCTAATATCACTATCTATTTTGTCACTATCAATATCCTGATGCGCATAAGATTTTAATGCAAATACAACTTTAGCCGCCCTTTCAGTAGCCATATTAATAGTTTGGGTACCACGTTTTAACTCAGATAATTGATAGGCCAAATCTAAAATTTTATCACTATCATCTCTTTTTAATAACGGTAGAATTTCTTCAATATCTTGATAAATCCCCATATCAACTAAAGTATCTGCGATAGAATCTGCATCATCAACCTCATCTTCCAATTCACGAACCAAAGCTCGTCTTTTTTTACGTTGTTCTTTGGCAGATAATCCGCTAGTATCACTATCTAAAGATTTATTTAACACCCGCATAAATTCATCGCATTCATGTTTAGAAAATGATTGAAACAATACCGGCATTACAGTAAGAGTATTATTCAAAAATTTGCGCATGGAATTGGCAGAAGAATTAATTGCGCCTAAAGGTGTATTGACTTCATGCGCGATACTCGTGATTAATTGCCCTAAAGCTGCCATTTTTTCAGATTGTAATAATTCTTCTGTGCGTTGTTTAACCTTATCTTCCAAAGTAAGATTATAATTTTCTAATTTGTGATGTGAGTCCTTAACTTCATTTGCCATCTGAATAAATGCAGTGGCCAACAAACCAATTTCAGTGCGAATATCAATTTTATTGTCAATACTATAAGCATCTACAGCATAACTAAAATTACCTTTCCCTAGTTCTTGGCTAAATTTAGTTAGACTAATCAATGGTTTGGAAATAGTATTCGCTAAAATCAAAATTATTATTGATGCAATAATTATAAACACAATAGCGATAATAATTGAAACTATTAATATTTCATCTGTACGCCGATTTTTATATTGTTTAGAACGGAAAGCATCTTTTTGTAAGGATTTTAAACTAAAACCTAGACGCAAAACCCCCCAAGGTTTAGCAAAATTAATTGGAGTTATATATTCTATTACTTGCATATCAGAATATTCTTTAGCAATCGCATGCTGTTGTTGGATTGCAAAAATATCATTTTTATTGGTTAATTTAGTTTGTAGTAATTCCGGTTTTTCAGTATGGGTATAAGTTATGCCTTGTAAATTAGTTAAGATTGCATATTTAAGATCTCCAGATTCATGAGTTGTATAATTTAATAACTCATTAATATTGGAGAAATTAAATGCAGCAATTTCTCTTTCCACTTGAATTGCCAATAACTTAGATAATGATTTTCCTTGTTGGACTAAATTTTGTTTCATAGACATAACATGCCACTGCAATTCTTCTTCCGCAACTTTAGATTGTAAAAAAATTTGAATAGCTGTGAAGGTAATTAACAAGCTAAACACCAAACTTAAAGTAGTTAGCAATAATTTAAACTTAATGCCACGTTTTACTTGTAATTCAGTGTTATTTTTCATTGTATGTCTGGGCAATTAATAATTTTATTAACGGAATCTAAGGCTTCTTGATTAAATTCTATCTGCAAAGCTTCTATTTCACACATATTTAAGGAAATACTTGATCCTGCTGGAATTTGCACCATACCATTTTTGGATTTATTTTTTTCCATTATCATAAATAAATTAGCCGCTTGTCTACCTACGGTGCCAAAATCTGCAGAAATTGCTAACAAGCCACCATATTTAATAAAAACATCGTTATAAACATATACGGGTTTTTGGTGTTGTTTAGCGGCACTAAAAATTTGCTGGACTGACTGTTTGCTATTTACTAAAATTGGGTCAGAAATAAGCCAAAACATATCAACTTGTGATAATAGATTATTTAATTTTGTAGGTATTTCTTCAACTTTATCAAGTTGTTGCGTGATAATTTTTACGCCTAAACTAACTGCTTTAGATTTAATACTTTCCACATATTCAGCACTATATTGTTTATTATAGAGTAAACCTAAAGATTTAACTTTTGGAAAAAAATAACGGATTAAAGATATATCTTGACTAGGATTTAATTCATTAGCTACGCCATAAATGTTATGTTCAACATCTAAGCGGTGCCAATTAATAATGCCTGAAAATAATAATTTTATATTATTTGTATACTTGCTGGCTAAACTATATGATTTAGATCCAATAGAATAAATAATATCTGGATGTTGTTGTTGAATAGTTTGTTTAAGTGTGCTTTCTGGATTAGACAAATTACCTAAATCAATTTCATCCCAAACATGATTATTTTTTTGCAAAATACTTTTAAATTCAGTTGCAATTTTATTATAACGATGAATGTTATTATCAGAATTTACAATTAAAATTTTACTTTGTGCAGCAAATACAATATTGGAAAATAATAATGTCAATATAACTAAGATCTTGCAAAAATTTATTCTATGCATGTTGTTATCCTAAATTTAAGGCTCTAATCTAACTACCAAATGTTGGCATCGCGTAAATTACAATGATTTCCATTCATCTAGTCCTAATAGCCTTAAATTTTTCTCCCCTGATTCGTCTTTAGACATTTTTTTTAAAATTTCCAATAACTGTTGTTCTGCTTGATTTGGGGCTTCTAATGTAGCAGCAACTAACAAATAACTAGCCTTACTTTTGCCTAAAGTATGTAACTGTTGAAATTGATTTGGATTAATTTTTGCTAGTTTATCCAGACTGCTCTCTGCAGAAATAGCCGCGTTAGCCATTCCAAAACCTACTGCCATTAAAGCATCAATATCTTTCGGTACAGTAAGTATATTAATGTTATCAATTAAATTTTGCTGATTTGCACCTAACATTTGTTTTAATAAACTACGTGTATAATTTTCGGTACCAGAACTAGCTATGGTGCTATGTTGTAACATTGAAATATCGGTAGTTTCAATTTTTGCACTTAGAATTTTACTCTGAGTTATATTGCCTTTAGAGCTACCAACTAAAGCTATTTTAAGCTTAATGTTTTTTTTCTGAAGTTCTTTTAAATGCCAATTAGACAATAAATACACATTGCCCTTTTCGTGACTAATTACCTGTTCAAACGTATTTTTTTCATTAAAAGGCTGAAATTGATATGCACCTTGTGTGGCTAAATACTTTTCAAATTCAGTTTTTAAGGTGGCAAAATTATTAATATTTGTTTCTGGATTATAAAAAAACATAATACTGCCTACATTGGAATCCGCAGACCAATAACTTCCCATTATAAATATAACAATGGTGAACAATAAAGTAAGAATTCGTTTCATATTAAATCACTATACTGGTTTAACGGTTTGAGTGTATTTGTGTCCATTACCTTCACACCTGTAAATTTAAGTTTAGATAAAAAACCATATTTAGCTAAATAATTCAAATTGTAGAATATATTTGATAGCCTACAAATTCCATTCCATGCTATGTTAACTTGAAATTGTATATTAATGCAGTTTTAAGATTATTATTTTATATTTTGTTGAGGTTAATAATGAAGGCTTTTTTAAAAAGTTTAGCAGTTATAACCGTTGTATTTATTAGTTTTCAACCTGTTAATAGCGTTGCCAAAAATGCTAAAGATGCGAATGGTAAATACAATACTTTGTTACAAACTATTCATTGTCCAAGTGATGTTTCTAGTTATGGTAATTTTCGTGATTATGGTTATTGGGCTGGAGGTTCTTGGTGTGGAAAAACAGGTGTAGCTGGTTATTGGGTTTGGGTAAATCCAAATTGGTATGTATGGGAATATAGTAGATAAAGGCTTGTTCAAATTTACCCATAAATTCAAGAAAATAGTTTAAATAATAAATTATCAGAATATTTTTGCTATTTTCTTTAGTGTCAATTCACTAATTAATATTGATATTGCAATGAAAACATTACGGATAATAGCGGTTGTGGCACATTTAAAAAATTAATTCCTGAACCGCCAGCTGCATAATGTTGCTTATTTAATAAGTTATAAAAATCTAAATTTGCAGATAAACCTTGATAAACTTTAGCACCCAAATGTAAATCTAAAGTAGTATATCCAGCAGTGGTTAATTTTTTCCCTTCTTGAGTCTTGTCGGTTTTAGCGGTAGTAGTTTTACCAATTACATGCACTTTTAGAGTTGCAAAATAATCATCTAAATAACTAGCTGTAATTCCAAGTTTAGCTTTATGTGCTGCAATATACATTAATTCGGATTTTTGCTCGCTATCTTTACGAGTATTTTCGCCATCAATATAACTATAATTCCCCCAGAAATTCAACCCAATAGCATCGTTAATGGCATACATATAATTGCTACTCAGTTCAAATCCATATATATAACTGCTGCCTAAATTTTTGTTACTTTCAGTATTTGCAATTGATCCATTTGGAATAAATTGCTTGGGAGTATTATCACTAGTACCAAAAATTAAATTGTCTAATTGGGTGTAATAACCGGTTAGTGAAGCATTAAAACCTTGCTTAAAAAAATGATTGATTTCAAATTCTATAGTACGAGATTTTTCAGGTTCTAAGTCCGAACTTGAGGCATGAAAAAAACCACTTTCATATTCATTCTGGGAATTTTGAGATCCAGAAAAAATTCCGAAAATTTCTGAAGTATCCATAGGTGTAGGTGCGCGAAAGGCTTCGCCATATAATACTTTCAAAGTGGTGCTGCTAAATGGTTGATAGACTAAACCAATTCGTGGATTAAAAGTACTGCCATAACGAGAACCATAATCATAGCGCATGCCTAAGATAGTGGAAAATTCTGAAGTCCAAGCAGATTGCAATTGTAAATATCCAGCTAAGTTATAGTAATTTAATTTTGCAATTGCAATTGGCAGGCTATTATTAGTTCCAATATGGAATAGGTTTTGTTCATTGGAATTTTTATTTACGTCATAAGGTTGAGCTAAATCAGTGGTTTTTGGAATAGAAGAAAATTTTTCATATAATGCACCGCCAGTAATTTTATGTGTGTCATTAAATTTATATTGAAATTGTTGTTCAAAAGCTAATTTATCTCCAAAAGCATAAATATAAGAGTCAATATAATCTACAAACTGATTTTTAAATTTTGATTCTGGAGCTATTTCGTATGCAGAATAATAAAATAAACTATTGGTGCTAAAATCTTCATTAAATTCATAATCATATTTAGCATACACGCGATTAGTTTCAGTAATCCAACGTGAATCTGGAGCGAAAATAGTTTTATTGGGATTTTCGCCAGTAGTTGAAGGTGCATCTAAATAACCACGTTGATAGCCGATAGTTAAATTTTTGCCTAAGTTCATTTTTACAAACACACTGTGACTTTCTTCTTCCGCAATAAAATCTTCACGTTCTGCAGCAGATCTATAAACCTGATTGCTAAAAGTAGTTGCATCTACTTTATTGTAACTATCAGGATATTGGTTGGCTAAATTAGAATAATTAGCAGTTTGAAAATGTCCACCAACAGCAAGAGCAAAATTTTCATTCCAACGTTTACCAGCATGTATTTGCCCAGAATAATTATTATATGAACCTACAGTTCCTGCAACGGTAACGCCATCTATATTTTCTGGATTTTCAGTAATAATATTAATTACTCCACTAAAAGCTTCAGTTCCATATACTGCTGCTGCTGGACCATATAAAATTTCAATTTGTTTAGCTGCATATAGTGGAAAATTATCATCAATGGCTAAAGACTCTCCGGTTGGTGAGTCAATCCGAACTCCATCTTGTAAAATCAAAAATTTATTATTGCCAATATGACCACGAAAAGTAATTCGATTATGTTCAGTTTGATGTCGTTTTGCTTGGATATCCACACTGGGTAAATCTTTTAATACGTCCAGTAAATTTCTATACCGTCGTTGTTTGATTTGCTTAGAAGTAATTAAAATAACACTTGCTGGAGTATCACTAATTTTTTCCTCGTAACGTGAGGCAGTGGTTATAAAAGCTTCCGCATGTAAATATGCTAGTTCATCTTCTAAAGTTTCTATTTCACCGCTAATTGCTACACTTGTAGTTACAAACCACAAGATATGAATTGAAGTTATTTTTTTGATAAAAAACATAAAAATACCGTAATCTAAACCTTTAAAATGAATAATTAAGCTTAAGCTTTAACCTTAAAAATAGCATAACTAGCTAATATAAACACTATTACACTTGGCAATAATGCGATTACTATTGGGTTAAATTGATAAATTAAGCCTATATGTCCCATAATTTGGTCAAAAACATTAAAGCTCATCCCAAATATACAACCAATTAAGACCCTTGAGCTAGCATTAATATTTCTTTTAATCCCAATTACAAATGGAGTTGCAACTAATAACATTATCAAAACCATTATTGGATTAAATAAACGTTTCCAAAATGCGGCTTCAAAACGTTGAGCTTTTTGTTGATTAGCATGTAAAAATTGAATGTAATTATTCAAATCGTATAGCGAAAGATCATTTGGGTCTACTACTACAATTTTTAATAAATCAGGGTTAATGCTAGTAGTCCATAAGCGTGTATCCACACTACTTGCAACCGTACTATCTGCTAAAAACTGCGTATTTTTGAGGGTATTTAAACGCCATTGTTTGCCTAAAAATTGTGCATGTTCTATATGTGAAATTTGTTGTATATGTTGTTCAGCATCTAGTGTGTATAAAGTTATATCAGCGAGATCTGAATTTTTTTGAATTTGACGTACATTTACAAAAGTATTGCCTTCACGTAACCACATTCCATAACGATTATGAATAATAACTTTATTATTTTGTGTTGTAGCTTTTAATAATTGCGCGGCTTGCTCGGTATTGGGGGTAATAAATTCACCCATAAAAATAGCGAAAACTACTAAAACTAAGCCAGCCAACATGGTCGAGCGAATAATCCAAAATGTGGATAGACCGATAGAACGCATAGCAATGATTTCACTATTATTTGCCATGCCGCCTAATACAAATAAACTGCCGATTAAAGCCGCAGAAGGAATTAATTCATAGCATACTCGCGGTGAGGTTAAAGCTAGGTATAAAAAGATTTCTTTTAATTGATATTCGCCTTTACCTAAATCCTTTAATTCGTCACTTAAAGTAAATAAATTAAACAGGGTTAATAAGAGTAATAAAGTAATTAGCGAGCCTTTTAAAACTTCTTTGATTACGTAAATACTGAGTTTATTCATGTGTAGAGCCTCGTAAATTTTGTAACATCCATGTTAGACCATACAAACGAATAATTAAGATTATTCCTAGCAAGCTTAAGAGTCCATAAACCCAAATATATCCTAACCAAATCGGTAAAATTTCACTTAAGAGCCAACTATAATTTACTTGACTAATATTGCTGTAAATAAAATATATTATAAATGCAAACAATAAACTGCCATAAACACCGCTACGTGGGGATAATTTAGCTAGTGGTACGGCGAGAAAACTTAAAAAAATGATTCCCAATGGACTGGCAGCTCTACGCATGAATTCAACTTGATCTGCAATTTCATCGGAGTTAAATAATTTGTTGCTTTCAGTAGTTTCTAAGCCATAACTAATGTTGGTGGATTTTTTTTGAATTCTAACTCCATATTCAGCAAAAGTTTCTAAGCTAAAATTAGCTTCGCCTGCAATGCCTTGATTCCTTTCACTATTGGCTAAAACCGCATATTTTCCGCCAGCTAAATTAACCAATTTTCCAGTTTGCGCGCTAATAACACCTAATTTTCCGTGTTGTCGATTTTGAATAAAAATTTGCTGCATTTGTTGTTGAGAATCTATTTCTTGAGTATAAAAAACTAAATCTCCATGACTGTATTCAATAAAACTGCCAGCGGATAAACCACGTAAATCAGCTTCTTGTTGGTCGTGATGAGTTAGTAGTACCATTTGTGCTTCTGACCAAGGACTAACGTAAAATGATAAAATTCCTGTAAGTAAGCTTAATGGTAAGACACAGATAAATATAGCTTTATACATGTGCATTACGCCGCCACCTGCTGAAGCTATGACTGTCATTTCGTGATCTCTATACATGCGTCCCAATACCATGAGGATAGATATAAAAATTGCTACTGGTAAAAAATCTACAATTACCACCAAAGTTTTTAAGCCAAAAATATTCATGGCAGTATTGCTGGAGATTGTGCCATCAATTGCCAATGCCAAAATTTTAATAAATTTACGGCTAACAATAATGACTACTAAAACTACTAGCACTGCACTCACAGTTTGTAAAATATCCCATGCAATCATACGATCTAATAAGCTAATCATACGATGTGATGCAGTTGATTGTGATTTATTTGACTCAGTAATCAAGCGAGGCTCCTCTATTAAAAATACTCATGTATAATTTATCTTTGATAAACTTAGCTTATCTGACAACGTGGAAAAACATTTAATTGTAAACTTTATTGCGTATATTTTCTGCTTTAAACTTAGCGACTAAAATTACGTTTAGATAATATCTCTTTCATAACAAAAAATTAGAAAAATATGGATTATTCTATTGAGAACCAGCCTTTAGAACAGCTGGAAACAGATTGTATTATAGTAGGTATATATACAAATCAAAATCTTAGTCCTACTGCGATTGCAATTGATTCTGCAGCACATCAAATTATTAGTAATTTAATTGAACGTGGAGATATTAAAGGTAAAAATTCAGAAACATTATTGGTGAGCTTAATTCCAAATAGTAATATTGAAAGGATATTATTGGTAGGTTTAGGTGATGAACGGAAGTTGTCGTACAAGCTGTATCTTAAGGCTTTAAATGCTGCGATTAAAGCCATTAAGAATAAGAACTTTACCACGGTTGCATGTACTTTAGCTGAAATTGAAGTTCTTGGGGTTGATGTAAGTTTACGTACTCGGAAAATAGTGGAAACTTTTAATTCTGAGTTATATCAAATTACTGCAAATAAAAGTATTCAACCACCAGCAATTAGTTTAGCGCATTTACAAATAGTGGTAGATACTGAGTGGAATACTGCTGCTAATGCTGGTTTGCAACAAGGTTTGGCAATTTCTGAAGGTATAGAGTTAACTAAATATTTATCTGATTTAGCTGGTAATATTTGTACTCCAACATACTTAGCTCAACAAGCTATTAACGTAGCTAAATCTGTGGATGGTTTGAGTGTAAATGTACTCGAAGAATCTGAAATGGAAGCCTTGGGTATGGGGGCTTTATTGTCAGTTTCACGTGGTAGTCGGCAGCCAGCTAAATTAATTTGTTTGCATTATCAAGGCGATGATTCAAATTCAAAACCAATTGTATTAGTTGGTAAAGGTTTAACTTTTGATGCTGGCGGGATTTCATTAAAATCTAGTTCTGGCATGGACGAGATGAAATATGATATGTGCGGTGGCGCAGCAGTAATAGGCACTTTACAAGCAGCAGCAAAACTTAAATTACCGTTGAATATTATTGGTTTAGTTCCAGCTTCAGAAAATTTACCAGATGGGGATGCGAATAAACCCGGAGATGTTGTAACTAGTATGTCTGGAAAAACCATTGAAATTTTAAATACCGATGCTGAAGGACGTTTGATTTTATGTGATACTTTAACTTATGCCGAGCGTTTTGATCCTGAAGTGGTAATTGATTTGGCTACTTTAACTGGAGCTTGTTTGGTGGCTTTAGGTCGAGTTCCTAGTGGTTTATTAGGTAATGATGATGCCTTATGTGACGATTTAATTCAAGCCGCAGATACAGCAGCTGATAGTGTTTGGAGGTTGCCATTATGGGAAGAATATCAAGAGCAATTAAAATCTAATTTTGCTGATATAGCTAATATTGGTGGGCGTGATGCAGGTACGATTACCGCTGCATGTTTTTTATCTAGGTTTACTAAAGATTTCCGTTGGGCGCATTTAGATATTGCTGGCACAGCTTGGAAAACTGGAGCTAACAAAGGTGCAACTGGCAGACCAGTAGCCTTATTAACCCAATATTTAATTAATTGTGCGCAAAAACAGCATGGCTAAGGCGAATTTTTATGTGCTGGCAACTGATAATACGCAACAAAGATTGTTATTTGCGAATAAATTGATTGAAAAACTATATCGGCAAGGCATATTTTGTTATGTCTTAACTGATTTAGATGCACAGAGCCGTATTATAGATAAGGTGTTATGGACTTTTCGGGAAAATAGTTTTGTACCGCATCAGTGTTATATCGGTGAAATTCCTGCGGTTAAAACTATCTTAATTGGTAATTTACCCATGCCAGTTGGATGGCAACAGACAGTATTAAATTTATCTATCCAAGTGCCGCCAAATTTAAGCCAAATTGAAACTGTGTTAGAAATTGTTGATGCTAGAGAGAATCTTAAAATTCCAGCTAGACAGCGTTATCGTGCTTATCAAGAGGCTCAATTTAACCTAAGCAGCTATAATATTTAAAAGCTAACTCTACTTTTTATTTAAGTGATACCTAGATATGGAAAAAATTTACGCGCCACATTCAATTGAACAACGCTGGTATTCTAATTGGGAACAACAAGGTTATTTTGCGCCTAAAGAAGGTGGTGAGTCTTATTGCATTATGATTCCACCGCCAAATGTCACTGGTAGTTTGCATATGGGGCATGCGTTTCAAGATATGATTATGGATGCTTTAAGTCGGTATCATAGAATGCAAGGGAAGAGTACTTTATGGCAAGCAGGTACCGATCATGCTGGAATTGCTACCCAAATGGTAGTAGAAAGGTTGCTGGATAAGGAAGGATTAACTAGGCATGATTTAGGGCGAGAAAAATTTATTGAAAAGGTCTGGGATTGGAAACATCAATCTGGTGGTACGATTACCAAACAATTACGGCGCATGGGAGCATCATTAGATTGGGAACGTGAACGTTTTACCATGGATGATGGCATGTCAGATGCGGTACAAGAAGTTTTTATTCGTTTATATGAAGAAGGCTTGATTTATCGTGGCAAACGTTTGGTTAATTGGGATCCTGTTCTACATACTGCGGTTTCGGATTTAGAAGTATTATCCACCGAAGAACAGGGTTCTATGTGGTATTTGCGTTACCCACTTACTAATGGAACTGGCAATATTATAGTTGCTACTACGCGCCCTGAAACTATGTTAGGTGATGCTGCGATTGCAATTAATCCTAATGACGAACGCTATCAACATTTGATTGGTGAATATGTTGAAATACCTTTAGCTTGGCGTAGAATTCCAATTATTGCGGATGAACATGTAGATCCAGAATTTGGTACTGGTTTTGTAAAAATTACTCCAGCACATGATTTTAATGATTATGAAGTTTGGTTACGACATCGAGATCATAAGGCTATTTTAGAACTCCCTCATGGTGGTTTAATTAATATTTTTACTATAGATGCAAAAATTCGGGATAACAACGCAGATGAACACGATTTAATGCCAACACTGTATCATGACATGGATCGTTATGATGCGCGTAAGCAAATGATAGATGATTTAAAAGCGTTAAATTTGGTAGAAAAAATTGAAGCGCATAAATTAATGGTTCCGCGTGGTGATCGTTCTGGAACTGTAATTGAGCCATTTTTAACCGATCAATGGTATGTTAAAGCAGCACCATTAGCTAAACCAGCAATTGAAGCCGTAAAAACTGGTACGATTAAATTTGTGCCAGATAATTGGAAAAATACCTATTTTGAATGGATGAATAATATTCAAGACTGGTGTATTTCACGGCAAATTTGGTGGGGACATCGGATTCCTGCTTGGTATGATGACGAAGGTAATGTTTATGTAGGCACTTCTGAAGCGGCAATCCGAGAAAAACATAAATTATTACATAATTATCCTTTATATCAAGATAATGATGTTTTAGACACATGGTTTTCATCGGCATTATGGCCATTTTCAACTTTAGGTTGGCCAGAAAAAACTCCAGAATTGGCGCAACATTATCCTACCAGCGTGTTAGTGACTGGTTTTGATATTATATTTTTCTGGGTTGCACGCATGATTATGATGGGTTTGAAATTCCAAGGAGAAGTACCATTTAAAGAAGTTTATATTCATGGTTTAGTGCGTGATGCTGAAGGTCAAAAAATGTCTAAAACCAAAGGCAATGTTTTAGATCCAATTGATTTAATTGATGGTATTGAATTGGAGGCTTTGGTTAAAAAACGTATCACAGGCATGATGCAACCACATTTAGCGCAAAAAATTGAAAAATCCACCCGTAAACAATTTCCAAAAGGAATCCCTGCATTTGGTACTGATGCTTTGCGGTTTACTTTTGCATCAATGGCATCTACTGGGCGTGATATTCGCTTTGATTTAGCTAGAGCTGAAGGTTATAGAAATTTTTGTAATAAGCTTTGGAATGCTGCGCGCTATGTATTGATGAATACTGAAGGGCATGATGATGGTATAGATGGAGATTATACTTATACTCAAGTTGATTTGTGGATTCAATCACGCTTAAATCAAGTTGTTGCTGATACTAGTGCAGCTATTGAAAGTTATCGTTTTGATTTGGCTGCGCAAACGTTATATGATTTTACTTGGAATGAATATTGCGATTGGTATTTAGAGTTGAGTAAAGTAGCTTTACAAACTGATAATTTGGCGCAGCAACGTGGAACTCGCAAAACTTTATTAGAGGTTTTGGAAACTTTATTGCGTTTAGCGCATCCAATTATGCCATTCATTACTGAAGAAATTTGGCAGCGAGTAGCACCATTAATTGGGATTCAAGGTGAAACTATTATGTTGCAACCTTATCCTAAATCTATGCCAGAAAAAATTAATCAGTTAGCTGAAACGCAACTTAATTGGTTAATGAGTTTTATTTTAGGTGTGCGTAGGATTCGTGGAGAAATGGATATTCCACCATCTAAACCTTTAGTTGTGTTGGTGCAAAATGCATCTAGCCAAGATTTGGAATTTTTACAGCAATATGAAATTTATTTGCATAAAATTGGGCGTTTAGAAACTATTACATGTTTAGATGCAAATGCTAATGTTCCAGAAGCTGCTATTGCTTTAGTCGGAAAATTAAAAGTTTTAATTCCACTTGCGGGTTTAATTGATAAAGCTGCGGAAATTAGCAGATTAGAAAAAGAAATTCAAAAAATTGAAAAAGAAATGCCTAGAATTAAAGGCAAATTAAGTAATCAAAATTTTATTAGTAAAGCTCCTGAAGCAGTAATTGTTAAAGAGCGGGCTAAATTAAGTAGTTTAGAATCTAAATTATCTGATTTTATTGCGCAATTAAATAAACACCAGCTATCTTAAAATATTATGGCAACAAATAAACCTGAAGCACCTTTAAGCGAATTAACTAAATGTTTGGTTAATGCCGGTTTATTAACGGAAATTACTGCGCGTAGGTGTGTGCAAGAGGCTCAAAAAAATGAGGTTACATTAACTCATTATATGGTGTCTAAAAAAATTGTGAATGCATCTGTGATTGCTACTAATGCATCTTTAGAATTTGGTTTGCCATTATTAGATTTAGATGCGATAGATTTGCGCAGTTTGCCGATAGATTTAGTCAGTAATAAATTAATTGAACAGCACCATTTTTTACCGTTGCATAAACGTGGAAATAAATTATTTATTGCTACTTCTGATCCAGGTGATCCGCAAACATTAAATGAAATAAAATTTAATACTAGGTTAAATATTGAGCCTATTCTAGTTGAAGAAAATAAATTAGCGAAAAGTATAGATGCAGTTTTAGAAGCCAATGATACTAGCATGTCTGATTTGGATGATGATTTAGCTAATCTAGAAGTGGTAGATATAGAAGCTAATGCTGGTGCAATTGTGCCAAATTCGGCTGAAGATGAAGCTCCAATTGTAAAATTTGTAAATAAAGTATTATTGGATGCCATTAAAAAAGGTGTTTCAGATTTACATTTTGAAATATATGAAAAGGATTTTAGAGTTCGGTTTCGTGGAGATGGAATTTTATATGATTATGTGCATCCACCAATGTCAATTGCTAATCGCTTGATTTCCAGAATTAAAGTAATGTCACGGATGGATATTGCTGAAAGACGAGTGCCGCAAGATGGCAGGATTAAACTTAAATTATCTAAAACCAAAGCAATTGATTTTCGGGTTAATTCCTGCCCGACTTTATTTGGTGAAAAAATTGTTATGCGGATTTTGGATCCTACCAATGCTGAAATGGGGGTTGAAAAATTAGGTTTTGAGCCAGAACAGCAAGAAATTTTTGTAACTGCGATTAATCGACCTTATGGCATGGTATTGGTTACTGGTCCTACTGGTAGTGGTAAAACTGTATCCTTATATACTGGTTTAAATATTATCAATACTATTGAACGGAATATTTCTACTGCTGAAGATCCAGTGGAGATTACGGTTGAAGGTATTAATCAGGTGAACGTAAACCCAAAGGCTGGTTTAACTTTTGCTTCGGCTTTAAAAGCGTTTTTGCGCCAAGATCCAGATGTAATTATGATCGGGGAAATTAGGGATTTAGAAACTGCTAGTATTGCGGTGAAAGCTGCGCAAACTGGGCATATGGTGTTGTCTACTTTGCATACTAATGATGCTCCGCAAACTATTAACCGTTTAATGCAAATGGGGATTGAACCGTTTAATATTGTGGCGGCGGTAAATGTAGTGATGGCGCAGCGTTTAGCTAGACGGTTATGTAACTTTTGTAAAACTAAAGCGGATTTTC
Source organism: Methylococcaceae bacterium (assembly GCA_030627285.1). Classification (GTDB taxonomy): domain Bacteria; phylum Pseudomonadota; class Gammaproteobacteria; order Methylococcales; family Methylomonadaceae; genus WTBX01. Next base: position 4,221 of record DAOUSJ010000021.1, on the reverse strand, counting down.
CAAAACAAATGTTGTTGGATTATGGTTTTACTGAGGAGCAGGTTGAAAAATATCCTGTATATAAAGCTGTTGGTTGTGATGAATGTAGTCGTGGTTATAAAGGGCGTGTAGGAATGTATCAGGTTATGCCAATTACAGATAAAATTAAAGCGTTAATTTTACGCGGTGGGAATGCTATGGAATTGGCGCAGTTATCTAAAGATGAAGGTGTGAATGATTTAAGAATGTCTGGAATTTTGAAAATAACTCAAGGAGTTACTACGATTGAAGAAGTTGACCGAGTTACTGAGGAATAGTTATGGCAAAAGACAAAAAAGTAGAACCGATTGTTTTTATTTGGAAGGGATTAGATAAAAATGGCAATAAGCAGAAGGATGAGATTGAAGCTATTAATGAAGCTGGTGCAAAAGCTGAATTAAGACGTAGGGGGATAAAGGTTCAAACTATTAAAAAGAAACCTAAAGATTTATTTCCTGCACGCCCTAAAGCTATTGTAACTCAAGATATTTCAATATTAGCCCGCCAATTAGCTACTATGATGCAAGCTGGAGTGCCATTAGTACAATCATTTGATATTATTGGTAAAGGGCATGATAATCCTAGTATGGAAGCTTTAATCATGGGAATTAAGGATGATATTGAAGGCGGTGATAGTTTTGCAGAAGCATTAAAAAAACGCCCGATTTATTTTGATGATTTGTTTTGTAATTTAGTTGAAGCAGGTGAGCAGGCGGGAATTTTAGAATCATTACTTTCTAAAATTGCAACTTACAAAGAAAAATCTGAATCTATGCGCAAAAAGGTAAAAAAAGCCTTAAGTTATCCAATTGCGGTAGTAGTAGTGGCTTTTATTGTGTCAGCAATTCTATTAATTTTCGTAGTGCCAGTTTTTGATGATATGTTTAAAAATTTTGGTTCAGAATTACCTGCATTCACGCAAATGGTAGTACGTTTATCTGAATGGATGCAAGCTGAATGGTGGAAAGTAGTTGGTGGAGTATTTATTCTTAAAAAAACTTGGGCATTTTTCTTTTTACGTTCGCTAGCTTTTCGGCAATTTATTGATAGAGTTAAATTACAACTGCCAATTATAGGGGATATTGTATATATGTCTGCCGTGGCTAGATTTGCTCGAACTTTAGGTACTATGTCAGCAGCTGGTGTACCTTTAATTGAAGCTTTAGATTCTGTTGCCGGTGCTTGTGGAAATGTGGTTTTTTTTGATGCCGTAAAATTAATGCAAGATGATATTGCCGCTGGTCAACAATTGCAAGTTTCTATGACCGAAGCAAAATTATTTCCTAATATGATGATTCAAATGGTGGCAATTGGTGAAGAATCAGGTGCTTTGGATAGTATGTTGGAAAAAGTAGCCGACTTTTACGATGAAGAAGTAGATAATTTAGTGGATAATTTAAGTTCATTAATGGAGCCATTTATTATGGTAATTTTAGGAACTTTAATTGGTGGTTTAATTGTGGCTATGTATTTACCTATTTTCCAAATGGGATCTGCGGTGTAATAGTTTATATTTAAACCGATTAATTTATTTAAGACTGATGTATAAAATATGGAATTAGCAGCATTATTTCAAGCAGAACCACTATTGTTAGTTATTTTCGTGGGGATTATGGGCTTATTAGTTGGAAGTTTTTTGAATGTAGTAATTTATCGACTTCCAGTTATGATGGAAAATGAATGGCGGCAAGAATGTGAGGAATTTTTAGAATTAGAAATTACTCATGTAGCACCATTTAACTTAATGTTGCCTTTATCATGTTGTCAGAAATGTAAAACTCAAATTAGACCTTGGCAAAATATACCTGTTATTAGTTATTTGTTGTTACGTGGAAAATGTGCAAAATGTAAACAAACTATTGCTTTACGGTATCCATTGATTGAAGCTTTAACCGCAATTTGTTCGGTGATTATAAGTTTGCATTTCGAATATGGCATGGAGTTATTGTTGGCATTATTGCTCACTTGGGCATTAATAGCTTTAAGTTTTATTGATATTGACAAACAACTATTACCTGACAGTATTACCCTACCGTTAATTTGGTTAGGATTATTTATAAGCATTTTTGAATTGTATAGTAATACCGTAGACAGTATTATTGGTGCAATTGCAGGCTATTTAAGTTTATGGAGTGTATACCAGTTATTCAAGCTATTTACTGGCAAAGAAGGCATGGGCTATGGAGATTTCAAATTATTAGCTGTATTTGGTGCTTGGTTAGGTTGGCAGTTTATTCCAATTATTGTTTTATTATCCTCTATAGTAGGTGCGGTTATCGGCATTAGCATGGTTATTTTTAGTAAGCATAATCGCAATGTTCCGATTCCATTTGGGCCTTATTTAGCTACGGCAGGTTGGTTAGCATTAATCTGGGGAGAAGATATTAACCAAATGTACTTAACTGCTATTGGTTTTTAACATGTTAAAAATAGGTTTAACTGGCGGTATAGGTTGTGGAAAATCAACTGTAACTGCAGAATTTGCACGTTTAAAAGTTCCTATTATTGATGCAGATGTGATTGCACATAAATTAGTTGCCATTGGAAAGCCAGCATTACAACAATTAGTAGAATTATTTGGCGAACAGATTTTAAATTTAGATCAATCATTAAACCGTACTTATTTAGGAAGTTTGGTTTTTAATGATCTTAACAAAAAAAATCAGTTAGAAGCGTTAATGCATCCGCTGATTTATCAACAAATACACACGGAATTAAGTTTATTACAGCAACAATATTGTATTATATGTATTCCATTATTAATTGAAACTGCTAAATTAGATCTTGTTGATAGAGTGTTGGTTATTGAATGCTCTGAGCAACAACAAATTATGCGGGTAAAACAACGTAATGGTTTATCTATAACCCAAATTAAGCGCATTATATCTACCCAAGCATCAGCTACACAGAGACGTTTAGTTGCAGATGATATTTTAAATAATTCAACATCTATTAAGGAGTTGCTAATGCAAATTAAGAATTTACACTCCTTGTATCTTTCATTAAATTAAGGAACTTATTATTTGTGAATATTCAAACTTGCTACGAATTTCCATTGAACGAACGTATGCGAATTTTTATGCGCTTAGAGAAACTTTGCTTGCAACTCAAACATTTTTTGCAAGGTGAAACGGTTTTAGAAAAACGGGTAGTAATGGCAGTTTTGCTAGACATATCCATGATTTTTAATCGAAATAACATAAAATCAGAGTTACTAAAAGAAGTTGAAAGAACTATTAAAGATTTGGAAACTACAACTTCTGCACCCAAAATTATTCAGTTAGAAAAAACTCAAGATTCATTAGCTGAATTAAGACAAATTCGTGAGGCATTATGTAATAAAAAAGGCAGAATAGGCGAGCAATTAACCCAAAATTATTTGTTTCAAAGTTATTCCCAGCGACATGTAATTCCTGGCGGCACTTTTTCGTTTGATTTGCCTGCATTTCATTATTGGCTTTCACAAACTGAGGCAGAGCAACAAGTTCAACTCGAACAATGGACGCAACCTTTTTTAGAAATTCATCACATCTTAGATATATTGTTAAATTTATTACGCAATAGGTGTGTTACTAGAAATGAAACTGCTAAAGCCGGTTTTTTCCAATTGTCTTTAGATAGCCAAGCTAATTGCCAAATTTTACGGGTTAATGTACCGCAAGAATTATCTTGTTTTGCTGAAATTAGTGGTGGCAGACATAGATTTACAGTACGATTTATTTTACCTGCCACAGGTTCAGAACGTCCTAAACAAACCACTAAAGATATTGATTTTAATTTACAATGTTGTCAATTGTAAATATGTGAAACAGGTTAAAATCCAGCTGGAACCTTTTGATGCCAAGCAGTAACTTGTTGATATTTATGCGCAAGATTTAATAATTTTGCTTCCTGAAAATAATTGCCAATAATTTGTAATCCAACTGGTTTATTATTTACAAAGCCTGCTGGAACTGACATTGCAGGTAAACCAGCTAAATTAATTGCAATTGTATAAATATCTGCCAAATACATTTGCACTGGATCATTAGTTTTTTCACCGATAGAAAATGCAGTTGAAGGACTTACAGGACTCATTAATACATCTACTGTTTGTAATGCTTTTTGGAAATCTTCGGTAATTAAGCGGCGTGTTTTTTGAGCTTTAATATAGTATGCATCGTAATAACCAGCAGATAATGCGTAAGTTCCCATTAAAATGCG
>DAOUSJ010000059.1 GCA_030627285.1 Methylococcaceae bacterium | reverse complement strand
TCTTAGAACTAATATTTTCTAATACCACTTTGGAGCGTAAAATATAGCGTTTTAATTTTTGTTGCACCATTTCTAATAGACTTAACGGCAATAAAATTAAAAAATCTGTCGCTTGTTTGCAAATCAACAAGGTACTAATGACCCTGCCTTTATGATTACAAATTGCAGTAAAATAATTATTAGCCTGAGTTAAAGTATCAACATCACAAGTCAATTGACCCTGCAAAAATTTTGACGAATCTAGGCCTGAAACTCTTAAAGCCCCTAGATTATTTATGGGATATATAACAGGACAGTTACTATCAACCTGAATTGATTGCATAGATTCCAAGAAGTCTAACCATTGCGTATTCATGCGCTTTAGTTGTTACCTTGTAAGTGTGTGAAGTATTAATTCGATGAAATAATGGTGGCGATGGGTGGGATCGAACCACCGACCTCGGGGTTATGAATCCCGCGCTCTAACCGGACTGAGCTACATCGCCTAAAAGAAAGGTCTTAAACAAAGAGCGAGTATTTTAAGGTTTGGAATTTATATTGTCAAACATTAAATCTAAAATGGATTACATCGCCATCTTGCACTTGATACTCTTTACCTTCTAAACGCCATTTACCAGCTTCTTTTGCGCCTGCTTCACCTTGATGCGCAATATAATCTGTATAAGCAATAATTTCAGCCCGAATAAAGCCTTTTTCAAAATCTGTATGAATAACCCCAGCAGCCTGCGGAGCAGTTGCATTTGTAGGGATAGTCCAAGCCCGAACTTCCTTAACTCCAGCTGTAAAATAAGTTGCCAAATCCAATAGTTTATACGCGGCTCTCACTACCCTATTTAAACCCGCTTCTTCTAAACCCAAATCATCTAAAAATTCTTGTTTTTCAGAATCATCTAATTGCACAATTTCAGCTTCAATAGCGGCACATACCGCTACAACACTAGCCCCTTCAGCAGCTGCAAACTTCTCTACTTGCATTAACATAGGATTATCTTCAAAACCATCATCTTGCACATTCGCAACATATAAAGTTGGTTTTAGCGTAATCAAACATAAATCCTGAATTAATTTTTGTTCATCTACAGACAAGCCCAAAGAGCGTATCGCTTGCCCAGTATCTAAATGCGCTAGGATTTTTTCTAAAATTTTCTTCTTAAGCAATTCATCTTTATTACCTGATTTAGCTGCTTTAGAAGTTTTTAACAAGGCTTTTTCTACCGAAGCCAAATCTGCCAATGCCAACTCAGTATTAATAACTTCAATATCATCTAACGGACTAATTTTTCCAGCCACATGAATTACATTATCATCCTCAAAACAGCGCACAACATGCGCAATCGCGTCAGTTTCACGAATATTCGCCAAAAATTTATTGCCTAAACCTTCACCCTTAGATGCGCCTGCAACTAAACCAGCTATGTCCACAAATTCAAATGTAGTCGGTAAAATGCGCTCAGGATTTACAATTGCAGCTAATTTATCCATTCGTGCATCTGGTACTGGAACTACGCCTACATTAGGATCAATAGTACAAAAAGGATAGTTTTCTGCCGCAATTGTGGCTTGAGTTAATGCATTAAACAATGTTGATTTGCCCACATTCGGCAAACCGACAATTCCACAATGAAGTGCCATAAAATTCTCTGAGTCAAAGATAAATAGAAACCATATTATACAACAAATTAAACTGGAGCTGATTTTCAATCAATCCAACTATAGATCTAAGTTTATTTCGATCAAGATTATGCGATAATACCAAGATTGATAAATAGACATGAGCAGGCATATGACTACATTAATTGGAATTGTAATGGGTTCAAAATCAGATTGGGACACCATGCAGCATGCTAGTATAACTTTGGACGCGTTAAATATTCCTTATGTAGTTGAAGTGGTTTCTGCACATCGGACTCCAGATAAATTATTTAACTATGCTGAAACCGCTGCTGACAAAGGCATAGGGGTTATTATTGCAGGCGCAGGTGGAGCAGCGCATTTACCAGGAATGTTAGCTGCAAAAACCTTAGTGCCAATTTTAGGCGTGCCAATTCAATCCAAAGCTTTAAATGGCATGGATTCGTTATTATCTATTGCCCAAATGCCTGCTGGAATTCCTGTAGGAACATTAGCAATTGGACGCGCTGGCGCAATCAATGCCGCCTTATTGGCTGCTGCAATTGTTGGACAGCAAAATCCAGAATATCAACGCGCTTTAGCTAATTATAGACAGCAACAAACTTCTAAGGTTTTAGCTAATTCAGATCCACGTGAGCAAAATTGATATTATTACAAGCAAAATAATTAAATATCTTTCTGATATAACTTTATTAATAACCCAAGAAAATTATGAAAATAGGTATTTTAGGCGGTGGACAATTAGCAAGAATGCTAGTTTTATCAGGCTATCCATTAGGCATGGAGTTTATAGTCTTAGATCCAAGTGAGATTGCAGGCGCAGTTGCATTAAGTCAGCATTTACATGGTGATTATTCAGATCCTAAGTTATTATCTAAACTAGCTACTCAAGCAGACGTAGTTACCTATGAATTTGAAAATGTTCCCGCTAAAACTGCTGAATTTTTAAGCTCGCACACACAAGTTTATCCAAGTGCGAAAGCTTTAGCGGTGGCACAAGATAGATTAGTAGAAAAAAGCTTTTTTCAAGATTTAAATTTACAAACCGCTCCATTTGCAGCAGTAAATAATTTAGTTGAATTAGAGCAAGCAATGTTAACCATTGGTTACCCAGCAATTTTAAAAAGTCGGCGCATGGGTTATGACGGTAAAGGGCAAGTATTAATTAAAACCTCGGAGCAATTAGCTAGTGCTTGGGCAGCTATGCAAACCCAAACTGCTATTGTTGAAGCTTTTGTAAATTTTAAGCGCGAAATTTCTATTATTGCCGCTAGATCTAGCACTGGTGAAATTGTCTGTTATCCAGTCTCAGAAAATCAACATGCACAAGGAATTTTACGCGTAGCTACTTGTTGCCCCAATGATCCAATGCAAGCCCAAGCAGAAAAACAAGTAAAAACTCTAGTCACAGCTTTAGATTATGTCGGTGTAATTGCTTTAGAATTATTTGAAGTAGCTGGTAAATTATTAGTCAATGAATTTGCTCCTAGGGTACATAATTCAGGACATTGGAGTATTGAAGGCGCGCAAACTAGTCAATTTGAAAACCACTTACGCGCAATTACTGGTCTACCGTTGGGAGATACTAGCCCACGCGGTTACACTGCAATGGTGAATTTTATTGGTTCTATTCCTAAAACCGCAGATATTTTAGCTATACCTGCTGCGCATTTACATTTATATGCTAAAAGTGCGCGAGCTGGTAGAAAAGTTGCACATGTCAATATCTGTGCTGATAATCAAGCTGAATTTCAACAAACTCTGAAACAAGTACAGGCATTAGCTAGTGCTTGCGAATTAAAGTGATTTAATAGGCTCTAAAATAACATCCAAATTGGAACTATCACAAAAATTTAATATTGCTTCCCTGAATGATAATAATTGAATTGAAGCTGGAATTAAGACCATAAATTTAGTATTAAACACTGGAGTTTGGGTGTATACAGCCGGAAAACAATTAGCCTGTATATCTCGAATAATAACCTGCTGACTAGTTAAAAATACCACTAAATCCTGAATTATACACGCTTGATCTATGGATATAGTTTCCAGTCTATACGGTATATAATCTTTATCTGTGCCTGCTTCAACTTCAGTATGTAAAGTTTGAATTTGAATCCCTAAACGTTTGTGTAAACCAACTAATAATTGTTCCAACTTGGCCACATAATTCCAATTCCCTTCTACCAAAAAATACGCTGCAATTGCTGATACGCCTAAATAAGAATTCCGCAGAATTAAAATATTACACTGACATTCACTAATTACAGTTAAAATTTCAGTAATAAAATCCTCAGGATCTGCACCTAACGCAGTAATTGCAAGCTTCATATCTAAATCACTTTAGAAAATTGTTGCTTTTTTCGCGCTAAATATTTGTCAAACACCATACAAATATTCCGAATTAATAATCTGCCAGCAGGTAAAACTTTAATCCCATGTGTAGATAAGACTAACAAACCATCAAGTTCCATTTGCTGTAAAATTAACAATTCTGCTTGAAAATAAGTTTTAAATTGCAATTTAAATTCTGTTTCTATCTGTGCAAAATTAAGCTCAAAGTGACAAATTAATTGGGTAATTACCGCCCGTCGTAGCTTGTCATCGCTATCTAATAATACCCCTCTAAACACAGCTAATTCATGTTTCTGTATCCGTTCATCATAAGTTAATAAATCTTTCACATTTTGCGTATAAGCATCTCCAACCCTACCAATGGCAGTAATACCTAAACCAACTAAATCACAGTCTGAATGGGTTGAATAACCTTGAAAATTACGATATAACTTGCCTTCACGTTGCGCAATGGCTAATTCATCATCAGGTTTAGCAAAATGATCCATACCGATATATACATAACCAGCGGCGATTAAACGCTGACCAAGCATTTGCAAAATATCTAGTTTAACTTCTGCACTAGGTAAATCCGCATCATTAATTTGCCGTTGAGTTTTGAACTTTGCTGGCATGTGTGCATAATTGAAAATTGAAAATCGTTCTGGTGCTACTGCTAAAACTTTATCCAAAGTTTCAGAAAATGTGGCTACTGTTTGCAATGGCAAGCCATAAATTAAATCTAAATTGGTAGATTTAAAACCATACTTACGCGCAGATTCTAATATCCCAAAAGTTTGAGTTTCAGATTGCAAGCGATTAACTGCTTTTTGTACTTGTGGATTAAAATCTTGCAAACCTAAACTAATCCGATTAAAACCTAATTCTCGTAATTGAGCAATGATTTCGTCGTTAGCTTCGCGTGGATCTACTTCAATTGAATATTCGCCACTATCATCAGTATGCAAATTAAAATTATCCCGCGTAGCTTGCATTAAACGCTGCATTTGCGCATAACTCAAAAAAGTTGGCGTACCACCCGCCCCAATGCAGTTGATTTACCTTGCGCTCAGAAGCAAATAATGCTCCTTGCATTTTAATTTCTTGAATTAAATTGTTTAAATACGGTTCTGCATGTTTGCGATTTTTGGTAATAATTTTATTACAAGCACAAAAGTAACAAACAGTGTCACAAAAAGGTAAATGAAAATATAGCGATAATGGCCCACCTTTGCGATTAGATGCTGCAATTTGTTGACGATATTCATTCGCAGCAAAATCTGTATGCAATTCTAATGCAGTTGGATAAGAAGTATAGCGTGGGCCTGATTTGTCATAACGCTGAATTAAATCGAGGTCAAAGGTTAGTGATTGATCCATATACGCAGTTATTTAAATTGTTGGTTTGCTTATTATCATGCAATCATGACTTGACTACAACCTCTATTAAGTAACCTGAGTTTGGGGTAACGGTTATTAATTTTTAATTCATGTAATTACAATAAAATCAAATAGGTTAAATATAAAAAATAATACAAACTCGTTCAAAATATTGCGTAGATGGGGCTTTAGCCGCATTTTAACTTCCATATTTATTCCTTGCGGCTAAAGCGCCACCTACGTTACAACTATTAAACCCTTTAAAAAAATTTATTGCTTATTATGCAATCATGACTTGACTACAACTGCTATTCAATAGGTTATGGAATTTTATCCACTTCAGGTACACTAATACTTTTTTTGATTACTATTCTTCAAGCTAATGACATTTATTTCTACCAAACCTATTCCTGTACGCGAACGTTTAATTATGGCATTAGATGTGCCTTCCATTCCAGAAGCTAAAGCTTTAGTCGAAACCTTAGGTGATGCAGTGGTATTTTATAAGGTCGGCATGGAATTATTTATGTCAGGGGATTATTTCGCCTTTATTGAATGGTTACAACAACGGCAAAAAAAGGTTTTTGTAGATTTGAAATTTTTTGATATTCCAGCCACAGTTGGACGTGCAATTAAAGCTTTAAGTCAAAAAGGCGTGGATTTAGCCACTATTCATGGCAATGATTCCATGTTAGAAGCTGCTGTAGCCAGCAAAGGTGATTTAAAAGTATTGGCTGTAACTGCATTAACTAGCTTGGATCAAGGCGATTTGAACGACTTGGGATTTCAATGTAATGTACAAGAATTAGTTTTATCCCGTGCCAAACGCGCATTAGAATTAGGTTGTAATGGAATTGTATCTTCAGGTTTGGAAGTCGCTACTATTAGACAACAAGTAGGTTCAGCCTTATTAGTTATTACTCCAGGGATTCGCCCAGTAACTAACCGTGAAACTGAAGATCAAAAACGGGTGGTAAGCGTAGCACAAGCATTTCAAAATGGCGCAGATTATATTGTTGTCGGGCGACCAATTCGAGATGCTGAAGACCCAAAATTTATGGCTGAAACAATTCAAAGCCAAATCACAGCGCAATTTGTTTAATTGAAATGTTGAATTGGGTTACAAACAACATGTAACCCAAATATATGTGTTTAGGATTTTTTCCGTTTATTAGCTACAAAACCCACGCCAGCAAAAGCCGCAAATAACATTGGTAAACCTAAATAACTAGCAAACGGTGCAGCTACAGGTGCAGCTTCACCAACATTAGCACAAGCAGACTCGTAAGCAGTACCAGTTTCTGTGGTTTCAACTACAGCAGTATAAGCTACACCACCTTCATTAAAAATATAACTTGCATTCCAGCAGTAATTATTAGAATCCTTGAGTATATAAGTATCACTGTTATTAGCATGTGCAGTAGTACTAAATGTACCACTACCATCATCAAATGTAACATTAGTTGCAGATAAGGTAACAGTAGCAGCAGCAATAGTAATAGTCACATCTCCATGATCCTTAATATTTGCAGCACCATCTGAAGAAAAAAGTACATTTCCATCTTCTATGATTGCGTAATTAGCACTATCATCAGATGCCTGTACTGCTGCTACTGCTGCTAATGCTGTTCCTGATTGCAAACCCAAGCTTAAACCAATTGCAACGACAAGGATTTTTAGTTGTGATTTGTGATTTGTGATTTGTGATTTGTGATTTGTGATTTGTGATTTTATTATTCATATTAGATACCATTTGTAAAATTATAATATTCTAAAGTATTAAGCGCATGCTAACTAAAGTTAATTTATATTATCAGTGCAAAACTAAACAATAAAATTATTTTCAGTTCTAGTTATAACGTAGGTGGGGCTTTAGCCGCACTGAATAAATATGGCAATCAAAATGCGGCTAAAACCCCACCTACTTGTAAATCGTAAAATAAATATCCTTACCAATTATAGCTTAAGGTAGCATAAATATTTCGTCCACGCATCGGAACTCTAGTAGTACCGCCATTAGTTCTATCATAGCCTCCTAAATGATCTTCATGCTCAGTATCTAAAACATTTTCTAAACCAGTAGCAATTACCAAGCCTTCTAATGGCTCATAATTTCCACGTAAATTCAATAACATATAACCTTTAGTTGCTAGCTCTTCGTTATATCCAGCTACATCACCTTGGTTAGCATAAAATACACCTTCAACTGCACTCATCCAATTGGCAGCCTCATAACTTACTTGCGCCCTACCATTTAATGGAGCCATCCGATATAAATCACTATCATCTGTAGGTGAATCTAAACGTTCGCCTTTCACATAACTTAAGCTAGCATCAACTCTCCAAAAATCATCTATTGAATAACCAGCTTCTAAATCAATGCCATATAAATGTGCTTCTACATTATCAAAACGTAAAGTTTTAGCATTAACATTGGTTGCAGCCTCTAAAATCTCTGCACTAACATTGCTTTCTTCAATTGGAACTCCTTGAATATAGTCATCTACATAATGATAAAACATTCGTGGTGCAACATAAGCTTTTTCATTATGCCAATCAAAACCTAATTCAAATTGATATGCAGTTTCATGCGCAATATCTTGATTACCTGCATATACACGCCCATCTGCCAAACCAGCCGTCGCTTCTAAAGGCAACCATAAATAACGTTCTTGATAACTAGGCATCCGATTTTTACGCGCAAAACCCATTTCTAAATTCAAATTATCATCATAGTTATAATTAAAAATTGCGGTTAAATCTACATCCAAATCATCTTGCGCCCGCGCTTGACTATTAAAATCATCGCGTAAAGTTTCTTGACTACAAGCATTTTGATGCATCTCGTGCATTTCACGATCCATAACCATATTATTTGCTGCCATATCAGCATTCATAGATGCACACATATCTGCCATAGCACTATTAACCGTACCAGAACTGGTTTCCGCATAAGTAACTCGCGCACCAAATTCCGCCATTAATTTTTCTGCTACTTGACCATTCCATTCACCAAAAGCACTATAACGATCTCGTTCTATACCATTAAAATTTTGCACTATCATTGGCATTAAACCAGTAGACATTTGCATACTGCCATCAATATCAGCTTCATGGTTAGACTGATCGAAATTAAAGCCAACTTTTATTGCACCACTGAATAATGGCAGTTCTAAAGCAAGATCCAAACCGCCAGCTTCTACAGTAGTGCGATTTACCATCAACATATTTGGATTTGCAGGTTCACGCAATAAAGCATTATCCATTAAATGCCGCATTTTTTGATAATGTAAACCACTGGTTAATTTAATTCCATCGCCCATATCCCAATTATATTTAGCATCATATAAGCCACCTCTTACATACACAATATCCATCGGTAAAGCAGGAGTTCCAGTATGGCCAGTATCATTATTACTATAATTCACCCCAAACTCATGTCCAGCACGTTGATAACCATAACCAGCAGTAAAAGCATTGCGATCATATTTACTAGGGGAAACTTTATTATTATGTCTATATCTGTAATCACGTCCACTTTCTTGACTACCACTTAAATGAATTTTATGATTTTGATTTGCAACCGAACCCATTAAAGCCCCGTAATGCCCGTCTTCTACCGAACTATAACCCATAGAAGCTACGCCAGTGGTTTTAAAATCCTCTTCTTCATCGGCAAATTCACCCTTGCGAGATTCCACTTTCATAGAACCACCAATAGTTTCAATGCCACTACTGACTGGAGCAATGCCGCGATGTACAGTTAACGCGCCAGTTAAGGCTGCAGGATAATGGCTTAAAGGTGGATCCATGCTATTTGGGCCAACCTCTTTCATATTTACCCCATCAATTGCAATATTAATTCTATTGCCAGCCATGCCACGATATTGTGCAATGCCAGTCAAAGGACCACTACGATTAACATTTGCTCCCGGAACACTTTTCAATAATGAAGCAGTGTCTTTAAGTCCAGAAGAATCAGGTGCAGCAAAAAAAGCTCCTGGTCTTTCGCTTGCACCTTCAACAATAATTGTTGGCAACTCCTCCATTTCAGTTTCAGCCAATACAGATACAGGTGAAACTAATAACGTAGCGACAGCAAAACTTAATTTTATTTTCAATGCATTACCCTTAAAACACAATATTTCTTTAGCTAAAATAAAGCATTTATCATTCCATTATAATTTACTTAAATACAACAACTACTTGTAATAAAACAACAAACTCATAATAAATTAAACTATGTTATATAACGCAAAATTTCATAAAATCATTTTATATCCCACATATTTTATCCTTATCCTGTTACACTATTTAATCTAATTCAGTATATATATTACAGGCTAAAGAATATTTCACTATGTATAAATTTATCTATATGCTAATGTGCGCATACTATGGAATTTCATTTAGCTTTTAACACATCTTATTTAATCGCCTTCATTATGGGATTATTCAGCAGCCTGCATTGTATTGGCATGTGTGGCTCAATTATAGGCACTCTAACATTTAGCCTGCCAGTTAAAATAAGAACCAACAAGCTGCTATTTTTTAAATATGTCCTCAACTACAATCTTGGAAGAATTAGCAGTTACGCTTTAGCAGGCGCAATCATGGGGGCTATTAGTGGTGTGTTTGAATTCTCAATTTCCAATGGATACGGGCATAGATTCTTACAATTACTCTCTGCAATTTTCATGCTCAGTGCAGGATTATATATTGCAGGCTGGTTACCAAGATTCGCCTACATAGAAAAAACTGGTGCTAAATTTTGGCGACTCATAGAACCTTTTGGACATAAATTAATCCCTATAAGAACTCGTTTTCATGCGCTATTATTCGGTATGATCTGGGGTTGGATGCCTTGTGGATTAGTTTACACTGCACTAATGTTAGCAACTACTACTGGAGACATACTTAAAAGTAGTTTAACCATGTTAGCATTTGGCTTAGGAACTTTACCAGCAGTCATGGGAATAGGTATAATGACACAATTTCTAACCAAGCTTTCTAGAATGCCACACTTTGAAAGCTCACACGACGTGAGCTGACCCCTAAATAGCTGTAGGGCGCAAGCAATACGAAACAGCGTAAAGCTCATTGTGGTAGTAGTTATGTAGCAAATTTTGCTACATAACCTACGGACGCAGGACGAATTTAGGCAGTCGAAGACATTAAATCGTCGCGTAATTTTTTGCCGCTTGCTTGAGACTGGGATGTCCAAAACAAGCTTTCGCAAAAATAGCGACGCTATCCTTTCATAATCAGGATTAAATGTTGCAACGTTATGTAAAGCAATACTAATTTCACCAAGTGTATCCCAAAACCCCATAATAATTTCCTCATTGTTAATAACTTTTAAATAGGTTTGTTATTTAACTATCTCGTTCTTTTCCAGCATCACTTCTTTTTTTTCTCCAAGCGCCATCTTGATTTCTTGAGCGGTTTTCTCCTGCGGTTGGCCCTGTTCTAACGACTGGACCATTTGTATCTTTTGGCGATTTTGATGAATCTTTTTTATCTGACATGTTTATTCCTGATATTAAATTATTTTTCAGTCATCTTTGATAACTCCACGTTGTTTTAAAAGATAACGTGCAGCTCTTTTTTTATTTGGACTATCGAACATACTATTGCTATTGCCTTTTGCTATATCTATCAATTGTTCATTAGATAAGTTTTGAATTTTACCAGATTCTTCTTGCACTTCACCCGCTTTTTCTACCATTTGATTGACAAATCCAGAGTCAATATTACCAACAACTGACCAAAAACTCATATTTATGCTCCTAAATTAGCACTTTTTAAATCATTTATTCGTTTTTCTATTTCTTCTGTAGGCTCTATAACTCTTTTATTATTATTATCAATTAAAATAATTTCTGCTTTTACACTTTGACAAGATGCATCATTAACCAAGTTAAAGCTAATTATATTATCAGGGTTAATATAAACCTTATTCATTGCTGCATCTGTTAAAACGATTATATCTGTCATTAATTTTCCTGCTTAAATATTAGTCATGTAGGATGGGCAATACCCACTTGTTGTATGTAACAAATTACTTTTTATTTTTTCTGTTGACCTCTAGCTGACATTTTGCACAAATACCATTATGATAATCCCCCTTTGTACTATTATGGTAAAAATCTGAAAGTGGTTTTTCTTTACCACAATGTCCACATACTTTTTTAAGTGGTGCTGGCATAATTTACCCCTAAATATTAGAATTTAAAGTTAAATATTCTAAACCTTTTAAAATTTGTTACAATCACCTAACAGTGGTTATATTTACCCAATTAATGGTGATTTAATGAAAGTTCACGAAAAAGTCCTTACCTTACGTGAGGCTAAAAACTGGTCGCAGGACGAAATGGCGAAACGCCTTAACATGTCAGTCAATGGTTATGCCAAAATTGAACGCGGTGAAACTAGAGCTTACATTGATAAATTAGAAAAAATAGCAGAAGTGTTTGAAGTGGATTTATTAGAACTTATACCAATAGATGGTAAAAACGTTTACTTATTCAGCAATAATAACGGAGATTGTTGTCATATTTTTAGTTCATCCACTGAATTAGCTTTTGAAATTGAAAAACTACAATTAATCATCAGTCACAAAGACAAAGAACTTGGAATGAAAGATAGGGAAAATGAAAACTTAAAAGAAATTATTGCCTTGTTGAAAAGAGAACCCGTTTAACAATATCTCGTTCCCAAACTCTTTTTGGGAACAAATACCGACAAGCTCTGCTTAGTTTTTTCAGATATTCTCTAGAGCAGTAGCAAATAACTGGCACAAATAACTGTAATAACTGGGGTCAGAGTCAATGCCAGTAACTTAAGATAACATATTAATTATAAAGAACTTTTGTAGGCTGAAAAATGAATATCATTCTTGATGTTTTTCAGGGGTCTTGGCGCTGATCGCCCTTCTCTAACGGCTTCTATGGTTATAGATGTGTAATCAATAACCCTCACAATTTCTCGTAAAATTCCCTTGTGTGCATCGACAATAAAAGTAATTAATTGATGTTTCATTTTGGACAATGCTTGTGCTGAATTTACT
>DAOUSJ010000025.1 GCA_030627285.1 Methylococcaceae bacterium | reverse complement strand
TTGTTTGATTTAATTTAGTAAAATTATTAATTGCATGTTGTTCTAGGACTCTCCATAAGCCTCGATTTAATTTAATAGTTTGTGGAGTTATATTGGTCATCAAGAAAGTTTTTAGTTGTGCTTCAACCCCATACAATTTGCTGATAGCACCATTAGGAGCCATATGTCCTCTATCATTATGTAGGGTGCGGTTCCAAGTTGCTGGTTGCATCCAGCTTTGCACTTTAGGCGCGCCGTGGAAGCTAATTTGTGCATTATTGGTAAAATTAGCATAAAAGGAATTAATTAGGTTAAAAGTTAATAAAAACAAGCCAATAACTAAGGATGTGAATGTAGATACAGCAGTTATTGGACGTTTATAGGTAAATTTAAGCAAAAAAATACTTAAATGATATAAGTTTTTTAGTGTATTGCTTGCCATTATTTCTCTAAGTTTGTATAAGTGGTTTAGTCACTTTAGATTAACTTAATTAGATAGGTGTAGCAATGGCAACAATTACAGATCCAGTGATTGAAAGCTGGTATAAAGATGTAGAAAATAATTTAAATTTTAAAGTAGTCGCTATAGATTTAGATCACGATAGTATTGATGTCCAGTATTTGAATGGTGAAATTGGTAGTTATGATAAAGAAAGTTGGTATGCTTCAACTATTGATTATATTGAAGCTCCTGAAGATTGGAGTGCGCCGTATGGAAATTTAGAATTAGATGACTTGGGTTATTCAGATCCAGATACGCATTTTGATTTTGGATCTGAAGATATGAGTGTGTCAGATATTTTAGATCGAGCAAAATAATTATATGAGGATTACAGCGGCGCAGTTTTTAGCTTGGGAACATAAAAGTATTACTTTGTTGGCAATGTCTGGTGCAGGTAAAACTACTTTAGCAAATAAATTACCCAAAGATAAATGGTTTCATTATTCGGGGGATTATCGCATTGGGACGCATTATTTAGAGGAACCAATTTTAGATAATATGAAGCAACATGCGATGAGTGTACCTTTTTTACGCAATTTATTATTATCAGATTCAATTTATATACGGAATAATATTAGTGTAAATAATTTAACTGCGGTTGCTTGTTTTTTAGGTAAATTAGGCAATGAAAAATATGGTGGCTTGCCTTTAGAAGAATTTAAATACCGGCAACATTTGCATTTGCAAGCTGAAATTAATGCGATGTTAGATGTGCCTAAATTTATGCATAAAGCTAAGGATATTTATGGTTATCAGTATTTTTTGAATGATGCTGGTGGTAGTGTGTGCGAATTAGAATCAGAAAAAGTGTTAACAACTTTGGCTAAGCATAGTTTGATTTTATATATACAAATTCCAGCTACATTAGAGCAGACTATTATAGAGCGTGCTAAAACTGATCCTAAGCCATTGTATTATCGAGAAGATTTTTTGGATGCTCATTTAGAAAAATTTATGCTGTTAAATAAATATACTGAGCCAGAACAAATTATTCCAGATGAATTTGTTACTTGGGTGTTTCCATGTTTATTTCAATCTCGAGTTCCACGTTATGAAGCTATTGCACACCAGTATGGTTATACTTTGGATGCAAATGCTGTCGCTAAGGTGAGTAATGAAGTTGAGTTTATTCAATTAATTGCAGCAGCAATTACTAGTCACGAGAATGCCTTATGCCTTTAGTTGCACATACAGATTTGCCCACTTTTAAACGTTTGGCTGCCGAAGGTGAAAATATTTTGCCAGCGGATAGAGCTGGTAAACAAGATATTCGAGAGTTACATATTGGAATTTTAAATATGATGCCAGATGCAGCTTTAGAAGCTACTGAGCGGCAATTTATGCGGTTGGTTGGTGCTTGCAATCAAATTGCCCAATTTCATGTGCATTTATTTACTATCGAAGGTTTAGAACGTGGCTTGAAAATGCAAGCTCATATTGAAAAATATTATGATACTTTTGCGCAAATTAAACATGATGGTTTAGACGCTTTAATTATTAGTGGGGCTAATGTTACCCATGCTAATTTGGAATTGGAATCTTTTTGGAAACCATTAACCGAAGTGTTTGAATGGGCAAAGAATAATGTTACTTCAACTTTATGTTCATGTTTGGCTACTCATGCATTAATTCAATATAGTCATGGAATTAAACGCACGCCATTAGCTAGTAAACGTTGGGGGGTTTTTTCACATAAAGTTATAAATCGAACTTTTCCATTACATCCATTAATTGCTGAAAGTAATTCTAGATTTGATGTGCCACACTCACGGTTTAATGACGTTTCTGCAGCAGATATGTCGTTACATGGAATTAAAGTATTAGTTAAAAGTGAAGAGGCTGGAGTGCATCTTGCTGTTAGTAAAGATGGATTTAGAGTTGTATATTTTCAGGGGCATCCTGAATATGATGATATTAGTTTGCTCAAGGAATATAAACGTGAAGTTATTAGTTTTTTTCAGTATTTGAGAACAGATTATCCACCGTTTCCAAAACATTATTTTCCTCAAGCGGTAAGGCAATTGTTTAATCATTATCAACAACAAGTAGTATTTGCACGGCAGCAACAGCAAAGCATGCCTCAATTTCCTGAAGCTGAGGTATTAGAATATATTGATAATACTTGGCGTGATACTGCTAAAGCAGTGTTTAATAATTGGTTAGGGAAAGTTTATCAAATTACTAATCAAGATCGGCGTTTACCTTTTATGGATGGAGTAAATCTTGATAATCCATTAAACTTAAGTTCTTAAAGGGTTTTTCTATTTGACCAGTAAAACATAGCTGCACCGATAATTATCATAGGCATAGATAAAATTTGTCCCATGGTGACCCAATCTAAGGCTAAATAACCTAAATGCGCATCTGGTAAGCGAAAGAATTCCACAAAAAATCTAAATGCGCCGTAAAGTGCCAAGATTAATCCAGTTGCTGCCATAGTTGGACGTTGTTTGTTAGTGTAAATCCAGATAATAATGAATAATACTAAGCCTTCTAACACAGCTTCATATAATTGTGATGGATGTCTAGGTAACATGCCTGCATTTGGAAATATCATGCCCCAAGAAACATCGGTAGTGCGACCCCATAACTCCGCATTAATGAAGTTTCCAATGCGCCCTAATCCTAAACCAATTGGGGTTAATGGGGCAATAATATCGGTTAATTGCAACATACTGCAATGGTGTTTTTTGGCGAAAAACCACATAGATGCAAATACGCCTAACATGCCACCATGAAATGACATGCCGCCTTGCCAAATTTTAATTAATATTATTGGATTTTCAAGAAATAACTCAAAGTTATAAAATAAAATATAGCCGATGCGCCCACCTAGAATTACTCCTAACGCTCCAAAATAAACTAAATCTTCAATTGCTTCGGGTTTTATGATTGAATAAGCTTGTTTTGCACGGTACTTACCCAAAAAATATACAGCTGCAAAACCTAGCAGATACATCAAACCATACCAATGAATTTTGATTATGCCTAGGTCTAAAGCAACTGGATCAATATTAGGATAAGCTAGCATAATTATACGTCCAAATTACTCACATCTAAGGCATTTTTAACAATAAAATCTCGTCTAGGTTCAACTACATCACCCATTAAAGTAGTAAAAACTTCATCGGCAGCTACAACATCTTCAATAGTTACTTGCAATAATATTCGACTATTGGCATCTAAAGTAGTTTCCCATAACTGTTCTGGGTTCATTTCTCCTAAACCTTTATAGCGTTGAATATGTTGACCTTTTTTAACTTCTCGCATCATACATTCATAGGCTTGCTTAAAATTAGTTACAGCATGTTCACGCTCGCCAATTCTCAACACAGAGCTATCTGTAAATAAATCTGCAGTATCTTGTGCATACACAGCTATTTTTTGATAATCGCCACTGTTAAAAAAGTTCGGCTTAATGATAAAAATTTTATTAATTCCATGTAAGCGTTTGTTAACTGTAATTTCGTATTCATGAGCAGATTGGTACTGCAAATCAATTTTAAATGTTGCTGGAGTATTTGGATCTACAGTTAAATTCAAAGCTAAATTTGTACACCAAGTTTCAAAATCATGCTGATTATTTAACAATGTTGCATCAACTGCTGGCATATAAGTTAAATATTCCAAAAATAAATAATCATAACGATTAGCTTGTTGTTGTATTACTTGGGATACCGCAATAAATTCATGTGCTAATTTTTCCAGACCTGCACCTTGAATTAAAGGCAAATCAGCATCAGTTTGTAATTGAGTTTTATCTAACGCCATTTGTAATAAATACTGATTTAATTCCAAATCATCTTTGACATAATGTTCTTGTTTGCCTTTTTTGACTTTATACAAAGGTGGTTGGGCAATATAAACATAACCACGTTCAATCAGCTCAGGCATTTGGCGATAAAAAAACGTTAATAACAAGGTGCGAATATGTGAACCATCAACATCAGCATCAGTCATAATAATGATTCGATGATAGCGTAATTTTTCGATGTTATATTCTTCTTTACCAATTCCACAACCGAGCGCAGTAATTAAAGTACCTACTTCTTCAGAGGAAATCATGCGATCAAAACGTGCGCGTTCCACATTTAAAATTTTCCCTTTTAAAGGCAAAATAGCTTGAGTTTTACGATCTCGACCTTGTTTAGCAGAACCACCAGCAGAATCCCCTTCCACAATAAATATTTCTGATAATGCAGGATCTTTTTCTTGGCAATCAGCTAATTTTCCAGGCAAGCCAGCAATATCCAAAGTGGTTTTGCGGCGCGTCATTTCACGGGCTTTACGTGCCGCATCTCTAGCTCTAGCAGCATCAATAATTTTATTGACAATGGTTTTAGCAATTTGCGGTTGTTCGAGTAAAAATTCCTGTAATTTCTCATTCATGGTGGATTCAACTAAAGGTCTAACTTCAGAGGACACCAATTTATCTTTAGTTTGTGAAGAAAATTTAGGATCAGGCACTTTAACTGATAAAACTGCAGTTAAACCTTCACGCGCATCATCGCCAGTAGTAGAAACTTTTTCTTTTTTAGCCAAGCCATTGGAATCTATGTATTGGTTAATCGTGCGGGTTAATGCACCTCGAAATCCAGCTAAATGTGAACCGCCATCGCGTTGGGGAATATTATTGGTATAACAAAAAATATTTTCTTGATAAGAGTCATTCCATTGCATGGCAACTTCAACAATGACATCTTCTTTTTTAGCAGTGAAATGAAATACATCTGGAAATAATGGAGTTTTATGTTTATTCAAATGTTGTACAAAAGCACTAATGCCGCCAGCAAATTCAAATACTTCAGCTTTATCATTGCGCTCATCTTTAAGTGAAATTCTCACACCAGAATTTAAAAATGATAATTCACGTAAGCGTTTCGCCAAAATTTCATAATGAAATTCAATATCAGAAAAGGTTTCGGTACTAGGTTTAAAATTAATTTTAGTACCAGAAGTATCAGTTTCACCCACTTCTGCTAATGGTGCTTGTGGCTCACCCATTTTGTAAGTTTGCTGATATAACTTGCCATTTTTATGAATTTCTAAATACATGACTTCAGATAATGCATTGACTACTGAAACTCCAACTCCATGTAAGCCCCCAGAAATTTTGTAAGAATTATCATCAAACTTACCGCCTGCATGTAAGACGGTCATAATTACTTCGGCGGCTGAACGTCCTTCTTCTTCATGAAGGTCTACTGGAATTCCACGCCCATCATCAGTTACGCTGACAGAGCCATTGGTATGAATAACAACTTCTACACCTTTACAAAATCCTGCTAAGGCTTCGTCAATTGAATTGTCTACTACTTCAAATACCATATGATGCAAGCCAGTGCCATCATCAGTATCACCAATATACATGCCGGGGCGTTTTCTAACTGCATCTAGTCCTTTTAAAACTTTAATATTAGAACTGTCGTATGCGTTATTGTTTTCTGACATGTTGTTTCCAGTTAATCCGTTAAATATGTGTAAAAGTGTAGGGTAATTAAGTCTAGCTGGGTTTATTATACTGGCATTTGCATACCAATTTGTACTGCTGAGCGTTGGGAAACCTGTTGAAACCAACGTTGTAAATTAGGATAACTTTGAAAAAATTCTGTTGTATCTGCTGGTAAAGTTGGGAACATGGCAATATCAGCAATACTATAACTATCGCCGCCAATAAATTCATGTTTGGCTAATTCAGCATCAAAATTTTGATACAACATAAAAATACGTTGATTTAATAACTCTGCTGCTTGTGGTTGTGCTGGTTGACAACGTTGAGTTAAATAAAAACTATCGAACATGGTTGGTGAAATATCTGTGGCATGGAAACACAGCCATTCAATAACTTTAGCTCTAGCACTGGCTTCTGTGGGTAAAAATGAGCCACTTTTTTCAGCTAAATAAATTAAAATTGCTGCCGATTGAGTCAAGGTTAAACCATCATCAACAATAGTTGGAATCCTACCAGAAGGATTAATTTCTAAAAATTCTATGGATCTTTGCTCACCTTTGGCTAAATTAATAATATGTGTCTGATAATCTAGTCCGGTTTCTTCCAACATAATGGCTACACGTTTGCCATTAAAAGTGCTATAAGTGTAAAAATCAATCATATTTTGCCCTTGGATAAATTGAAGTAAATACGCAATATACTAGCTATTTAAGCGGCTGGTAATTCGACCACGATAATATAAATTTAGCTATTTGTCCATTATGTTGAAATCTAAGCTGGATTAAGTATTTTGAATTACAATATTAGGAAATTTACTACTAAAATCTTTGGCTTTTAAAGCTAGTTTAGCGGTCATTTTACGGGCTATTTCAGTATACATAGCTGCGGCTGGACTTTCTGGTTCAGAAACTACTGTTGGTCTGCCACTATCGGCAAATTCTCGAATTTTAATGTCTAATGGTAATGAACCTAAAAATTCGGTGTTATTTTTCTTAGACATCATTAAACCACCACCAGTACCAAAAATTGCTTCAGTATGCCCGCAAGCACTACAAACATGGGTACTCATATTTTCCACAATGCCTAAAACTGGCACTTTAACTTTTTCAAACATACCTAAACCACGTTGGGCATCAATTAATGCAATGTCTTGTGGAGTAGTTACAATAATTGCACCGCTGACTGGAATTTGTTGGGATAAAGTTAATTGAATATCGCCAGTTCCAGGGGGTAAATCTACAATTAAATAATCTAAATTTTCCCATTTAGTGTCATTTAATAATTGTTGTAAGGCGTTGGTAACCATTGGGCCGCGCCAAATCATGGGCTGGTCTTGGTCAATTAAATAACCAATAGAGTTGGTTTGAATTCCGTATGCAATTTTGGGTTGCATGGTTTTACCATCTTCACTTGCAGGATAACCTGAAAGACCTAACATGGTAGGAATACTAGGGCCGTAAATGTCAGCATCTAAAATTCCAACTTCTGCACCTTCAGCAGCTAAAGCTAAAGCTAAATTAACTGCAGTAGTTGATTTACCTACTCCGCCTTTGCCTGAAGCTACTGCAATAATGTTTTTTATATTTGGCAATGCTTTCAAAGCTTGTTGGACTGAATGTGCCACAATATTAGTGTCTACAGTAATTTGAATCGTGCCAATACCAGCTAAAGTTTGTAAATGCGCAGTCAAATCTTGTTGCAGAGTTTCCAAATAACTTTTAGCTGGATAACCAAGACTAATGGTAATTTGGAGATTATTCTGCTCTAAAATAATATTTTTTATTGCCTTGGCATGAATCAAATCAGTGTTAGTATGCGGGTCAATAAAATTTTGTAAATGGGCTTCAACTTGCGCTTTATTCAAGTTTGACATTCTGATTCCTAGGTTAAATTACGAAAAAGTATAACTGAGTAAATTACTCAGGATATGTGGTTGAAAATATAGTTTTTCAAGTCAATATGATAGATTAAAGCTGCATTTTTAAATGTAAATTACTTTGCCGCTGGACTTTTTGTGCAATTGCGCTAATAAATACAGATTTTTCCGCAACTAAGTTTAATTTGGTTTTCGCACGAGTAATTGCAGTATAAATTAATTCCTTAGTTAAAATAGGCATGTTTTTGGTGGGTAATAAGATTAAAACCTCATTGAATTCTGAACCTTGGCTTTTATGAATAGTCATAGCAAATACAGTGCTGCAAGGTGGTAATCTACTTGGTAGGAATGTTTTTATACTGTTACCATCTGCTTGTAAAAAATACACCATTAATTCATTGCTATGCTTGCAATGCATACAAATACCTATATCGCCATTATACAATTCTAAATTTGGATTATTTTCTTGAATCATAATTGGTCTGCCAACATACCAAGTGTTAGTAAGATTTAATTGTTGCTCCACTTGAGAATTAATTGCATTTACACTATTTTCACCGTGTCTAGTAGCACATAAAACTTGAAATTCATTGAATGCAGCAAAAATATTTTTACAAGTATCCCTTTGTCGGACTAGATTTAAATAGCTTTGTTGTTTGTTGGCAATATAGCTAATTAAGTCAGTAGTTAATAAACCAATATCAGCATCATTTTGGTTAAGTAATTGCCAAGCTTGTTGTCCTTGTTGAGTATTAATTGCAGTGGCAAGCTCTTTAATGAGACCTTGAAAGCGATAAGATTTTTTTAATTCTATTGTATATGTTGGTGAATTATAGGTTAAATCTGCTAGTACAGATCCAGATTCAACTGAAGATAATTGATCTTTATCACCGAGTAAAATTAAGCGGGCTGCGGGCTTGAGTGCATCGACTAATTTACTCATCAAAGCTAAATCAACCATCGAAGCTTCATCAATTACTACTAAATCATATGGCAATGGTTTGTTGGCATGATGTTTAAAAAATGCAGAGTGATATTTAGCACCTAAGAGGCGATGAATAGTGCTGACATTAGTTTGAATTTGGGCTTTGATAATAGGTGTGCAATTTAATTCTTGTAAATTATTGCCAATAGATTCTTGTAAACGCATTGCCGCTTTGCCAGTGGGTGCAGCTAAGGCAATACTTAAAAATTCTTGTGGCTGTTGTTGGGTAGCTTCTTGTAATTTAGCTAAAATTTTCACTACAGAGGTAGTTTTACCAGTTCCCGGGCCGCCAGTAATAATGCTAAATTTATGTTTTAAAACACAGTTTGCAGTGGCATCATCAGTATTTATTGTATTGGTTACTGGTTGTGCGAGCAGTTTTTTTAATTGCAATGCTAAACGAGTTTCATAAAACCAATATTTATGGGTGTATAAATAATTTAGCTCCAATACTAAAGGTTGGATTATGCTGTGTAAATTTGATTCTTTATTGGTTATGGTGGCTAATTGTGATTGTATAACTAATTGTATTTCAAGCTTATTTATTTTAATGCAACTATGTCCATTATTTTGAGCCGCAGATAATTTGGCAAGTAATTTAAACAATTGTTCTTGTTCTGAAGCTGAGTTTAAATTGCTGCGGTTGCTGAAAAATTGTGCAAAAGCTAAGTCTAAACGACTAAATTCTGCTTTAGGGGTGGATATGGTTGAAGTTACGGCAGACATAAGCAAGTAGCAAAATATTAATTAAAGGAACTATAACGATTATAATAGAACTATTTGGTTAAAAGTACACAGTATTATGAGTATAAAATCGGATAAATGGATTCGACGCATGGCAGCAGAAAAGGGCATGATTACGCCTTTTGCTAGGCAGCAAGTAAAAGAATCTGCTCAGGGAAAAGTTATTTCTTATGGTACTTCAAGTTATGGTTATGATGTGCGTTGTGCAGATGAGTTCAAAATTTTCACGAATATTAATTCTGCAATTGTAGATCCAAAGAATTTTAGTGATAAAAGTTTTGTTGATTTACAAGCAGACGTATGTATTATTCCACCAAATTCATTTGCCTTAGCTAGAACAGTAGAATTTTTTAAGATTCCAAGAGATGTGTTGACGATTTGTTTAGGTAAATGTTTGACTGCAGACACACGCTTACTAAATACTAAAACTGGAGCTTATAGTGCAATTACAGACTTTAGTGCAGGCATGCAAACATTAGCTTTAGATGCAGAATCATTGGCTAAAGCACAAATTACAGATTTTATTCCTCAAGGCAAGCATCAAGTATATGAATTAACTACTGCTAATGGTTTTAAAATTCAAGCAACGGCACAGCATCCATTTAAACAAAAAGATTCATGGACTGAGTTGGATAAATTGCAACTTGGTGATGAGATTATGGTGGCAAATCACATACCAGTATTTGGCACTAAAACTTTGCTGATTTCGGAATTACGATTATTAGGAATTATTTTATTATTGGATACTTTTAATATAGAAAAAATTAATTTTTCCTGTAATGATCCATTAATGACAAAGTTATTTGTTAAATATATTCATAGGTTAAGTCATAATGGAAATGATTCTTGGATAGCTGAGAGTGTGTTCAATATTGCTGAATCAAACAAAAAAATTCCAGAAATTATTTTTAAACTTAATAAAAAAAATCTGAAAATATTTTTACAAGTATTCTTATCTACATCTATAAACACTATTATTACTGATCCTGTAGCTGATTGTGACATAACATTTGTTTTAAAATCACAGTTTTTGGCAGATGAAATTCAACATTTATTATTGCGGTTTGGAATTTCAATAAAAATTTCATTACAAGAAGATCATTATAAATTGCAAATTATTGGTATAGAACAAATCACAAGGTTTCAGCAGGAAATTGGTTTTTATGTCAAATCTGAGGCCTTTAAAATAGCTGAAACTTTCCAAAAAATTGTATTGCCGCCTTTAAATGCAACTGATTGGGATACAATAAGCAGTATTAAAGCTATTGGAATTAAAGAGGTTTATGATCTTACTGTACCGAAGCTGCATAATTTTGTTGCCAATGGTTTGGTAGTGCATAATTCAACCTATGCGCGTTGTGGAATTATTGTAAACGTTACTCCATTAGAGCCTGAATGGGAAGGACATGTTACTTTAGAATTTTCTAATACTACACCTTTGCCAGCAAAAATTTATGCTAATGAAGGCGTAGCTCAAATGCTGTTTTTTGGTAGTGATGAAGTCTGTGAAATTTCTTATAAAGATCGTAAGGGTAAATATCAAGGTCAAGCAGGAGTGACTTTACCAAAAGCGTAAAATTAACTTGCGTACAGATAGAATTACTATATAATGGCAAATTCTACTGAAGTTTTAGTACCGCCTCGGTGGCGAAATTGGTAGACGCACGGGACTTAAAATCCCGCGGTGGCAACACCGTGCCGGTTCGATTCCGGCCTGAGGCACCATATTCTAGAAAGAGCATTACAAATCATGTATTGCTCTTTTTTTATGCGTGTTAGTTAAGTTTGCGCATCAATTACTGCAAAAATCTCTTCACAAGCAATAATATTGTTTTCAGTAGATAAAAATAATTTAGCTACAGATTCCACAGCTAACCATAATTTTGGTTGCGTCATAAAATTAAAAGTTTCATGCAATAATTTATTTAAATGTTGGCTTTGTTGTTTAATACAAGGACTAACGTAATTTAAATAAGTATTAATTTTTTGAAAATCTGAATATGCACCGTAATTTTCTAAAGCCTTTACAGTTAACATTGAAGCAGTTAGAGTTTCGCCATCATGAGTAGATAAATAATAAGCTTCAGCCACAGAACCTGCAAGTAAGTTTATAACGTCTGCATCTAAAGCCGTAGCATAAGAATTTTTTGCTTGCAAACTCATTTGTGCTTGATTAGTTGATAAACTCAGTAGTGGATTTTCAATTAAATAACCACCTTCTATTTTGGCGGCAATATGATTTTGATTAAAGTTATCTGAATTATTTAGCTGTTTTTGTAAATTAGTTTCGATACATACTTGAAAAAATATTGGTGGTAAGTTTTTATATTTGTTATATAAATAAATTGCAGTTGCATGACCGGCTTCATGATAGGCAACTCTTTGGTTAAGCGTATTAAAATTAGTAAAATCATCTGCCATGTAGTTTCTTTTCATAATAATCACTGATAATGAAAGGGAAAATTAATCGTTAAAGTTAGACTGGAAAAATTTAATCAGTCCAACTAAGTATTTAAGCTCAGTTTACTGTGACTATTTATATTTGAACATGTGGCATATTGCCGCGTGACCATATGTCGCAGCTATTGGCAAAGTAATTGCTGAGTTAGATAGATTTGGCTAAAAAATTTAAAATTAGGTTATATAACCATGTTAATAAAGCTTTTTATAGATATGTTTAATGAAAAAAATCAAAGTTGAAGTAGTAAATATGCTAGAATTAATTAATGCCTTAAATCCTCAAATTTTTAGATAATTTAAGTTGGAACTAAACTAAATAACTATGCTTAAATCTGATTTACAACAAGCTTTAAAATTGTCTAAATGGGCATTTGTTTCTGCGGCAATTTTCAGTATGTTGATTAACTTTCTCATGCTAATACCTTCTATTTATATGTTGCAACTATATGATAGAGTTGTGCCTACTGGAAACCAGTCAACTTTGGTAATGTTAACAGCAATTATGTTGGTGTTATTTATTACATTGGGAGCTTTGGAATGGGTACGGGCGCAAATTTTGGTACGTATTAGTTGCAGGCTAGAAGTTTTATTAAATCAACGGCTATTTCAAGTGGCTTTCAAGCAGGCTTTATACACTGGTGGACAAAAAGCTAGTTCGCAACCTTTAGATGATTTAACTGGACTGCGCCAATTTATGACTGGTAATGGCTTGTTTGCGTTTTTTGATGTGCCGTGGATGCCAATTTATATTGCTCTAATGTTTGTATTCCATTCTTGGTATGGCTGGGCAGCAATTTTCACTGCTACAGTATTAGCTATTTTAGCGATTATTACTGAAAAAAGTACTGGTAAAGTCTTGGCTGAGGCTAATATGCAGTCTATGAAAAACCGTCAAAGTGTGAACCAAAATTTAAATAATGCTGAAGTAATTGAATCCATGGGGATGTTGGAGAATGTACGTAGGCGTTGGTTTGTAGGGGCATCAAAAACTTTAGAGTTACAAGCAGTTGCTAGTTCAAGAGCTAGTTTATTGGCAGGACTTTCAAAAATTATTCGCTTATCCTCACAATCATTAATTTTAGGTTTAGGAGCTTATTTAGTAATTTTACATGAAATTACTCCAGGTTTAATGATTGCTGGTTCAATCTTATTAGGACGCGCGTTAGCACCAATTGATTTAATGATTGGCTCTTGGAAAGGCTTTGTGGCTGCGCGAGGACAATATAAACGTTTGAATGAAATTTTATTACAAATTCCAGCCACTAAAAACACTATGGCATTGCCAGATCCAAAAGGTGAAATAGAATTAGAAGCAGCATTTGTCAGCCCACCTGGAGTCAAAAAAGCGGTAGTTAAAGGTTTAAGTTTAACTATTCAGCAAGGTGATATTGTTGGAGTGTTAGGTTCTAGTGGTGCAGGAAAATCAACTTTAGCCCGAGCTTTATTAGGGATTTGGCCAACTTC
The DNA here is from genome assembly GCA_030627285.1 of Methylococcaceae bacterium. Classification (GTDB taxonomy): domain Bacteria; phylum Pseudomonadota; class Gammaproteobacteria; order Methylococcales; family Methylomonadaceae; genus WTBX01. The sequence goes on along the minus strand of DAOUSJ010000025.1, from coordinate 14,101 downwards.
AAGTGGCGCGATTCGTTTAGATGGAGCGGATATATATAGCTGGGATAAATTGCATTTAGGTAATTTTATTGGTTATTTACCGCAAGATATTGAATTATTTGCTGGAACTATCAGTGAAAATATTGCTAGATTTGGTGAAGTTGATGCAGAAAAAGTTATTGAAGCTGCCAAAATTGCTGATGTACACGAATTGATTTTGCATTTGCCTGAAGGTTATGACACTTATATTGGCGCGCGTGGAGCAAATTTATCTGGTGGTCAGCGACAAAGAATTGGTTTAGCGCGAGCTTTATATAAACATCCAGTATTAGTGGTTTTGGATGAGCCAAATTCTAATTTAGATGAACAAGGTGAAGTTGCATTACGACATGCATTACAAAGATTAAAAAGTTTAAATTCCACGGTAATTATTATTACGCATAAAAAAGATATTTTAGAGCAAGTGGATAAACTATTGATTCTGAATGAAGGTGGTCTGGTTGCTTATGGTGGGCGTGAAAAAGTAATTGCGCATTTACAACAACAACGTCAACAACAAGCATAATAACTATGAAGCAAAATCTTACCTCAGAGTTAGCTCCTACCAGTAATTTACCTACTAATGATGTACCTATCCGAATCTTAGGTGGAGTAATTGTTATTATTACTTTTGTGATTTTTGGTGGCTGGGCATATTTAGCTCCCATAGATAGTTCGGCTTTAGCACCAGGTACAGTCACAGTTAAATCATACAAAAAAACTGTACAACATTTATATGGTGGTTTAGTAGAAAGTTTAGTAGTGAAAGAAGGTGATAATGTAGTTAAGGGGCAGGTGTTGTTAACCTTAGATGATTCAGAAACCAAAGCTTCCCTAGAAATTATTCGAGGGCAATATATTACTTTATTAGCTCAAGTAGCTCGTTTAACTGCAGAAAGAAATCAGCGTGCTAAAATACATTTTCCCATGGAATTAAACTCAACTGATCCTAGAGTGTTAGAAGCAAAACATACTGAAGCGGATTTTTTTGCAATTCGGAAAAATAATTATATTGGTGAAGTGGCGGTTTTAAAGCAACGTATTAGTCAAATTTCAGCACGAATTGTAGGGATAGAACAACAAATTCAGTATAAACAAAACTTGCAAAGCTCTTATTCAAAAGAACAAGGTGATATTCAAGAGTTATTAGCAGAAGGTTTTGCAGATAGAAATCGTTTGCGTGAAGTTGAACGGCGTTATACTCAAGTTAGAGCTGATATTTCAGGTTTACGTTCGGAGATTTCAACTAGCAAAATTCAACAAGGTGAATCTAAGTTACAGATTTTGCAATTACAAAAAAATATTCAGCAAGAAGTGACTGGACAGTTAACTGAAGCGAAGGCGCAATTATTTGATCTTAAAGAACGCATGGCAGCTACTGAAGATAAACTTTCACGTGTAGATGTGAAAGCTCCAGCAAGTGGACGAGTTTTAGGTTTATCCATGCATACAATTGGTGGGGTAATTATGGCTGGACATCCAATTTTGGAAATTGTACCGCAAGATGCAGGTTTAATTATTGAAGCTCAGGTTTCACCAATGGACATTGATAGAGTGCAGATTGGTTTGACCGCAGAAGTACGTTTTAGTGCATTTAAACAAGCAAAAACTCCAGTAATGAATGGGCAGGTAATTAATTTATCGCCAGATATTTTTCAAGATGAACGCACTGGCATGAGTTATTACCAAGCACGAGTGGAGTTAACTCAAGAAAGTGAAGCAAAATTAGGTGAGATGCAATTATTGCCTGGAATGCCAGCAGAGGTATTGATTAATACTGGAGAGCGTACAGTGTTTGAATATTTGGCACAACCAATTACGAATGCGTTTGCACGTGCGTTTATAGAAGATTAAATCAATGAAAATATTGCGCTGGATAAAGTTAATTTTGTTGTTTGGATTGCTGCCAATAGTGACACATGCAGACGATTTAATGACGGTATATCAACAAGCTTTACAAGCTGATCCACGCTTGTTTTCTGCAGACTTACAAGTGCAAATTGGTGAGGATAGACGTGGGCAATCGTTAGGGGCAATGTATCCACAAATAACGGCTTCAGCTAATTGGTCTGAAAATCATCAACGTAACGATATTCGTGGGGCTAATAATTATCCAGGTACGCGCTATCATATTTCTTTAACTCAGACCATATTTGATGTAGGTAAATTTTGGCAATGGAAACGTAGTGCCAAAGTAATTAATCAAGCTCAAGCAGATAAAATTGAAGCGCATAATCGCTTAATGTTTGACGTAGTGGATAGATATTTTCAAGTTTTGGAAGCAGAAGATCAGCTAATTTTCATGCAAAAAACTAAAAAAATTACCGCGAAACAATTGTTGCAAATTCAAAAGCTGTTTGAAAAACAAATGATTAAAATTACCGATGTGTATGAAGTTGAAGCACGTTTGGATAAATATGCAGCGGATGTAATTGAAGCTGAAACTGTTTTGGCGGTAGCTCTTGAGGGTTTAAGCGAATTAACTTATCAAACCCATGAAAAGTTACAAATTTTAGCGGATGATATTCAGTTTCAAGTTTTGGATGGCAAGATTCAAGATTGGATGGAGGTGGCCAAGGCGCAAAATCCAACTTTAATTGCGCAGCTGAATGCTATTGATGCGGCGGATGATGAAGTATTGGTGCGTCAAGCAGATCATTACCCAGTTATGGAAATGCAATTAAATTATCATGATTCAGATACAGGTTTTGATAGTACAGCTTCACCCCGAACTGAAACGCAATATTTAGCTTTTAATATTAATGTGCCGATATTTAGTGGTGGTGTAACTTCAAATAGAATTAGTGAAGCAAGGCATCAATTAACTATGGCTAAATATGAATTGAAATCTAAAGTTAGAGTAGTAATTAAAGAAACCAAAGATGCATTTTTAACTGCTAATACTAGTCATCGACGGATTACTGCGGCTAAAAAAGCTTTGCGTTCAGCAGTTAAATCTCGGCAAGCGATGGAAAAAGGTTTTTCTTATGGGGTTGAAACTGTAATGGATGTTTTGGATTCTTGGCAAAATGAATATCTATCTCAACGGAATGTATTGCAGGCAAAATATGCATATATTCGTAATAAAGTGCGATTTTTATATGCTATTGGGACGATTAATGAACATAATTTGCAAGAAATAAATCAATGGTTAATGCCATAATTATGTTTGCAACGCGCCACCACAACTACTACCTTGTCCAGCAGTACAAGCATAGCAATGCGCTAAGGTATTAATTGGTTGAGATTTTAAGTTAGATTTTAAGTCGCGTAGATGAATTTTCTTATCAGAATTTCCAAGTGGTAAAGCTAGCATTTGGTTAAAGTCACAATCATAGACATAGCCTTGCCAGTCAATACTTAAAGTAGATTTGCACATTAAATTATCCAAATTTTTAGCTTGATAATTAGCTTGCAATAATTGCATATAAGTTTGAAATTCATTTTTACTAACTAATTGACTACCAAATCTTTGAATCGGCACATTATTCATCGCCAATAATTTATTAAATATAATGCCAAAATTTTGATGTAAATGTTGTTTATAAGCTAATTCTAATGGTGCTTGTGGTGGAGCTAAATTAGTTCCTTGAGGATTAAAGACTAAATTTAAGGTTAATTTACTATCATCTTGCGCATAACCTACAGAGTTTAATTTTTGCAATGCTTGAATGCTTTGTGCAAAAGTGCCGTTGCCGCGTTGTTTGTCAACATTATCTGCTAAATAGCAAGGTAAAGAGGCAATGATTTCGACTTTATTTGAGGCTAAAAAATCGGTTAAATCTGTATAGCCAGCAGTAACTAAAATTACCAAGTTACATCTATCTATGACTTTAATGCCATTGGCAGTTGCTTGAGTAACTAAGTAGCGAAATTCAGGATTCATTTCTGGCGCGCCACCGGTTAAATCTAAACAACTGATGTTTTCTTGCAGAGCAAATTCTAGGACTAAATCCATAATTGCTTTGGACATTAATTCAGTGCGTTTAGGACTAGCGTTTACATGACAATGACTACAACTAAGATTACATAAATAACCTAAATTAAGCTGCAAAGTACTGATTTTCGAACGTTGAATACTAGGAAAATCATGATTTTGTAATAACGGTAACATATTGTGCATGTGGTTGATTATAGCAGTTTGCACTTAAAATACATTTATAAATATCTTACGTTTATATGAAAAAAATAATTTTATTAGGTTTAATTGGATTTTTGTTAGTTTATTCTTGGTTACCAGAATTTCAATCTGCACCAGAGGATTTTGTAGTCGTAACAGCTGTACCTGAAACTCAAACTGTTGTTGATGTTATTCCAGAACCAGAACCAGAAACCATTAGTGTACTAGCTGAAGTTCAGATTCCTGAGCTTAAATGTGGTGAACATAAGGTTTGCAAACAAATAGATTCTTGTAAAGCAGCAAAATTTTATTTAAATACTTGTGGTTTTAAAAATCTTGATTTGGATAAAGATGGTGTTCCTTGTGAAGGCAGTAAATGCCCCAACAAATGATTTGGGGTGTTGACTACCATTAATTTGAGGATCAATTTATACTGTGAGCTTTACAGTATCTACAATGCAAACGAGGAAAAAATTATGAGTGCAACCCCTTCGACAATGTTACCTTTAGGAACTTTAGCTCCTGAGTTTGAATTGCTTGACACTATTAGTGGTGCGCAAAAAAGTTTAACTAGTGTACGCGGCGAGCAAGCTACAGTGGTGATTTTTATGTGCAATCATTGTCCATATGTAATTCATGTGCAACAACAATTAATTGATATTGCAAATTATTATGCAACTAAAGGTGTGGCTACAATTGGAATTAGTTCCAATGATATAGTTAATTATCCGCAAGATTCACCAGCAAAAATGACCGAGTTAATGCAAGCTTGGGTACAACCATTTAATGCATATTTATATGATGAAACTCAAGCAGTTGCGCAAGCTTATCAAGCTGCTTGTACCCCAGATATTTATGTGTTTGATGCCGAGTTATTATGTGTATACCGTGGGCGTTTAGATGCATCAACACCTAAAAATTCTGAACCTTTAACTGGTAAAGATTTACGCAGTGCTTTGGATAATTTATTAGCTGGCATTCCAATTGATGCAGAACAAATTCCTAGTATTGGTTGCAATATTAAATGGAAATAGAGTTAAGTTGTTTGAATTTAAGCATGTTAAAATTCACCAGTTAAATAATAACAATAACGTACAATTATTACGAAAAAACAGGAGTTTTCTATGAATGTTGAAGTTTTTAAAACTCTAGGAAATAAATTTGCCATGATAGGCGCAGCTATTACTATCATGGTATTTTTTTTGAGCCTAGAATTTTTACAAAACATTGCCCCGTTAATAGGTTTGGCTGGCTTAGGTTTTGCTTTTTACAGTTATCAGGTCATTTTAAAACATGATGCTGGCACTGAAAAAATGCAGGCAATTGCTAAGCTAATTCATGAAGGAGCAATGGTATTTTTAAAGGCAGAATATAAAATTTTAAGTATTTTTATTCTGATAGTAGCAGTATTGATTTTTACTTTTATTGGTGATGCAACTGCGTATGCATTTCTTGCAGGGGCAATTTGTTCCATGTCAGCAGGATTTTTTGGCATGGAAGCAGCAACTCAAGCTAATGTTAGAACTTCAAGTGCGGCCAACTCTAGTGGTATGAGTGCAGCTTTAATGGTGGCATTTGGTGGCGGCTCAGTCATGGGTTTATCAGTAGCTGCATTAGGATTACTTGGAATTGGCGTGGTCTTCATGTTCATTGATCCAAGCAATTTAGAAAGCTATAAAATGTTAAATGGATTTGCTATGGGAGCTTCATCAATTGCTTTGTTTGCTAGAATTGGTGGCGGAATTTATACTAAAGCTGCGGATGTAGGCGCGGATTTAGTTGGTAAAGTTGAAGCTGGAATTCCTGAAGATGATCCACGTAATCCAGCAACAATTGCAGATAATGTTGGTGATAATGTTGGTGATACAGCTGGCATGGGTGCGGATATTTTTGAATCTTATGTAGGTTCAGTAATTGCAACTATAGCTATTGCAGTAGCGGCGACTAATTTTGTTAGTCCAGACATGCAAATTAAAGCCATCTTATTGCCTTTAGCATTTATTCTTGTGGGTTTAGTGGCTTCTGCAATGGGTGTGATTGCGATGGATAAAATTAAAGATTTTAATCCTGCACACGCTTTAGAAGCAGTAACTTGGATTGCGGCAGGCTTATTTTTATTATTTGCTTTACCTTTGGTTTTATCAGCTGGGATTCAATTTGATTTAGGTGATAGAACTACTTCAGTTTTAGGGCCTTTTTACGCAGTATTAAGTGGAGTTGCAGTAGGAATTTTTATTGGTAGAGTTACAGATTTTTATACTTCTAAAGCTCCAGTAGAAGCTATTGCGCAAGCATCTAAATTTGGACCAGCAACTAATATTATTGCAGGTTTAGGCATTGGAATGCGTTCAGTGGTATTGCCAATTTTAGGAATTGTAGTTGCAATTTTATTGGCTTATTATTCTTCTGGTTTATATGGAATTGGAATTGCTGCAGTAGGCATGTTAGCAACTACTGGGGTCACAATGTCAGTTGATGGTTATGGACCAATTGCTGATAATGCTGGTGGCATTAGTGAAATGGCTGAATTAGGTGAAGAAACTCGTAAAATCACTGATTCTTTAGATGCGATTGGAAATACTACCGCAGCTGTAGGTAAAGGTTTTGCGATTGGTTCAGCCGCTTTAACTGCCTTAGCATTGTTTTCTGCTTATGCGGCTTCAGCTGGTTTGGCTTCAATTGATTTATTAAATCCTTTAGTTGTAGTGGGATTGTTTATTGGTGGTGCAGTGCCATTTTTAGTTGCAGCTATGACTATGGATTCAGTTGGTAAAGCAGCTCAAGATATGGTTGAAGAAGTACGTAGACAATTTCGTGAAATTTCAGGCTTAATGGAAGGTACAGCAGAACCAGATTCTAGTCGTTGTATTGAAATTTCTACTAAAGCATCGTTACGTGAAATGATTTTACCAGGTGTGGTAACAATTTCTACACCAGTATTTGTAGGCTTTGTTTTAGGTGAAGAAGCCCTTGGTGGTTTATTGGCTGGTTCATTATTGGTTGGAGTATTAATGGCATTGTTTATGGCAAATGCTGGTGGTGCTTGGGATAATGCGAAAAAATTAATTGAAGGTGGTGCGCATGGTGGTAAAGGTTCAGATGTGCATAAAGCTGCGGTATGTGGTGACACTGTAGGTGATCCGTTCAAGGATACTTCAGGTCCAGCATTAAATATTGTAGTGAAATTAATGGCAGTAGTTTCTTTGGTAATTGCGCCGTTATTGTAAATTAAATTAGTAGGGGCGTGTTGGTGTATGCGTCCCTACTAAACTAAATAGTTATAGTTTTTAACCACATTTACTATCGCCGCAATTCAAACAAGTCATACAGCCATCCATTAAGATTAAGGCTTTGGTAAGACATTTATCACATAATGTAGCTTGTTCTGGAAAATCATCTGCTTCAGATTTAATAGTAGCTGCATCAGCATGTTTAGTAGCAAATTCTTGACGTTTAGCTGCTAAAAAACGTTTTTGATGCTCATCTTCAATACTGGAATCTTTTAGCATACCAATTAAACGCATGTGTGATTCAATTGCAAAACCAATTTCCGCTACTAAAGAGGGCATATAAACTCCACCGCGTTTAAAATATCCACCTTTAGGGTCAAATACTCCGCGCAATTCTTCAACTAAAAAACAAATATCTCCACCTTTGCGAAAGCATGCTGAAATAACTCTTGTTAATGCTAGCACCCATTGAAAATGCTCCATGTTTTTAGAATTAATAAATACTTCATACGGGCGGCGTTCCACATGATCGGTACCTTCATTTAGTACAATATCATTAATGGTGATATATAAAGCATGTTCAGATTGCGGAGTTTTAATTTTATAAGTCGAACCCAACAACATTTCTGGACGTTTAGTAGCTTCATGCAAAATATCTGGTTCTGCAAGAATAGTCTCAGGTAATTGTTCTACTATTGATTCTGTTTCCGTAATGACTTGATAGCCAATAATTTTCTGAGTTATTTTTTTCATTGCCATTGAGTTGACTCCTGTAACTTACCAGCTACGTTTTACTTGTTTACATTTAACTTTCACGTCTTCAACATGGCAACGATACTTACCTTCATAATCTTCACCACCACATTCATTACATACAACTGTGCCTTTATCTAACACTTCACTTTTAGACCAACCATATCCTAATGCTTGACAAATTAATTTAGAATGTTTGTCCATATGATATTTTTTAGTTACTTTTTTAGTAGCTTTTTCTTTGCTATTACAACCTGTACTAGATTTAAGATTACCAGTTGCTTCTTTATAAACCCATTCATCGACGTTAGCAGCTATACTATTGCCAGCAAACAAGGTTAATAATAAGCTTATAAAGACTATTTTGATGTGCATAGAAACCTCCAACATATTATTTTAATAAATTAACATTAAACACTTTAACACTATTTAAACTATTGATAAACTTTGAGTTAATCATTTTGCGGCAATCATATGAAAAAAATTCAGATTATATTCTTAATAATTATACTATTAGTAGTAGCTTTAGCATTTAAATTTGGTTTGCTAGAGTATTTAACTTTAGCAAATTTAAAAGCTCAACAAATTAATCTTCAAGTATATTACCAAGCACATCCCGTTATAACTATTAGCGCGTACATGCTAATTTATATTGTAACTACTGCATTATCGTTACCTGGAGCAACAATTTTAACCTTAGCAGGAGGCGGTGTATTTGGTCTTTATTTAGGCACTTTAATAGTTTCATTTGCTTCAACAATTGGTGCTAGCATTGCATTTTTAGTAGCTAGATTTGGCTTTAGAGATTTGGTGCAGGCTAAATTTGGCACTAAATTGAAGGTACTTTATGCTGGTGTAGAACGTGAAGGAGCTTTGTATCTATTTAGTTTGCGTTTAGTGCCGATAATGCCATTTTTTTTGATTAATTTATTAATGGGGCTAACTAATATAAAACTTAGGACTTTCTACTGGGTGAGTCAAATAGGGATGCTAGCAGGAACAATAATATATGTAAATGCAGGTACTCAATTAGCTAAAATTGGATCTTTAGAAAACATTTTAACTCCTAAATTAATCTTATCTTTAATGTTACTAGCAGGTTTTTCTTGGGTAACAAAATTCTTGCTGAATCTTTTTAAACAGGGAAAATAATATGTCTCAAACGTGGCAACAACCAAAAAAATTTGATGCTAATATGCTAGTAATTGGTGCTGGTGCAGCAGGTTTAGTAAGTGCGTATATTGCAGCAGCAGTGCAAGCTAAAGTAATTTTAGTTGAAAAACATAAAATGGGCGGTGATTGTTTAAATACTGGTTGCGTACCTTCAAAAGCTTTGATTCGGTCAGCTAAATTTTTAGCAGATATTACGCGTGCATCTGAGTTTGGAATTAAAACTGCGCAAGTAGAATTTGATTTTGCTGAAATTATGGCACGGGTGCAAACTATTGTTAAGACTGTTGCGCCACATGATTCAATTGCAAGGTATACAGAATTAGGTGTAAAGGTAATTAATGGAACAGCCAAAATTATTTCTCCGTGGCAAGTGGAAATAACTACAGCTACTGATGTATCCATAATAAATACTCGTGCGATTGTAATTGCGGCTGGTGCAAGACCTTTAGTGCCGCCAATTATTGGTTTGCAAAATATTCCATATTTAACTTCAGATACAATTTGGGGTTTGCGTGTTAAACCTAAACATTTATTAATTTTAGGCGGTGGTGCAATTGGTTGTGAATTAGCTCAGGCTTTTGTGCGTTTAGGAATTCAAATAACTCAAATTGAACAATTACCACGTTTATTAGCTCGTGAAGACCATGAAGTTTCGGATTTGATAGTGAGCAAATTTAGGCGTGAAGGAATTACAGTTTTATTAGAGCATACAGCTAAACAGTTTGTACTTGAAGAAGAAACAAAAATTTTGATTGCTGAACATCATGGTGCAGAAGTTAAAATTGTTTTTGATGAAGTGTTATTGGCATTAGGACGAGTAGCAAATATTGATGGCTATGGAGTCGAAGAATTAGGAATTACGCTGTCTAAATATAAATCTATTCCAGTAGATGAATTTCAAGCGACTAATTATCCAAATATTTATGCTTGTGGAGATGTTGTAGGAACTTATCAATTTACTCATACAGCGGCACATCAAGCATGGTATGCAACGATAAATGCTTTATTTGGTGGTTGGAAAAAATTTAAAACTGATTATCGTGTGATTCCTATGGCAACTTTTACTGATCCAGAAGTTGCGCGAGTGGGTTTAAATGAGCAAGCAGCTAAACAACAAAATATTGCTTATGAAGTTAGTAATTATGCGATGGAAGAGTTAGATCGAGCTATTACAGAATCTGAAACTCAGGGTTTTATAAAAGTGTTAACCGTGCCAAAAAAGGATAAAATTCTTGGAGTCACTATTGTTGGACAGCATGCTGGGGATTTAATTGCTGAATTTGTGTTAGCTATGAAATACAATCTTGGCTTGAATAAAATTTTGGCTACTATCCATATTTATCCCACGCGTACTGAGGCAAACAAATCTGTAGCTGGAGTTTGGAGACGTGCGCATCAAGCAAAAATTCTATTAGCTTTAGTGTCAAAATATCACCGTTGGCGGCTGGGTTAAAATGTAAATAAGCCCGCATTCTAGGTATAATTGGATTACAATAATGCTACAAAATTACTGTAATTTAAGCGCGAGTCGCTGCAAACCAAGGACATATGAATGAGTAGAGTATTTAATTTTAGTGCAGGGCCTTCCGCATTACCTGAAGCAGTTTTACTACAAGCCCAACGTGAGATGTTAGATTGGAATGGTAGTGGCATGTCAGTGATGGAAATGAGTCATCGTGGCAAAGAATTTATGGGAATTGCAGCCGAATTTAAAGCTAATTTAATTGCGTTGATGCAAATTCCTGCTAATTATAAGGTGTTATTTTTACAAGGTGGAGCTACTGGTCAATTTTCATTTATTCCGCAAAATATTTTAGGTGCTAAAACTAAGGCTTGTTATGTAAACACTGGCGCATGGTCAACTAAAGCCATCAAAGCTGCAAAAAGTTATTGCGATGTAGAAATTGCTGCAACTTCTGAAGCTAGTAATTTTACTGAAATTCCAGCAGTAGATACTTGGAAGTTAGATTCAGAAGCCGCTTATTTACATTACACTAGCAATGAAACTATTCATGGGGTTGAATTTCAAGAAATTCCAGATACTCAAGGCATTCCATTAGTGGCAGATATGTCTTCAAATATTTTATCCCGCGCTATTGATGTAAGTAAATATGGAATTATTTATGCTGGCACTCAAAAAAATATGGGACCTAGTGGCGTAACCGTCGTTATAGTACGCGAAGATTTATTAGGTGCAGTAGATCCTAAATTGCCTGAAGTGTTTAATTACGCTAAGCAAGCTAATAGTGATTCCATGTTAAATACCCCAGCAAGTTACAACTGGTATTTAGTTGGTTTAGTTATGCAATGGTTACAAGATCAAGGTGGTGTAGCTGCGATTGAACAACGTAATATTGCCCAAGCAAATAGATTATATGCTGCAATTGATGCATCAAGTTTATATTCTAATCCAGTAAATATTGCTCACCGTTCACGGATGAATATTCCATTTGTATTAAATGATGCAAGTTTAGATAAAGAATTTTTAGCTAATGCCAATAAAACTGGTTTAATTGGTTTGAAAGGGCATCGTGCAGTTGGAGGCATGCGAGCTAGTATTTATAATGCTATGACTGATGCAGGTGTGGATGCTTTAATTGAATTTATGGCAACATTTGAAAAAAATCACTAAAGTTTTTAATAGAATATTATGACCGAAAAATCAGCCGCAAATATTATTCCCTTAGCGCAATTACGAAAGCAAATTGATGCAATTGACCAGCAATTATTGGAGTTATTGAATCAACGAGCTGAATGTGCAATCTCAGTAGCAACTACTAAAATAGCACAAGGAGAAACAGGAACTTTTTATCGTCCTGATCGGGAAGCATTAGTATTGCGGCGGATTCAGGAATTAAATCCAGGCCCATTAAGTGGGGATACTACAGTTAAGTTTTTTAGGGAAATTATGTCAGCATGTTTGGCATTGGAAAAACCTCTGGAAGTAGCATTTTTAGGACCTGAAGGCACGTTCACTCAACAAGCGACGTATAAACATTTTGGGCATGCAGTAAATACAGTGCCAGTAGCAAATATTTCTGATATTTTTAAATGTGTAGAAAACGATCAATGCCAATTTGGAGTAGTGCCAGTAGAAAACTCTACTGAAGGTGTAATTGCGCATACTTTGGATAGATTTTTAGGTTCATCATTACAAATTTGTGGCGAGGTTGAATTAAAAGTTCAACAAAATTTAATGTCTAATAGTGCGGATTTAGCAGCTATTACTGAAGTTTTGTCACATCAACAATCCTTAGCCCAATGTAGACAATGGCTAGATACACATGTGCCAAATGCAAAAAGAGTTGCAGTTAGTAGTAATGCAGCTGCCGCGAAAATGGTGCAAAATCAGCCTGATAAAGCTGCAATTGCAGGGCAAGTGGTAGCGGATTTGTATCAATTAACTTGTTTGGCAACCCATATAGAAGATGAACCGAATAATACTACTAGGTTTATGATAATTGGCAAACAAAAACCTGATTCTACTGGGAATGATAAAACTACGCTAGTGGTATCCATGCCAAATAAAGCAGGAGCATTACACAATATTTTAGCTTCATTTGCACAATATAATGTCAGCATGACACATATTGAATCACGTCCATCTAGGCAAGGTTTATGGGATTATGTGTTTTTTATTGATATAGAAGGGCATCGTGCAGATCCTGAAATTAATGCTGCTATAGCTAGTCTCAAACAGCATGTAACCATGTTAACTGTATTGGGCTCATATCCTAAAGCAGTAATTTAATCAGTTAGTTACTTCATTTTACTTTTTGTTGGAAATCCTATGACCTCGCCAATTTTCAAACTTGCCTTAAAAGGTGTGCAAGAACTTATTCCTTATACTGCTGGCAAACCTACAGAAGAATTAGCCCGCGAATTGGGACTCACCAAAATTGTGAAGCTGGCTTCCAATGAAAGTCCTTTAGGAATTAATCCAAAAGTTCAAACTGCAATTTTGCAAGCATTACCAGATTTAGCACGATATCCAGATGGTAATGGCTTTTATTTAAAAACTGCATTGGCACAAAAATTAGGGCTTCAGAATAACCAAATTACTTTGGGCAATGGTTCAAATGATTTATTGGAAATTATTACTCGCACTTTCGTAAGTTCTAGCCACGAAATTATTTATTCACAACATGCTTTTGCGGTTTATCCGATTGTTACTCAAGCGGTTGGCGCGACTGCGCGAGTTATTCCAGCACTAAATTATGGACATGATTTAACTGCTATGTTGGCCGCAGTAACTGAAAACACTCGCTTAGTATTTATTGCGAATCCTAATAATCCCACAGGAACGTTATTAAAACCTGAAGCAATTAAAGCCTTTATTAGTGCTTTACCTGAAACCGTTTTATGTGTGTTAGATGAAGCTTATTTTGAATTTATAGCTGCTGATAAACGCGCGAATTCAATTAGTTGGTTGGCTGAATTGCCTAATTTAATTATTACCAGAACTTTTTCCAAAGCGTATGGTTTAGCAGGTTTGCGTGTGGGTTATAGTATTACTAGTGTTGAAATTGCAGATTTATTAAATCGCGTTCGACAACCATTTAATAATAATGCCTTAGCTTTAATTGCCGCAAAAACTGCTTTAGCTGATGAAGATTATTTAGCTTTAGCAATAGCAACCAATAATAAAGGCATGAAGCAATTAAGCACTGCTTTTGAAATCTTGGGTTTAGAATGGATACCATCGGCGGGTAATTTTGTTAGTGTGAATTTTAAACAAGATGCGATGCCGATTTATGAAGCTTTGTTACATAAAGGCGTGATTGTACGACCTGTTGGTGGTATTTAT
>DAOUSJ010000101.1 GCA_030627285.1 Methylococcaceae bacterium | reverse complement strand
CTGCACAATATCAACATCTTATAAACTCGTAGCTGTGTGAGTATAACAATGTTTAAAATTAAATTATTAGCAAGTGCATTAGGCATGACTACTATTGCTTTTTTTAGTCAGTCTGTTAATGCAGTGCAAACTGTAGATGCAGGCGTACCTACATATCAAAAAGCTAGCGGTATATCTGGTAATTTATCTAGCGTAGGTTCAGATACATTAGCTAATTTAATGACTTTATGGGCAGAAGAATTTAAACGAGAGTATCCGAATATAAATATTCAAATTCAAGCTGCAGGTTCATCTACTGCACCACCAGCTTTAACTGAAGCAACTTCTAATTTAGGCCCTATGAGCCGCAAAATGAAAGATAATGAAGTTGATGCTTTCGAAAAGAAATATGGCTATAAACCCACTGCAATTCCAGTTGCGATTGATGCTTTAGCAATATATGTAAATAAAGATAACCCAATTGCTGGCTTAACGATTCCACAAGTAGATGCAATTTTATCGTCTAATCGGATGTGTGGTCATAATAAAGATATTACTACTTGGGGTGAAGCTGGTTTAACTGGTGATTGGACTGCAAAACCAATTCAATTATACGGACGTAATTCAGTTTCAGGTACTTATGGTTATTTTAAGAAAAAAGCTTTATGTAAAGGTGATTTCAAAAGTAATGTCAACGAACAACCAGGCTCTGCTTCAGTAGTACAATCAATTACTGCATCTTTAAATGGGATTGGTTACTCAGGTATTGGTTATAAAACTTCTGGAGTTAAAGCAGTGCCTTTAGCTAAAGAAGCTGGCTTAGAATTTGTAGATGCAACTCCAGAAAACGCAGTTGCAGGAACATATCCGTTATCTCGTTTCTTATATGTGTATGTAAACAAAGCCCCAAATAAACCGCTTGCACCTTTAGAGCAAGAATTTATTAAAATGGTTTTATCTCAATCAGGACAAGAAGTGGTAATTAAAGATGGTTATATTCCATTGCCAGCTGCTGTAGTTACTAAAGCACTAGCTAATATTCAATAATTTGGATTAATTTTCAGTGTTGTTTTTGAAAGCGAGTCACATCTAAATTAGGGTGTTGGTTCGCTTTTTTACGTTTATTTATCATAACTTCTTATGTCTGATACCAGTTCAAATAACCTGAGTTTTCAACCTGTTCGCGCTTACTATCAACGCTGGCGACTAATTAAAGATAATTTAGTGCGTTATAGTGTAGTTGCTGGAGGTTTAGGTGTAATCGCTGCGATTGCATTAATTTTCTTTTACTTATTATTTGCCGTATTTCCATTATTTTTAGCACCAGAAACTCACGCGCTAAAACAATATGCAGTTCCAGAAATTCAATTGGGCAACACAGTTTTATTAGCTACTGAGGAACAAAATGAAATTGGGGTGCGTTTTACCGATCAAGCGATTGCAGTTTTTTTTGATTTAGAATCTGGAAAAGCTAAACAAATAACTAAAATTACTTTACCAGAAAATACCACAGTTACTAGTTTTGCCCAAGCTAGCCAAGATACTGGTGTGGTTGCATATGGTTTAAATGATGGCCGAGTTGTAGTTGTTAAACATGAATATAAAATTTCTTATCCTAATGATGTACGCTTAATTACTCCAGAAATTAGTTATCCTTTAGGTGTTGAAGCCATTGTGGTTGATGCAAATGCCCAAGCAATAACTAAATTAGCTTTGCAAGTTGATAGTGAAGTAACTACCTTTGTAGTAAAAACTGCTGATAATAAAGTTTCATTAAAAAGTTTTACCAAACAAGAATCTTTATTTGGTGATGAATTTACTTTAGAGCAAACTGGTGCAGTTTTAGAAGCAAATGCCGCAAAAATTCAGCATATTCTTTTGGATAAAGACCAGCGCAATGTTTATTTAGCTACTGCTACTGGGCATATAAGTTTTTTTAATGTCAGGAAAAAATCCAAACCGGAAATTATCCAAAATTTAAATATCATAGCTACAGGTATAGAACTTACCAGCTTAAGTTTTTTAAATGGCGATTTATCTTTATTAGTAGGTGATTCTAGTGGTTTAGTAGCGCAATGGAGTAAGGTGCGTGATATTCAAGGTCAACCTATCTTAAAAAAATTACGCGAATTTAAAGTTTCCAATGCCGCGATAACACATATTAATCCTGAGCAACGCCGTAAAGGCTTTATTGTCACAGATGCCAATGGTTTAAGTGCTGTCTATCATTCAACTGCAGAAAGAGAATTGCTAAAAACTTCAGTTACTAGCAAGACACCTGTAGCTTTAGTATTTTCACCGCGTGCGAATAGATTTTTATTGCAAACAGCACAAGAATTACATGTTTGGGAAGTTGATAATGAACATCCAGAAATTTCTTGGCAGTCATTATGGCAAGAAGTTTGGTATGAAAGTTATTCAGAAGCTGATTATATTTGGCAATCATCATCATCAAGTAATGATTTTGAACCAAAAATGAGCTTAACACCCTTGGTTTTTGGGACTTTAAAAGCTGCTTTTTACACTATGTTGGTGGCAACTCCTTTAGCTTTAATGGGGGCAATTTATACCGCTTATTTTATGACTGCTGGTATGCGGCGTTATGTAAAACCTGGTATTGAAATGATGGGAGCATTGCCAACGGTAATTTTAGGATTTTTGGCTGGATTATGGTTAGCTCCATTTGTAGAGCAAAATTTGACGGCTTTATTTGCCTTGTTAATGATAGTGCCATTATCTGTGATGGTGTTTGCTTATCTATGGCAATATTTGCCTGCAACTATACGCCAAAGAATTCCTGATGGTTATGAGGCTGCAATTTTAATTCCCGTGATTATTTTAGCTACGGGTTTGGCATTTTTACTCAGCGTGCCAATTGAAAATCTGTGTTTTGGTGGCAGTATGCAAGGTTGGTTACAGAATCAATTTGGCATTGGTTACGATCAACGCAATTCTTTGGTGGTAGGAATAGCAATGGGGGTTGCAGTAATACCAACTATTTTTTCTATTACTGAAGATGCTATTTTTAGTGTTCCTAAGCATTTAACTATTGGTTCGCTAGCTTTGGGCGCAACTCCTTGGCAAACCATGATTAGAGTAGTGTTATTAACTGCTAGCCCTGGAATTTTTTCCGCAATTATGATTGGTTTTGGACGTGCAGTTGGTGAAACTATGATTGTATTAATGGCAACTGGAAATACTCCAGTAATGGATTTAAGTGTATTTCAAGGTATGCGGACTTTATCTGCCAATATAGCCGTGGAAATTCCAGAATCTGAAGTTGATAGTACCCATTATCGAGTGTTATTTTTAGCTGCCTTAGTCTTATTTTTATTCACCTTCATTTTCAATACTCTTGCAGAAGTTATCCGTCAACGTTTACGCGAAAAATACAGTTCATTATGATAAAAGCATGGTTTAGAAGTGGAACCCCGTGGGTTTGGTTAAATGCCGCCGCAGTTAGTATTTGTTTAATTTTGGTAGTTGGTTTATTGGCGTTAATTGCTGTGCGTGGTTTAGGACATTATTGGCCAGCGCAAGTAATTGAATATGTGTATAAGGAAGACAATCAAAGCACCAAAGTTATGGGTGAAATGGTGGATAGCAAAGTGTTGTCAGCTCGACAAGCACGCGCGTCTAATTACCAATTAGCAGCAGGTAAAGATCATTTAGTACAACATTTATTGAAAGTTGGTAATAGAGATTTAACTGGCTTAGATTTTCGTTGGATAGAGCAGCAAAAAGTTACTCAAGAACAGTTTCCTGAGACTGTAATTGTGATTGAACGGCGTGAATGGGGTAATTTTTATGGTTATTTAACTGCAATTAAGCATCAAGGTAAGGAAGTTGCTAGTGGTGAAAAAGCTTGGGATTCAGTGCAAGAAAAATTGGATAAGGTTTTAGATTTGTTTGCTGAGGTTGAAAATTTGCAACAAACTGAAGTTGGAGCTATCAATTATCAATTAGAGCGTTTAAGACTAAAGCAACGGCGTTTGGAATTGGATAATGAATGGAATGCCAGCACTGAAGCCGAGTTTGCGCAACAAAGATTAGTTTATGAGCAAGAGTATAAAATCTTGCAAGTGCAAATGAATAAATTATATCTAGCTATGCGTGGAGATAGTTTGTTAGTGCATGATGCTAATGGTAAAGAATTGGAAATTTCTTTAGATAAAGTAGTGCGAATTTATCGTCCCAATGCTATGAATATGTTGCAAAAAATTGGGCATTATGCAGAAAAAGTACATGAATTTGTTGCTGATGATCCTAGAGAGGCGAATACTGAAGGTGGAATTTTTCCAGCTATTTTTGGCACTGTGATGATGGTAATGTTAATGGCAGTTATTGTGACACCTTTTGGAGTGATAGCGGCGGTTTATTTGCGTGAATATGCTAAACAGGGCTTTTTAACTCGTTTAATTCGTATTGCAGTGAATAACTTAGCCGGCGTGCCATCAATTGTGTATGGAGTTTTTGGCCTAGGATTTTTTGTATATATTTTGGGTGGTAATATTGATGCCTTGTTTTTCCCAGAATCTGCGCCAGCACCGGTATTTGGTACGCCTGGATTAATGTGGGCTTCATTTACCTTGGCATTATTAACCTTGCCAGTAGTAATTGTGTCTACAGAAGAAGGTTTGTCTAGAATTCCAAAATCAATTCGTGAAGGCAGTTTGGCTTTGGGTGCAACTAAAGCCGAAACTTTATGGCGTACAGTTTTACCGATGGCAAGTCCAGCCATGATGACGGGTTTAATTTTAGCTATTGCCCGTGCTGCTGGAGAAGTTGCCCCATTAATGTTAGTTGGAGTAGTTAAACTTGCGCCTACATTACCGTTAGATGGCAATTTTCCGTTTTTACATTTAGATCGAAAATTTATGCATTTGGGGTTTCACATATACGATGTAGGTTTTCAAAGTCCGAATGTTGAAGCTGCACGACCATT
>DAOUSJ010000072.1 GCA_030627285.1 Methylococcaceae bacterium | reverse complement strand
GGAAAAAGCACTGGGTAATGAGAAAAAGCTAACTAAATTATTGGAGAGAATCTATGATTTACGCTTATTTGACCCTGCTTGTGGTTCTGGAAATTTTCTGATTATTGCTTATAAAGAATTGTGTAAAATAGAAATTGAAATTTTTAAACAACTACAACAGATAGATAATAAATGGGATATAGGTGTATCGGGCATACGACTCACCCAGTTTTATGGCATAGAGCTGGATGACTTTGCCCATGAGACTGCCAAACTGTCTTTATGGCTAGCGGAACATCAAATGAATCTGGCGTTTAAATCTGTATTTGGTATGGCTAAACCGACATTGCCTTTACAAGATGGAGGACATATTGTTTGTGGTAATGCGACTCGGTTGGATTGGGAGGTGGTTTGTCCTAAAGATGATGGGGCTGAAATTTATATTTTGGGGAATCCGCCTTATTTGGGTTCTAGGTATCAAACAGCTACGCATAAAGAAGATATTGAAATAGCGTGTAATTTGTTACCTAAATATAAGAAAGTTGATTACATTATTTGTTGGTTTTTAAAGGCAGGGAATTACGTTAAAGGTACAAATTCTGCATTTTCTTTTGTATCAACCAATTCGATATGCCAAGGTGAACAAGTTGAGTTAATTTGGCCTTATATATTTGACATGGGTTTAGAGATGTTTTTTGCTCACCAGTCCTTTAAGTGGACGAATAATGCTAAAGGTAATGCAGGCGTAACTGTAATTATTATTGGCTTACAAAATATCTCGAATAAGGCTAAAAAGAAAACTATTTATAATGGAAACCTTTCTTCTGAAACCAATAATATTAATGCTTATTTGGTTTCAGGAGGTAATACAGTTTCAAAGAAAAGAACGAAACCATTATCAAATTTTCCTAAAATGGAAAGCGGAAATAAGGCAACTGATGGCGGTTTTTTAATTTTATCTAAGCAAGAAAAGATTAAACTTATTTCATGCTATCCAAATTCTGACAAATTTGTACGTAGGATATATGGGGCGCAAGAGTTTTTGAATGGGTTAGAACGTTGGTGTTTGTGGATTGAAGATAGTGATTTAGATGAAATATCTTCAGTACCTCCAATAGTTAAGAGAATAAGTAATGTCCGTGCAATTAGATTAAATAGTAAGGACAAAGGTGCTCATAAGTTAGCTGAAAGTGCGCATCAATTCAGAGAAATGAAAAAAGGAAAAATTGCTTCTTTGATTTTTCCTACGGTTTCATCTGAAAGAAGGAAATATATTCCTATTGGTTATTTAGGGGTTGATGATGTAATTATTGCTCCAAATCAAGCCATCTACGACCCAGAACCATTCATCTTCGCAATAATATCCTCCCGAATCCACATGACATGGGTACGCGCCGTAGCAGGTCGCCTTAAAACCGATTACCGTTATTCCTCAGCCCTTTGCTACAACACTTTCCCATTCCCAGAAATAGACCAAGCCCAAAAAACCACCCTAGAAGACCATGTCTTCAACGTACTAGATGAGCGCGAGAAACACCCAGAAAAAACCATGGCGGAACTTTATGATCCCGATAAAATGCCAGAGGGTTTACGCAAAGCGCATCATGAAATGGATTTAGCCGTGGAGCAATGTTATCGTAAAAAATCTTTTAAAAGCGATGAAGAACGCCTTGAATATTTATTTAAGTTGTATGAAAAAATGATTGCGGCAGAAAAGGCTAATTTATAAATATAACACCCACCTTTTATGTTGTTTTACGTGTACAAAAGTGTGAAAAACAGAGGAGTGGACTTTTATTTATTTCTGTTTATTTCAAATAGGCTATAATGTATTTCAATTGAAATACAAATAGAGATTTTCATGAAAACAGCTATTATAAATGCAAGGGTAAAACCCGACTTAAAGAATGATGTTGAGAAGATACTTTCACATCTTGGTATTACCACAACCCAAGCGATTACCATGTATTTTGAGCAAATCAAAATGACTAAAGGTATTCCGTTTCAGTTGAAAATTCCTAATGATGAAACTTTGCAAGCGATGAGCGATGCCAGAGCGAATAAAGATTTGGAAGAAGTGACACTTGAGCAACTTAAACAGGATGTGTCTTAGTGCTATTGATGTAAACTAAGTCTTTTATTAAAGATACTAAAAAGCTTACATTGAGTGATAAGTATTTTACTAAATATATTCAATTTTTGGCTTTATTGCTAGATTCAAAAGAATTACCCAAAGAAGCCAAGAACCATTCTTTAAATGGGGAGTGGGTAGATTTTAGAGAATTTCATGTGAGTGGTGATTTGCTAGTTATCTATCAAATTGAAGATGACGTTATTAAATTAGTTAGGATAGGTTCACACAGCCAGCTTTTTAAGTAAGTTAATGAATTAATTATAAAACATCTTGTTTTAAGCCTATTTAAAAGGAAGTGCAATGCCAAATTTTGTAGATGTAACTTATGCCAAAACAGGCGATAGCCTAAGCACAAATTTAATGGGTATGCGTGATATGCAGGCGAAAGCGTTTGATTCCAAAGATGCACAATATCTATTATTAAAAGCACCCCCTGCATCAGGAAAATCCCGCGCTTTAATGTTTTTAGCCTTAGATAAACTTTATGAGCAAGGGATTAAAAAAATTATTGTTGCTGTACCAGAACGCTCAATTGGTGCTTCTTTTGCTTCTACTGATTTAAGTAGTCATGGTTTTTTTGCCGATTGGGAGGTTGAGCATCAATATAACTTATGTACTGCTGGGGGTGATAAAAGTAAAGTAAGTGCTTTTGTCGATTTTATACAAGATGCTAATGCAACTATTTTAGTGTGTACCCACGCTACTTTGCGCTTTGCTTTTGATGCAGTTGATGAAAGCCAATTTAATCATTGTTTAGTTGCTATTGATGAGTTTCATCATATCTCAGCGGATGCAGAAAATCGTTTGGGTGAAGTATTGCGCTCGATTATGGTAAATACATCAGCACATATTATTGCTATGACAGGCTCATATTTTAGAGGGGATAGTGTGCCTGTTTTATTACCTGAAGAAGAGGCTAAGTTTACCTCAATTATTTATAATTATTATCAACAATTGAATGGTTATAAATATCTGAAAACATTAGGAATTGGCTATCATTTTTATCAGCGTAGTTATTTAACCGCAATTCATGAAGTGCTGGATACCGATAAAAAAACTATTTTACATATACCTAGTGTCAATGCTGGGGAATCAACCAAAGATAAGTATAAAGAAGTTGATAGTATTTTGGATATTATCGGCACATTAGAATTTCAAGATGAAGTAACAGGTTTGCTGCATTTAAAGCGTAAAGGTGATGGAAAAATAATTAAAGTAGCCGATTTAGTAAATGATAATCCAAAAGACCGCAATAAAGTCGCCGCTTATTTACGCGATATGAATGGCGTTGATGATTTGGATTTAATTATCGCATTAGGTATGGCAAAAGAAGGCTTTGATTGGCCTTATTGCGAACATGCTTTAACTGTTGGTTATCGCGGTTCTTTAACGGAAATCATTCAGATTATTGGTCGTGCGACACGCGATAGTAATAATAAAACCCATTCACAGTTTACTAATTTAATTGCCCAGCCTGATGCAGAAGATGATGAAATAAAGCTCTCGGTTAATAATATATTAAAAGCAATTAGTGCATCATTATTAATGGAACAGGTATTAGCCCCTAATTTTGTATTTAAAACCCGAAAATTTCCTGATGAAAAAAATGAAGCAGGTGTGATTAAAATTGAGGGTTTTAAAGAGCCTAAGGCCAAGAAGGTCAGAAAAATTATTGAAGAAGATTTGAATGATTTAAAAGCCAAAATATTGCAGGATGAGCAATTATTAAAAGCATCAGCTGGAGATGTTATAGACCCTGAAGTAATTAATAAAGTATTAATTCCTAAAATTATTCAAAGTAAATATCCATATTTAACAGAAGAAGAAATTGATATTATTAGGCAGAATGTGGTGGTTGATTCTGCGATTAAAAATGGTGAGGTTAAAGAAGTTGGTGATAAGCAGTTTATAAGAATGGCGGGGAAGTTTGTTAATATTGATGATTTACATATTAATATGATTGATAGAATTAATCCATTTCAAAAAGCCTTTGAAGTGTTATCTAAGAATGTAACATCTAATTTGCTTAAAACTATTCAGGATACCATTGATGCAGGGCGCATTACGATGACAGACGAAGAAGCTTTTATTTTATACCGTGATAAAATTCCACCATTTATGAAACAATTTGGGCGCGAGCCAAATATAAGTTCTATTGATGCACATGAAAAACGCATGGCTGAAGCAATTGTTTATTTAAAAAATAAACGCCGCCAACAAAAACACTAAGCAATGATTAATTTTAAAAAACAGTTCCAAGAAATGCTTGATAACGATCTTTTGGGTATTTTAAATGTAGAAGCTAAAGAATCCACAGTTATTAGACCTGATAATCGGCTTAAAGATTCATTTGAAGAAATTAATCAATTTATAGACGCTAAAGGACATGAGCCTAAAAAAAGCCGTGATATTAATGAACGAAAATTATTTAGTCGCTTACAAGATTTTAAGCAAAGTCCTGAAAAAGCAGCTTTGGTATTAAAATTGGATAAGCATAATTTGTTGGAAAGTGTTGAAGTCCATGAACCTTTTATTATTGAATCCATTGATGATGTGCTTGATGCTGATCCATTAGGATTGTTAGGGGATATTAATAATGCAGATGCAGTGGATATTTTTGATCTAAAAAACCTACCATCAAAATCAAGGGCTTCAACTGATTTTATGGCAAGGCGTAAACCTTGTGAAAATTTTGAAGATTATAAAGATCAGCTTATTAAAGCGCAATTAGAGATTAAAACGAACCAAAGAAAATTGACATATTTTACCGATAAAGGTGATGCAATTGTTGAGGGGAATTACTATATTTTAGGGGGTATTCTTTTATATCTGGATAGTATATATTTTGATTCTGAAGAAAAAACAGTCAATGGTAAACGCCATAGAAAAGATGGGCGAACACGTTGTATTTTTGAGAATGGTACTGAGTCCAATATGCTATATCGCTCATTAGCTAAAGCACTGTATCAGGGTGGAAAAATTGTCACTCAAACTGAAGACCAAATTAATAAAGAATTCGATAAAAATTTTGGTATTGATGATGCTGAGTCTAATAAAAGTATAGTCAATGAAGCGGATGAATTAGCAGGGTATATCTATATCCTAAAATCATTAAGTGCAAATGCAGAAATTCAAAGCCTTGAGCATTTGTATAAAATTGGATTTTCGACAACAACCGTTGAAAAACGAATATCCAATGCAGAGAATGAGCCAACTTATTTAATGGCAAAGGTTAAAATCATGGTTGTTTTTGATGCTTATAATATGAGTACTCAGAAATTTGAAAAACTAATTCACCGTTTTTTTGCTAAAGTTTGTGTTGATTTAAAAGTAGCGGATAACAAAGGTCAAATGCACCAGCCCCGCGAATGGTTTATTGTGCCTTACAATGTCATTGTTCAAGCAATTAATTTAATTGCAAATGAGCAAATTGTTCATTATCGGTATGATCATCAAATGAAAAAAATTGTAGCTATTTAATTGAGTTTTTGTTCCTATTATTAATTTTAGCCCACGATAAAATTAGTTATTGTGTTGAAAAGCAAATTTACCCAAATAAAACCAAGCGGTTAAAAATCCTATTCCACCTAGTGGTGTAAACATGCCTAAGATGGGTAAATTAAGGATGGCTAATAAATATAGGCTGCCAGAAAACAATAAAATGCCAAGACAAAAGCCCCAGCCAGCAATGTCTAAAAAGTTGTCTGTTGTTGGATAGACTTGTTTACAAATGGCAACAATTCCTAGGGCTAATGCATGCCAAATGTGATAGTTAACTGCGGTTTTATATACTGCTAGCATTTCAGGGCTTAGACTGGTTTTTAAAGCATGTGCGCCAAATGCACCCAATGCTACTGCACTAAAGCCAAAAATAGCGGTAAAAAATAAAAAATTGGGACGCATTATTGTTCCATTAAACGTGGGATTAATTGGACTAGATTACAAGGTTTATTGCGATGATCTAGTTGGTCTTGAATTATGAAATTCCAAGCATCACGACATGCGCTAGCTGAACCTGGTAAGCAAAATATGTAAGTTCCATTGGCAACACCAGCTATGGCACGGGATTGAATGGCAGAGGTTTTTATTTCTTCATATGATAGCATCCGAAAAATTTCTCCAAAGCCAGATAAAGTTTTATCTAATAGTGGTGTAATTGCTTCAGGCGTGCCATCGCGTCCAGTAACTCCAGTGCCGCCAGTGGTAATTATAACGTGGATCTCTGGAGTAATTAACCATTGAGAAATAATTGCGCGAATTTTATAGATGTTATCAGCAATAATTTTTTGATCCAAGGTTGTATGTCCAGCATCTTGAATTAGATTGTATAAAGTTTTTCCAGAAATATCGTCAACTGCGGTACGTGAATCTGAAATAGTTAAGACTGCAATATTAAGTGGGATAAAATTTTTCTTAGACATGATATTTATTTGATATGAGTTTGGGGTAAAGGTATCTAACAATATCAGCATAATACTAATTCCTATAATTAATATAGTCACATATTTTTTTTAAAACTGCACCAATATATTTATCCTAAATTACTTAAGCGCGCAAAATCATCTAAACTTAAATTTTCAGCCCTCAAACTGGGATTAATTCCCACTGTAAGAATTTGTTCTGAAGTTAATAATTTACTTAATGAATTCCGAATAGTTTTACGTCGTTGTGAAAAAGCGTGTTTTACTATTTGTTCAAAGTGAGAAAAATCATTAATCGACACTGGCGGTTTCAGATGCGGAGTTAAACATACAATTGCTGACATTACTTTTGGAATTGGATCAAAACTTTCTGGCGGTACATCAAACAAAAATTCCGCGCTACAAAAATACGCCATCATAACACTTAAACGTCCATATTTTTTACTCCCAGCACTAGCACATAAGCGTTCTACAACTTCTTTTTGCAACATAAAATGCATGTCTTGAATATGTTTAACATTAGTCAGTAAATGAAACATCAATGGAGTAGAAATGTTGTAGGGCAAATTACCAATAATACGTAATTGTTCACTATAATTAACTAAACTGGCAAAATCAAATTTCAATGCATCCGCACTATAAATGCGTAATTGCTGCTTATCTGCAAATTTTTGCTGTAAAAAAGCTACCAAATCTCGATCTAATTCAACTACATCTAATGTCTGTGCTTGATCTAATAATGGTGCAGTTAAAGCTCCCATACCAGCACCAATTTCAACCCAATGATCGACTTTCTTAATTTGAATATGCGCCAAAATTTCGCTAACTACCGAAGTATCTTGTAAAAAATTTTGTCCAAAACGTTTTCTGGCTTTATGTTGCATTAATATCTCATTAGGGTTGGTTTTCAAAGGCGCATTGAAGTATTTGTAGCCATAGATAATGCGGTATCTAAAGCTAATAATAAACTTCCAGTATTAGCTTTGCCAGTACCTGCTAATTCCAAAGCAGTGCCATGATCTACAGATGTTCGAATTATTGACAAGCCTAAAGTGATATTCACAGCTTCACCAAAACCTTGATATTTTAACACTGGCAAACCTTGATCGTGATACATTGCCAATACTGCATCTGCTGAATCTAAATATTTAGGTGTAAATAAACTATCTGCCGGTAAAGGACCTGTAATTGCCAAACCTTCATCCCGTAATTTATTCAATACTGGGATAATAATTTTTTGTTCTTCAGTGCCTAAATGTCCGCTTTCACCTGCATGTGGATTTAAACCACAGACCACAATTTGCGGTTTTTCAATTAAAAAGCGTTGACGTAAATCTCGCTCTAAAGTTTTCACAACTTTGCTTAATACTTTTTTAGTAATCGTTTTGGATACATCTTTTAACGGCAAATGAGTAGTTACCAAAGCCACCCGTAATTTTTCCGTAACCAACATCATCACTGGAAAACCACGCGCAATTTTAGCTATATATTCAGTATGTCCCTGAAATTTAAACTTAGCATCATTAATAACTGCCTTATGTACTGGTGCAGTAACCATAGCTGCAAATAAACCATCCATGCAACCCTGAGTAGCCACGCGAATAGTTTCTAATACATAAGCACTATTATTTTTATTCAACTCTCCACAAACAACTGGAACTTTCAAACGCACAGGAAATACAGTTATAAATCCTATTGCTTGAATTTGAGCTTCCGCCAATGGATCAAAAATTTTAATTGTTAGGGGTAATTTAAGTTGCGCCGCCCGTTGTTGTAATAATTCTGGATCAGCAATAATTACAATTTCACATGTATGTTGTTTTTGTGCAATTTGAACGCATAGATCTGCACCAATACCAGCAGGTTCACCCGCAGTTATCGCAAGACGAGAAATAGATTTAGATAGCATAATTAATTCAGGTTTAAATAAATAACATTCTACAATAAGCTATCTTTAAAGACCGCAGATAATTACTCTTTAAGCTTATATTCTGATAATTTTTGTAACAATTTCACAGATTTAAACCCTTAAACCAGATTGCGACAATTTGCCACATTCCCAAATAATTAATATCCAAGTAAACTAAGCACAACTTAATAACACTATGTTCTCCTCCTAAAGAAACTAGCGTTTAGTTAACTTCCTAAAAAACAACTTCCAATGCGATTATTACAGATCGCATTTTTTTTGCCTAAAGAAAACTCAAATTTGTCGCCTCTTTTTACGATTCGCAAAAAATTCTACACCACTAGCTCTATTTCTAGCTAATTCTTCGGCATTCATTTCAATTCGCGGATTATTTTTATTTGATCTGCGAGCATATTCTGCTAAGTGAGCAGCATCAACAACTGGATTAGTTGTAAGTTTTTCATTTTTAGGCGTAAATCCACCCTGTTTAAAATTTTTAATTATGCCAAATAAATAATCAACCCTATTTTTAATGACCTTAAATTTAAGGGCTTTATTTAACGCATTTATGGCTTCTGTTTGTTGAAACTTAGTTAATTTAGACAATAATCTTTTAGCATTCACACATTCAGATTTATCAAATAAAGCTTTGATTTTAGGATCCAGATCATCTTTATCTGAAACATAAGATCTTGTTTCTACATTAGTTTCTACACTAGTTTCTAACCATTCAGATTCATTTTTAAATGCATACCAAGTAGTTCTATCATATTTGTTTTTGTTGTAATTACCTGCAATCAACACTCCTTGCTTAATTAAAGATTTTAGTATTGTTCCAATTTGCCTAATTGACCAAAAATAAAAAATCTTTGCAAATGAATTATGTGAATTATATGTCCAAGTACGTCCATCTCTGCGATTATGTTTACGAATTTTATTTTTCT
>DAOUSJ010000106.1 GCA_030627285.1 Methylococcaceae bacterium | reverse complement strand
TACCTTCAGCAGGCGTGCCACTAAAATCAAAAGTATCTGCTAACCTAGAACCAAAACTATAGCTAGCTCCAGCTGAAACTGCAATTTGTTGCCCTCGAATTAAACGTGAACTAAGTCTAGAACTGTTACCGCCATCTAAAACTCCAGCTAAAACTTCCAAAGCATAGGCTTCTTGTTGATCTTGCATAGTGTTTAAACTCGGAACTTTATATGCCATGCTTAAATACGGTAATTTGGCTGGCAATTTCATTTGCATTTGTCGCTTGCCATGTTGTTGAATTTCTATTTGTGGTTTTAAAGCTTTAATTAAACTGGGTTTAAGTGCGGCAAAATGTTTTTTTGCTAATTTAAATACTGCCGCTGGATTTATATCTCCAACCACTACTAAAGTAGCATTATTTGGTGCATACCAACGTTGATACCATGCTTGTAAATCTGCAACTTTATAAGCTGCAATATCTTCTGGCCAGCCAATTATAGGATTTTTATAGGGGCTATTACTAAAAATCATGGCATTAAAATGTTCGTTTAATTTAGCGCGCGGTTTGTCCTCGGTACGCATACGTCGTTCTTCCGTGACCACCTCTAATTCTTTATCCAGCTCAGATTGCAGCAAATTTAAATTGCGCATCCTATCAGCTTCTAATTCAAAACTAATTTCTAAGCGTGATTTCTCTAAAGTCTGAAAATAAGCTGTGTAATCGCTGCCAGTAAAAGCATTTTCATTACCGCCATTTTCAGCAATAATGCGCGAAAACTCACCCATTGGATACTTATGTGTACCTTTAAACATCATATGTTCCAACATATGTGAAATTCCAGTAATGCCATTAGGCTCATAACTTGAACCAACTTTATACCAAATCTGGGTTACTACCACGGGCGCACGTTGATCGACTTTTAATAATATTTTCAAGCCATTGTCCAAAGTTTTTTCATAAACCTCGGTTGGTTCTACGCTGTGTGCCAAGAATGGCAAACACAATATTGCCCCCAACAAAATTTTTATTTGCATAATTGCCTCAATTCTAACTGCTATTTAATCTAATCCTGATTGTGACTATTTCAATCGTGAATCGTTCACGGTATTCTATACGATTGAGAATTGTTTAATTAAGCTAATTATTTGTAATGCCAGTGGATAAATCTAAAATGCAACAATCTGAACCAAACAATATATCCAGCAGTGAATCTAGTTGGTTAAATACGGCGGGTTATTATTTAGGCTTGTGCAAATTAAATGTAGTTGCATTGCTGATTTTTTCTGCAGTTGTGGGCATGTTATTGGCAGTGGAGGCTAAATTACCGCCATTGGATTTATTGATTTACGCAACTATTGGCATTGGTTTAGCATCAGCATCAGCCGCCGCGATTAATCAATGTATAGAATATAAAACTGATTTGTTAATGGGTCGAACTAAAAAGCGTCCGTTAGCAATGGGAAAAATTAGTTTACGCCAAGCAATAATTTTTGCTGGCAGCCTAATGATAATTTCCATGTTGGTGTTAGTATTCTTAGTTAATATGTTGACTGCGGTTTTAACCTTGATTTCTTTAATTTGTTACGCAGGTATTTATACTGCATATTTAAAAAAGGCAACTCCACAAAATATTGTTATTGGTGGCATTGCTGGTGCAGCGCCGCCAGTATTAGGTTGGTGTGCAATGACTGGTTCGGTGCATCCATATGCATTGTTACTGACATTAATTATTTTTGTTTGGACTCCGCCACATTTTTGGCCGTTAGCAATTGCGAAACGTGAAGAATATAAAGCCATTGGTATGCCGATGTTACCAGTGACGCATGGAGTAGAATTTACGCGCCTACAAATTTTGTTGTACAGTATTTTGTTATTTGTGGTGACATTATTACCCTATTTAACTGGCATGAGTGGCTTGATTTATTTGGCAGTCGCAATTCCATTAGGCGTAGTTTTTATATATTTTGCAATTCTAATGATGTACCGCAAAGATGATAAAACTGCCATGCAAACTTTTGGTTTTTCAATTGTGTATCTAATGTTATTGTTCACTGGTTTATTAGTGGATCATTATATACCTATTGCTTGGTAAGTCGCATTACAAGACATGGATTCAACTAAAATAGTAATTTTTAAAGTTGCAGTGCCAGTCCAATTAAATCAAGTCTTTGATTATATAGTTCCAACTGAATTGAATTCCACTGCTGCTGATATAGGCAAACGGGTATTAATAGACTTTCATAATCAAGCAAAAATTGGCATTGTAACTGCTGTTAGTGATAATAGTGACTGGAATTTAAAAAAATTAAAGCCAATTCTTAAAATTCTAGATCCACAAGCATTATTTAATGAGCTAGATTTAAAGTTTTTACATTGGTTGAGTGAGTATTATCATTATCCTGTTGGTGAAGTAATTTGTGGAGCTTTGCCAGCTGCATTAAAGAAAAATGTGTTAACTTTAGGAGAAATTTTGCCACCTGAAGCTGCAATTATGCATGTTGATAGCTTAAAACAAGCGGTTTTAAAGTTAAATCCAGAACAACAACAAGCCTTCAATATTTGTAATTCTGAAAGCAAGTTTCAAGTATTCCTATTAAATGGAGTTACTGGCAGTGGCAAAACTGAAGTGTATATGCAATTAATGCAAACTGTTTTGGCACGGCAGTTGCAAGTTATGGTGTTAGTGCCAGAAATTAATTTAACCCCACAATTAGAGGCTAGATTTAAAGCCAGATTTGCTACCGAAATTGCCATTTATCATTCCAAGTTATCTAGTAAAGTTCGGGTACAAGCTTGGTTAAAAATTCAAACTGGTACTGCAAAAATTTTACTTGGAACTCGTTCAGCAGTATTTACTCCTTGCAAAAATTTGGGTTTAATAATTCTGGATGAAGAGCATGATAATTCATTTGTCCAAGCTTCTAAATTGCGTTTTTCAGCCCGAGATGCAGCTATTATGCGGGCTAAATTATTTCAGATTCCAATTATTTTAGGTTCTGCAACTCCGTCATTAGCAAGTTTGGCTAATGTGGAAAGGCAACGTTATCAATTATTAACTTTGACAAAACGTGCTGGGCAAGCGCAAGTTCCGCAAATTATTCTGACTGATATTAGAAAACAGCGTTTGCAAGCTGGTTTATCAGCATCTTTATTACAGGCAATGCGGGCTACTTTAGCTAAACAAGAACAAGTGTTGTTGTTTTTAAATCGGCGTGGATTTGCGCCAGTATTAATCTGTCATGATTGCGCTTGGGTGGCAGAATGTATACATTGTGATGCTAGATTAGTGGTGCATGAGACACAAAAATATTTGCAATGCCATCATTGTGGACAACAATTTGCTTGGATTTACACTTGTTTGGGATGTCATAAATCCAATGTCAGCACTTTAGGCGTGGGTACGCAACAGTTAGAAAGTAAATTAAAGCAATTATTTCCTCAGCAGAATGTGTTGCGGTTGGATGCAGATAATATTAAGAGTGCTAGGGCTTTAAAACAAGCGATCGCAAAAATTAATCAGGCTGAAGTAGATATTATTTTAGGTACACAATTGTTAGCTAAAGGGCATCATTTTGCTGGAGTAACTTTAGTAGGTTTGTTAGATGTTGATGGAGGTTTATTTAGTGCGGATTTTAATGCCGAAGAAAATTTAGCCCAATTAATTACGCAAGTTGCTGGACGTGCAGGCAGAGAAAATAAATTAGGCAAAGTTATTTTGCAAACTAGGCAACCGCAACATCCAGTATTATTAGATTTAATTCGACCTAATGGTTATCAAATTTATGCTCAACAAGCTTTATTAGCACG
>DAOUSJ010000075.1 GCA_030627285.1 Methylococcaceae bacterium | reverse complement strand
TTGCTGGTTCACCTGAACCTTGGGTGAATGATTCCGTTAAATAACTAGGTGGAGTTTCTCCCAAAAGATAATATAAATTCGCTAAATTCAGCCGAAATTGTTTTTCAAAATCACTTACTGCTTCACTAGGATTATAATCTCCAAACCACCAAAACCAATCAGAGCCTTCACAAATTGCCAATTGAAAATCGGCTTGCTGTTGCTGATCTTTACTCAAACGACCCGTAGTAACAACTTTATCAAAACACCATTTCACATCACCCAACATGTCCCAACCACGGTTTTTATCTTTGTCACCAATCCAAGTTGAAAATGTGCCATAAACCCAACTACCTGCAACTAATTTTTCTAAAGGTTTTACCTCAACTTTATCTGCTAAACATTCAGAAAAAGTGGTTAAATCTATATTAGGGTGATCTGCTAAACGCTTATACAAAGCACTCAAAAAGTGATAACCATTTTGTGGAAAATATTCCCAAGCATTTTCACCATCCATAATTATGGATACAACTTCATGCTTATCATTACTAGCTATATTTTCTAAATGTCCAATAAAATTAGTTACTGCATCATCAGCATGCCATTTAGAATATTCAAAGCCAATTAAATCGGATAAACCATCATCTCTGAAAAAACACGCAATATTTGTGTCTTTAACTTTAAATGGATGTTGTACACTTGTATCCGCATTATTAGTCATATTTAAACTATTTTGTAATACATTGCCACCAGTAGCCGCCCAATCAAAACCAAATTCAGAGACTATTTTTAAGGTTTCGGTACTTACAGCTCCTTCAGATGGCCAGCATCCTTGAGGAGTAAAACCAAAAAAATGTTTAAATGTAGTTAAACCTTGCTCTAAATGCCAACGTACCCGTTCTTCACCGCCAGGATAAACATCTAATTCTGGCAAAGGTGCATCTGGCATAGCTTCATGCGTACTATTAATATCTAACATCAAAGGCATAATTGGATGCGCATATGGTGTCATTGACAATTCTACTTGACCTTTTTTAGCCAAAGTTTTATACCGTGCAATCACTGTGGACAATAATGTACCGATTATTTCCAAAATTTCAGTGCGGTCATGTAAAGTAAAATTAGAGCCTTTTTTAATTAATCTTTGTATCTGCTCATTGGATAATTTTACTGTTTCTCCCATCCAAGCAAAATGATACCAAACTACAATATCAGTAATAAATTGCGAGTTTACATAACCCATAGAATTATGATTTTTTTCCATAAATTCAGCCATTTCAATTAAACGACTAAATTCAGGATAACGATTAATTTGGTTTTCCCGATTAGCTTTCTTGCAATTTTCAATCAGTTTTAATCTATCTGCTACCTTTGCTGAAATAGTAGGTGCAACTAAGGCTGCCAACAAATGATCTTTTAACGCAATCCCATCATGCAAATAATCATGCACTTGTTTAGCATAATCTTCTATTTGCTCCAATAAAATAGGCGCGAAATTTACTACTGCTTTAGCCTTTGGTGTGGCTTCCAAATGCGCTGCCATATCTATGTAATCTTTCATTACATGTAAATAAGTCCACGGCAATTGATACTCACCACTATTTAAATCCCTATATTCTGGTTGATGCATATGCCAACACAAAACCAATTTTAATTTTTTATTTTCCGACATAATGTCTACTCTGTCCTAACATATCTTGTGTAATTAAAACCACTCCAGCTGGGCTAACATGGAATCTTGCCTTGTCTGCCTCAAGATCCTCGCCAATAATAGTACCCTCTGGAATTTCACAACCTTTTTCAATAATAGCTTTAGTAATTCTACAATGTCTACCAATCGTTACTGACGGCAACACCACCACATCTTTTAAATGAGTATAAGAATTCACCCGCACATTAGAAAACAATAATGAATGCTCAACTTTAGAACCTGAGATTACACAACCTCCTGAAACCATTGAATCTACCGCTTCACCACGCCTATCATCATCATTAAATACAAATTTTGCTGGTGGAGTTTGTGCCTGATAAGTCCAAATTGGCCAAGTATTATCATATAAATTTAAATCTGGTTTAACCCCAATTAATTCCATATTTGCCGACCAATAAGCATCCAAAGTACCCACATCACGCCAATAGCTTTGTTCGCCACTTTGTAAATCTAAAAATGGATACGCATTTACCACATAGTCCTTAATTACTTTTGGAATAATATCTTTCCCAAAATCATGAGTAGAATCAGGGTTTTTTGCATCTTCAATTAGTTGGTCGAATAAGAATTCAGTTTTAAATACATAAATCCCCATTGATGCTAAAGCAGTATCGGTTCTACCCGGCATTACTGGTGGATTTTCAGGCTTTTCAACAAATGCACGTACGCGTCTATTATTATCAATATCAATTACACCAAAAGCGGTTGCTTCTTCTAAAGAAACTTCAATACAACCTACAGTTAAATCTGCATCTTTAGCTACATGATCCGCCAGCATTTCACCATAATCCATTTTATAAATATGATCGCCTGCTAAAACTAGGATATATTCAGGGTTTACTGTATGTAGAATATCTAAATTTTGATAAATAGCATCTGCAGTGCCTTCATACCATGAGACTTCATTTAAACGCTGTTGCGCTGGCATTAAATCAATAAATTCACCAAATTCACCGCGCAAAAAACTCCAACCTTGTTGAATATGTCTAATTAATGAATCAGATTTATATTGAGTTAAAATACCGATTTTTCGGATACCTGAATTCACACAGTTTGATAATGGAAAATCAATAATTCTAAACTTTCCACCGAAAGGAACCGCAGGTTTAGCGCGCCAATCAGTCATCTGTTTTAGTCTTGATCCACGCCCACCAGCTAGAATAAGTGCAACTGTATTCCGAGTCAAATGACTTACAAAACGCTCATGATGATGCTTGTCTGATGTTGACATTTTTTTCCCCTTTGCAAAATTGATTATCACATGATGAATTTAATTTGTTACCATCACTATTCAGCATTTTACTACACTGAGGCAGAACAAAGTGAACAATCCCATAAAAAAAAATATGCTTGATCCTGATTTAATTAAAATCAGCGAATCAATTCACCATGACCCATTTTCTATCTTAGGCAAGCATACTAAAAACCAGAAAACTACTATTACTGTGTATTTACCTTACGCTGAATCAGTACAAATTAAAGGGCAAAATATTGAATTTCAACGCCTTCCTGAAAGCGATTTTTTTGTAGCTGAATTACCTGCATCTTACTCAGAATCCCATTACAAATTAACTGGTATTAATAAACACAAACATAGTTTTGAATTTCATGATCCATATGATTTTTCACCACAATTAGCTGAATTTGATCAACATCTATTTAGCGAAGGCAAACATTGGCATATTTACCAAAAATTGGGCGCACATTTACATACTGTAGATGGAATTGATGGCGTGAATTTCGTTATTTGGTCACCAAATGCCCAAAGGGTTAGTGTTATTGGTGACTTCAATGATTGGGATGGTAGATGTCATCCAATGCGTAATTTAGGTGGTAATGGTCTCTGGGAAATTTTTATTCCTGATCTAACTGTAGATAACTTATATAGATTTGAAATTCGAAATCGTAACACTGGTGAAGTATTAACTAAAACTGATCCATATGGACAAGCTTTTGAATTCCGTCCTAAAACTGCTTCGATTGTAGTTGCAAATGATAACCATACTTGGCAAGATGCAGACTGGATGCAGCAACGACTTGAGTATGATTGGTTACATCAACCAATGTCTGTTTATGAAGTCCACTTAGGTTCTTGGAAGCGAGATAATAATGGCAATTTCTTAAATTATCGTGAATTAGCGGTGCAACTAGTTGAGTATGTTAAATACTTAAATTTTACCCATATTGAATTATTACCAATTACTGAACATCCTTTAGATGCATCATGGGGTTATCAAACTACAGGTTATTTCGCGCCTAGTAGCAGACACGGTTCACCTGATGATTTCCGTTACTTTGTTGATTATTGCCACCAACATAATATTGGAGTTATTTTAGATTGGGTTCCAGCTCATTTTCCAAAAGATAGTTTTGCCTTAGCTCGTTTTGATGGCAGTGCTTTATATGAACATGAAGATCCTAGAAAAGGTGAGCATCGTGATTGGGGAACTTTAATTTACAATTATGGACGTAATGAAGTCAGAAATTTTCTATTAGCCAGTGCTATGTTTTGGTTAGAAGAATTTCATATGGACGGCTTGCGTGTCGATGCTGTAGCCTCTATGTTGTATTTAGATTATTCACGTGAAGCTGATGATTGGATTCCAAATAAATATGGTAGCAATGAAAATTTAGAAGCCATTGATTTTTTTAGAGAATTAAATGCCGTAACTCACGCCGAACATCCAGGCACGGTTATAATGGCAGAAGAATCTACTTCATGGCCACAAGTTACACGCCCTACTTGGACTGGTGGTTTGGGGTTTTCCATGAAATGGAATATGGGCTGGATGCATGATATGTTATCGTATATGCAATTAGATTCCATTCATCGCAGCCATCATCACGATCACTTAACCTTTGGCATGCTATATGCGTTTACTGAAAACTTTGTATTACCATTTTCACATGATGAAGTTGTACATGGCAAAGGTTCGTTACTCT
Organism: Methylococcaceae bacterium; assembly: GCA_030627285.1. Lineage (GTDB taxonomy): Bacteria > Pseudomonadota > Gammaproteobacteria > Methylococcales > Methylomonadaceae > WTBX01. The sequence goes on along the minus strand of DAOUSJ010000075.1, from coordinate 4,436 downwards.
CAAAAATGCCTGGAGATGAATGGCAAAAATTTGCTAATCTACGTTTATTATATAGCTTTATGTTTACTTATCCTGGTAAAAAGCTATTATTTATGGGTTGTGAATTTGGACAAGGGGCTGAATGGAATTTTAATGACTCATTAGATTGGTTTCAATTAGATTATCCACAACATCAAGGAATACAAACCTTAATTAAAGATTTAAATAATTTATATTTAACTTGCCCAGCATTATTTCAACATGACTTTGAATCTCAAGGCTTTGAATGGATAGATTGCCATGACATGCAACAATCTATTATTAGCTATAGACGTAAAAGTGCTGATGAAGACTTAATTGTTATTTTAAATTTCACTCCTGTACCTAGAAATAATTATCGAATTGGCGTACCAGAATCAGGAGTTTACACAGAAATTTTTAATTCCGATGCTAAATATTATCATGGGAGTAATGTTGGTAATAACCCTATTGTGTCTGAAGCAACTGCGTGGATGAATCAAGCAAATTCCATTAGTTTAAATTTGCCTCCACTTGCCGCAATAATTTTAAAATTACAATAATACTAAATTAATAATTATGAAAAAAATTCTTTTTGTAAGCAGTGAAGCTCATCCGTTAATTAAAACTGGTGGTCTTGCAGATGTTGCTGGAAGTTTGCCCAAAGCATTAATCGAATTAGGACAAGATATTCGCTTATTAATACCTTATTATCAAGACCTAAAAACTACTGAACATATACAATATCGTTGTACAATCCGAATTAATAATTGCGATGTATCGTTATTAGAAACTCAATTACCAAATAGCAATGTAACAGTCTGGATGGTAGATTACCCACTGTTTTTTGCTATATCTGGCAATCCTTATAGTGATGAATACGGTCAATCTCGGCATAATAATGCAGCTAGATTTCACTTGTTTTGTAAAGTTGCAGTTGAAATTGCTATGAATCGAACATATTTAGACTGGAAGCCAGATATTGTACATTGTAATGATTGGCAAACCGGATTAATTCCTGCATTACTTACATTAGAACCACATCGACCAAAAAGTGTGTTTACTATTCACAATTTAGCTTATCAAGGTTTATTTCCACAAGCAGAATATCATAATTTAAATTTACCTAAACAATTATGGCATGCAGATGGCTTAGAATTTTTTGATATGCTATCTTTTATTAAAGGAGGTTTAGTTTATGCCGATCAAATTACTACTGTAAGCCCAACTTATGCTTTAGAAATTCAAACAACTCAATTTGGTTATGGTTTGGAAGGTTTATTACATCATCGCCAAGCAAGTCTAAGTGGAATTATCAATGGTATCGACACCCATGTATGGAATCCTAATCATGATCCATGTATTACCCAAAATTACGGCATAGAAACTTTAGATAAAAAAATCCTCAATAAAACTGCTTTACAACAACGTTTATCCCTACCTGTTGAAGCAAATATTCCAATATTTGGAATTATAAGTCGGTTGGTAGAACAAAAAGGCATTGATTTAATCTTAAATTGTTTAGATGAAATGTTGAATATGCCTATCCAATTCGTTTTGCTTGGTAGTGGTAATAATGAATTTGAACATCGTTTACAAAATTTAGCGCATTTATACCCACAGAAAATTTCAGTTACTTTAGCTTATGATGAAACACTAGCCCATCAAATAGAAGCCGGTGTAGATATTTTTCTAATGCCGTCTAGATTTGAACCCTGTGGTTTAAACCAACTTTACAGCCAACGTTATGGCACTATCCCAGTAGTACGTACTACCGGTGGATTGGCAGACACAATTGTTGATACTTTACCTAAAAGCATCGCGGATAATACTGCTACTGGCATTGCGTTCCACGAAAGTAGTTCAGGTGCATTAATTGAAGCTATTAAACGTGCTATTGTACTCTTTAACCATCCAACAACTTGGCGTAACATCCAACAAAATTGCATGCAAAAAGATTTTTCTTGGAGAAACAGCGCGGAACAATATCTTAATATTTACAATGATATGACATATTAAATCACTTAAATATATACTCTATCCAAAGACGGTCATACTAACACTGACCGTCTTCTTTACATTAAGTTATAATTTTGCCAACAAATCTTTAACAATTTCCTGTTGCTCTGAACTGCCTTCATCCAATGCCTTTTCCAAAATTAATTTTGCTGAACTATTATCACCCATATTTAAATATGCTTTAGCCAAATCAATTTTATTTTCCAATACATTAACTCCATCTAATTCTAAATCATTATCTGCAAAATCCTGAAACTCAGGGTTTGGTTCATCTAAATCTGATAAATCAAAAACCTCCTCTGAAGCTTCAAAACTTTGCGACTCAGAATCAACATCTAATTCAGATACATCAAAATCATCCTCTGTTTTAGTCTCCAAAGTAAAACCATCATCATCGTCATCGCCATCAAAAGAAGACAAATCAAAATCAAAATTTTCTTCCTCACTCTCCATAGACCTATTTCTATCTTCACCTAAACCTGAGCGATCAAAAGAAGACAAATCAATATCTTCATTAAAATCAATATCTGGATGCACTACATCCAAATTCACATTATTTGCTACTGCATCTTCCAACAACACATCATCATTTACTAACTGTGTTGCAGAATTTTCTGACGAATCATCCAAATCAAAATCATCTTCCGTAATATTTATTTCATTATCAGTGGCTTTATTTAAATTAATAAATGACTCAGGTTCAGAATCACTATCAAACTCAACATTATTTTCTATTACTACTTCTGGCTCAGGTTCAGCTAAAAACTCATCCCCTAATGGTTCACTATCAAACTCAACATTATTTTCTGGCACAGCTTCTGGCTCAGGTTCAGATAAAAACTCATCCCCTAATGGTTCACTATCAAACTCAACATTATTTTCTATTATCACTTCTGGAGCAGGTTCAGCTAAAAATTCATCCCCTAATGGCTCACTATCAAACTCAACATTATTTTCTATCAATACTTCTGGTTCAGGTTCAGCTAAAAATTCATCCCCTAATGGATCACTATCAAACTCAACATTATTTTCTATTATTACTTCTGGTTCTGGCTCAGCTAAAAACTCATCCCCTAATGTCTCGCTATCAAACTCAACATTATTTTCTATTATTACTTCTGGTTCTGGCTCAGCTAAAAACTCATCCCCTAATGGCTCGCTATCAAACTCAACATTATTTTCTGGCACAGATTCTGGTTCATCATCTTCAAATAAAAATTCATCTCCTAATGATTCACTATCAAACTCAACATTATTTTCTGGCACAACTTCTGGCTCATCATCTTCAGATAAGAAATTATCTTCTAAAGTAGAATCATCCAAAATATCATCACTTTGCAAAGTGGTTGCTACAAGTTCATCTTCCAAAGTATCCGTATCAAAATTTCCCAAACCGCCATCATTAGATGAAGTTGAATCTAATTCAGAATTATCCTCCAACGAAGAAAAATCATCTTCTAACCCTAATTCATCATCATCAATATTTAAGTCTTCGCCTCCAGAAACTTGATTCTCAATATTCGTTTTCAACTTTAACAATGGTGAATCAGGAATAATATCCTCACCCATCTCTAAAATTTTATCCCAAAATTTAGGTTCTGAATTTTTACCTTCATCAACTAATTCTTGTACATATTTTTCAAAACCTGCAGCATCCTTATTTGCATGTAAAATCTCTAATAATTTAAACCTACATTCATCACGTTCTGGTTGTTCTTCAATTGCTTGACGCATCAACTCTTCAGCTTGCTGATAACGCCCATAAGCCAAATAAACATCAGCTTCAGAAATTGGATCAACTTCATCCTGATCTACTTCAAAAGCATCAAAATCATTATCATCACTTAAAAATGAACTTTCACCACTAAACATAAATGAAGAATTATCATCTAAGCTTTCAACATTAAAATCATCATCATTGTCAGGTAAATTAACTTCACTGGACTCACTAAACATACTCCCAACTTCAGTAACAGCTGCAGATTTTCGTCTCTTCCAAAACAGCATGCCTAATAATCCAACTAAAAATACCGCACACCCAATCAAACCTATATTATAAGGATTGCTAAAAAAAGTTCCGTCCTCCACAATACTTGATTGCTCATGAACAATTCTAGGCCTATGAACAGGTTTTTTAAGCTCATCAACTGGAATTGACGCTCTTAATTCAGCAATTTTTTTAGTTAATAATTCAATATCCACCTTCAAAACACTCATGACCTTAGAATCAGCCTCAGATTTTTCTGGCTTAGCTTCCAAAACAGCCAATTGTTTAACTTTGAGTTCTAACTCTACAGTTTTTTCTGCAATTAATTTTACAGTCTTTAACTTTAATTCTTCTAATTTAGCTTTTGCATCAGCTTCCTGTTTGACTTTTGCATCCGCATCTAATTTAACCTTCGCATCAGCTTCCTGTTTGA
>DAOUSJ010000028.1 GCA_030627285.1 Methylococcaceae bacterium | reverse complement strand
ATAGAATATGCTTACTCTCAAATTATTCAGGCTACCAAACCTGACCGCTACCATGTGGCAACGGTGGGGAAACTATAATCGTATGCGGTGTTGTTTGTCAAACCTATTCTTTTAATCATAAATTACCACGCAATACCCACAAATAATGACGACCAAAAATAACGCTAAAATTTGTGACGTTTTAAACTGTTCGCTTGATTTTTTTGTTCTTTTTTATTTGCAAAACCATAGATTCTTGTTCTGTTTATAACAGAAATGAAATAGGTCCATTAGTGGTTACATAATTTTTTAATTTTTCAATTTCAATTTTAACTGTTACTGGCCCCATAGTAGGTGGGGCTATTCCACCTTGACTAAAATAAATAAAAAGATATTTCCCATTATATGAATAAGTTTCATTTCCCTTTATTTGGTCATAGCTTTCACTACCAAAATTATGATCTTCGTAATTTATTTTTTGTAAATAATTTAGAATTAATTTTGTTAATTTTTTTTCGTAGCCAATTCTAAATAAATCTTTTAACTCGTATTTTTCTCCATTATCGAGGTTTAATACTAAAGATTTTTGATATGAAATTGGATGAACAGACCCCCTTGTATATGAAGAATAATCAAAAAATATTGCAAGATAATTTTTCCATCGATATTTTATTTCAAAACTTACTTTTAGTTCTAAATCTTCTTCATTTTTAGCATCATAAAGTTGAGATATGGTTTTTATCTTTTCATTAATTTTTTGTTCTAGTGTGCTGGTTTTTAATCCTACTATTTCTGGGTATTCTATTTTTATACTAAGATAAATATCTTCATCAATATGGTTTGTAGGTCTTTTTTCAAAAACTTTTTTTAAAATTTTTACATTGTCATAGTTATAGGGTTTTTGTTTATAATTTAATTTATTTTCTTGAGTTCTTAAATAAACCCATGAAGCTATTCCTGTCAAAGCAATAACAAAGGTAAGAATAATAATAACTAAAATAATTCTTGCAGCGTGCTGTTTTGTTATCATAGGGAAAATATTTTTTGCCAATATATTTCTATATATAATCAAAAGTACGCCAAGTGACAAACCTCCAATTCCAGCAACTTTTCCTACTATTTCAAGGGTAAATGTATCCATAAAGATTAATTTTTCCATTTAGATATAACGCCAATTTAGATGCTAATTCAATTTTTTTGATTCATAAAATCATTTCAAAATGTTTTTGTTGAATAACAATTACATATTAATTTTTATCCCCCCCTATAACATATTTATATAATTTAAATAGTAATGGTTGTTTGTTTTGTTATTTAAAAGATATAGATAAGTTGTCTTATAAACATCAAGAAATGTAAGTATGTCTTTAACCCAAACTTAGGTTAAATAAATTTATGGAGTACCAATATTCAAAGATCTTTTAATTATAGGGTTAAAACTAGCTCTTAATTGAACGGCTTTGGAACTTAGGCATAATGCTTGACCTGCTGGGCTATTTTCACAACTAATATCCAAGAAAATTTGATATTTATTAGAGTCTTCCTCTTTGGATTTAGATACAGACAAACTTAATTGTGTAGGTGTGTTTGGTACTTGAGTCATCAATAATTGCGCAGTATCAATGGAAATTTTAGTGTTGGAATGATTTAGTACAAATTTTCTAGAAGCTTTCCATGCTTGTTGACATTCTGAATCTGATTTACAGTTAAATAAACCTAATTTATCTACAGCTTTTTCAGTTTCGGTTTGCTTAACCTGAGTAGTTTTAGGATTATTTTTAGATGCCATTAAAAATTTAAAGCGTTCAATATTTGCATTAAACTCAGTTGCAATAGATTTTTTTCCGCTAACTTTTTGGTTAATATCTGCTTGAATTTGCTTAATTTCAGTTTTGGTTTCAGTAATATTAGTTAAAATTTCATTAGAAACTTTTTTATTCTTGATTTCTAATTCAGCCACCTTACTTTGTTGTTGCTTTAAATATTCTTGTTTGCGTTTTAACATATTATCTAATACTTGTTTTTTCGCATCTAAAGCTAATAATTTTTTATTATAAGTAGCCTTCATATCAGATAGATTTCTGAAATTACTTTGTAATACTTTATCTTTATTTTTTTGCGCTTGAATTAATTTTTTTTGTTGTTTTCTTAAACTATGTAAACGTTTATCCATAGCTATTTGTTCCTTAGTTTTAGCTTTTGGAATTACTTTAATAACCTGAGCATTGCGATCTATAGTTTCACGCTCACGTTCAATTTCTGAAGGTGGAATTTGATCTGAAAATGTGACCTTGCCGTTTTCATCCACCCATTTGTACATAGTTTTTGCAGTTACAGGGTTTTGAATTAACATGAATATAGATAATATTATGCTAGTGTGTTTTATTAAACATATAGTATTCAATGGCTTATCCTTTAAATATACAACTATCAAGTGATGATTTTAGCATGATCTTGGTTTTTACAGGTTTGATTTGTATCTCATTGATACTGTTGCCTAAGATTAAGGTAAAATAGCGACAATTTATAAGCTTATTTAGATATTTTAGAATGCAAACAAAAAAGATTGGTTTTATTGGTGCTGGTAATATGGCTACTAGTTTGATAAGTGGTTTAATTGCTAGTGGTCATCCAGAAGCTCAAATTTGGGTGTCGGATCATAAGTCTGAAAATTTACATTTATTAGCGCAGAATTATGCAGTGCATACAACCACAGATAATTTAGAGTTAGTAAATATGGTGGATGTAATAGTATTGGCAGTAAAACCCCAAGTCTTACAAGCAGTGGCACTAGAAATTGCAGCTGCGTTAAAAACTCGTACAGAAGTATTGTTGGTTTCAATTGCGGCAGGTATTCAGCAAACAAGCTTGCAAACTTGGTTAGGAAAACATTTAGCGATTGTGCGTTGTATGCCAAATACACCTGCTTTAGTTGCTAGTAGTGCTACAGCATTACATGCAAATAATAATGTTACCGCATGGCAACAAGATTTAGCCGAAAATATTTTACGTGCCGTAGGAATTTGTTTGTGGGTGGAAACTGAAGCTGAATTAGATACTGTTACCGCAGTTTCTGGCAGTGGGCCGGCATATTTCTTTTTATTAATGGAAGCGATGGAAAAAATTGCCATTGATTTAGGTCTTTCACAAGCAACAGCGCGCTTATTAATTCAACAAACAGCTTTGGGATCAGCAAAAATTGCCTTAGAATCTAAAGCAACTCCAACACAATTACGCCAACAGGTAACTTCAGCTGGAGGTACTACCCAAGCTGCAATTGAAACTTTTAATAACAATGGTTTTACTCAATTGGTCGCACAAGCAATTCAAGCTGCGCAAACTCGCTCTATTGAGTTATCACAACAATTAGGACAAGATTAATGGATGCAAATTATTTCACTACGCCAGTGATTTTTTTAATTGATACTTTATTATCACTATATATTTTAACGGTATTGTTAAGATTTATATTTCAATGTTTTGGAGTAGATTTTTATAATCCAATTTCCCAATTTATTGTACAAATCACACATCCGCCGTTAAAAGTTTTACGCAAATTTGTACCGCCTATGGGCAAAATAGACACATCTAGTTTAGTGTTAGCTTTGATTTTGCAAATGTTGGCAGATTTCATAATTTTATTATTGAAAGGCGCGAGTATTGGTATCCCAGCATTATTGTTAATTTCCTGTGCGCAATTAATTGAATTGAGTTTGAATATTTTCATTTTTGCGATTTTTGCACAGTCAATTTTAAGTTGGTTTAATAATGGACAATATAGAAGCATATTCACCTTATTAGATAATCTTACCTCGCCAATTTTAACTCAATGTCAAAAATTAATGCCTAATCTGGGTAACATTGATTTATCGCCTTTAATAGCAATTATTTTCTTGCAATTACTAAAAATGATGTTGTTGCCACCTATACAAGAACTTGCTGGTTTGATTGGTTAAAAACTAAATCTGGTTGCGAAGTAAGTATTATTATTATCTTGGAATTGACCAAAAAAACTAGTTTGTTGACCAATAAAAAAATTTCCACCAAGATCTAACTGCCAATTATCATTGAGTTTATAACTAATTTTTGGGCGCAAATAAGCATCATTTCCAGTGGGTGAATAAAAACTAAATAATGACCAGCTAAGATTTTGCTCATGAGTTAACCAAGTTATTCTAGCGGTAATAACTTGGCGAGTTTCATCCCGTTGGTGCATATTTGCTGGCATGTTATCTGTATAAGCATGATAATCTTGCATCCAACTGAGATAATATTGCATTCCCACAGATAAATCTTGCAGAACTTCTTGCTCATAAGCCGCCAAGACACGTAACTCACTATTATCTATTAGTGGATTATTACCATCAGCATCATCTTGAGAATCAAAATAACCAATTTCAAAATTTGCGATGCCTTTAAATATTGGGCGGCGAATACTTGCACCTAGGGTTCTTAAATCTGGATAAATAGCGGTATTGGTAAAATTATCAAATCCAGCTGGGATTTTCCAAAAACCTTGATAAGCATATATTGCTAATTCATTCACACCAATAATTTTATGTAATCTCAATGCCCATTCAGAATCAGTAGGGCGATGGGTTTTAATAATTGCATTTTGTCCTGCAATTGCATGAGTTTGCGGATTATAATAATTTAATCTTGCACCAGTAATGGATCTATCAGCATCAAAACGTGGGATAAATATCAGATCTAAATTTACATATTCCGAAAAAAATGCTGCTTTAAGAGCATCTGAAGGTGCTTTTAAATATTCTACATCTCTCCCTAAAAAAAATGCATTCCAATCTTTGGGAAATAAGTCGTTAATAAAGACTAAATCTCCAGTACCCCAAGTTAAAATTTGGCGACCTATTTTAAGATCTAAAGCAGAAAAGGGACTGAAGCTAATATTTGCAGTGCGTAAATCTAACCAACCTGCACCAGTTTCTAAATTTATGTTATGCGTTGGAGTTAAAGCATCATAAATAAAATCTGCGCTCAGGTTAACTTCAACTTGATTAAATTGATGTTGAAATTCTAAATTAAAGCGAGTTTCAGCTAAAGAAAAATCATTTTGATGTGGAGTATCTTGGGTGCGAATTCCAGTTCTAAATTCCCAAAAACCTTGGATTGAATCTAACAAAGGCAGATTAGGTTCTTGAATGTTTTCAGTTAATACTGGTTCTATTGGCGTGGTTGGATTTTGTAATCCTATGGGTAAAGGTGGTGCTGCAAATACTATGGAATTAACAAATATTAACGAGAAGCTGATTAATAATGACTGCGAAAACATAAAAACTTATATATTAGCATTACATAATATTAAATTGGAATTATTTAGCACTTTTTTTCGATTTCAATTTCAATTTTATAAGATGTAAACGTCTACTATCAGCGCGAATAATTTCGAATCTAAATTTGCCTATTTCTAATTTTTCACCTTTTTTGGGCAAATGATCTAATTTATGTACAATAAAACCACCAATAGTATCGAATTCATTATCTTTTAAGTTGGCAGAAAAATACGTATTAAATTCATCAATTGGAGTTAAAGCATTTAAAATAAATTCTTTATTATTGCGTTTTACAATATAAGATTCGGCTTGAATATCATATTCATCTTCAATTTCGCCAACAATTTGCTCTAAAATATCTTCAATAGTTACCAAGCCAGCAGCCATACCATATTCATCAATGACAATTGCCATATGATGTCTTTTAGTGCGAAATTCTTTTAAAAGTACATTTAAACGTTTGCTTTCTGGCACTACGCATACAGGACGCATAATATTTTCCACTTTCAAATGCTTATTATCTATGACATGTGAAAGTAAATCTTTTGCCATTAAAATTCCTACTACTTTACTGCGATCTTCCTCAATTACTGGCATTCGTGAATGGGATGATTCTGCCACTAAAGATAAAATTGATCCTATCTCCGATTCTCTGGTGACTGTAGTCATTTGCACTCTAGGAATCATAATATCTCTAGCACGCATTTTAGTTACATGTAACACCCCTTCCATCATGGATAACGCTTCTGGATCTAATAATCTTTTTTCCTGTGCATCTTTTAAAATAACCAATAATTCACTTTGATCTTGAATGTCACCGACTAAAAGAGTTCCGATTTTGCTAATCCAACTTTTATTGTTTGGCAGCGTACTCGGAGGTTGGTCATCACGACTCATAATTACATTTCCTCATAGGGATTATTTATATTTATTGTTTTTAATAGCAGAATTTCTTTAGCTTCCATGATTTCAGAATCCACATTATTTTGATGGTCATAGCCTAATAAATGCAAAATTCCATGAATAATAATATGCGCCCAATGTTCCCATAAATCCTTAGCTTGGGTTTTAGCTTCAGCTTCTATTACCGAAGCACATACCACTAAATCACCAATTAGATTCAGTTGTAAATATTCTGGAGCTTCAAATGGAAAACTTAGGACATTTGTAGCCCCAGATTTAAAGCGATATTGTTGATTAAGTTCAGAAATTTCTTCTGCATCTACGATTCTAATTACTAGTTTATATTGTTCTGGAAGTTCACGAATAGTTGCATTAACCCAGTATTGAAGTTGAGCGTCTGTAGGCAAATTAGTACATTTAGAGACTCTTTGAATATTTATATTAGGCATTGTTATTAAGAATTTTTAGCGGCTAAAGACTGTTGTTTTTCATAAGCTTCATAAGCAGAAACAATACGTTGCACTAAAGGATGTCTAACCACGTCACGGACACTAAAAGTAGTAAAACTAATGCCATCAACTGCATGTAACACTTTTAATACATGTTTTAAACCGGACATTTTGTCATTTGGTAAATCAATTTGAGTTATATCACCGGTTATTACTGCCGTAGATCCAAAGCCTACTCGAGTTAAAAACATTTTAATTTGTTCAGTAGTAGTATTTTGGGCTTCATCTAAAATAATAAACGAATCATTTAAGGTACGTCCACGCATAAAAGCTAGCGGAGCTACCTCAATAATATTTTTTTCAAGTAATTTTTCGACTTTTTCAAAACCCAGCATATCATACAAGGCATCATATAAAGGGCGTAAATAAGGATCTACTTTTTGGGCTAAATCACCAGGTAAAAAACCTAATTTTTCCCCAGCTTCAACCGCAGGGCGAACTAAAATAATTCTCTGCACGGTTTCAGTTTGTAAAGCTTCAACTGCACATGCAACTGCTAAATAAGTTTTTCCAGTTCCAGCCGGCCCAATGCCAAAATTAATATCATGAGCTAAAATTTTGCGTAAATAAATTTGTTGATTTTCGCCTCTACCCTTGATTAAACCTGCTTTGGTTTGGATTGAAATAATTTCTTTTATAGCTTCTGTTGTGGCTATTGGTTCAGAGTTCATTAATTGCTCAATGTTAGCATCTTGTAAATTTAAATGGATTAAATGTGGGGTTATAGTTTCAGTTTTAGTGGCAGCATATAATTTTAAAATTACTGCACAAGCAGATTTCACAGCATTTATAGTGCCAGTTACAATAAAATGATGTCCACGATTAGCAATTTCAACTTGTAATCGTTGTTCAAGTTGTCGTAAATGGCTGTCAAATTCACCACAAAAATTGGCTAACCGTAAATTATCGGCAGGAATTAAATTAAGTTCTTGAGAATGAGACAATGGCTTTATACGGTAGCGGTAGGTGCGGAAGCTAAAATTTTATTAACTGATGATTCCAATAATCGCCCGCGTAATGAATTTGGCAGGGCCTCAGTAATGATTATATCTACAAATTGCCCTTGTAAACGTGGATGCGCACTAAAGTTAACTACTCGATTATTTTCTGTGCGCCCAGTCATTTGTAACGGATTTTTTTTCGATACACCTTCAACTAAGACAGTTTGTACGCTATCAACCATTGAATTGGAAATTTTTTGGGTTAGTGCATTCAAACGTTGTTGGATTTGTTGTAAGCGCAATTTTTTAGTTTCCATGGTGACATTATCAGGCAATTCAGCTGCTGGAGTTCCTGGTCGTGGGCTATAAATGAAGCTATAGGAGAAATCAAAACCTATTTCTGCAATTAAGTCCATAGTATCGGTAAATTCTGCTTCAGTTTCACCTGGAAAACCAATAATAAAATCTGAAGATAAACTAATATTTGGACGTACTGCTTTTAATTTTTGCAGTTTTGCAATGTATTCTGCGCGTGTATGTCCACGTTTCATACGTTTTAAAATGCTGTCACTGCCGCTTTGCACGGGTAAATGCAAATGATTTACTAATTGTGGAATACTAGCGAAGGCCTCAATTAAATCATCAGTAAATTCCAGTGGATGCGAGGTGGTGAATCTGATTCTATCTATGCCTGAAATCACAGCTACATAATGCAATAATAAAGCAAAATTAGCTATATCACCATCCTCCATTAAACCTTGATAAGCATTAACATTTTGCCCTAATAAATTTACTTCTCGCACTCCTTGAGCTGCTAAAGAATTAATTTCATCCAAGACAGTATTTAAAGGTCGACTTATTTCTTCGCCGCGAGTATATGGAACTACACAAAAACTACAATATTTACTACAACCTTCCATTATAGAAACAAAGGCTTTAACACCTTCAGCTCTAGGTTCAGGTAAGGCATCAAATTTTTCAATTTCTGGAAAAGAAATATCTACAACTTTTTTATTTTGGCGGGCCTGATCTAATAATGTTGGTAATCTATGTAAGGTTTGAGGGCCAAATACTATATCCACAAATGGCGCGCGTTTTTGAATTGCTTTGCCTTCTTGACTAGCAACACAACCGCCAACACCAATAATTATATTAGGTTTTTTCTGTTTTAATTTTCGCCATCTACCCACAGTAGAAAAAACTTTTTCCTGAGCTTTTTCACGAATAGAGCAAGTATTTAATAATAAAACATCTGCTTCTTCGGGGGTTTGAGTGATTTCCATACCATGTGAAACTTGTAATACATCCCGCATTTTATCGGAATCATACTCATTCATTTGGCAGCCGTTAGTTTGAATATACAGTTTTTGAGTCATAGCTTATGGAGTTTTTTATTACGTTGGCGCAAAATTTTGCCTCCATGCAATCTAGCAATAGTCAATTTAAAACCTGTGCTTAATAGAATTATTAAATGCATTCTATTATACGCTGAAACCGCTTAGAATAAATAATGCAGCTAGCAATAATTTCAGTTAATCCAAACTTAATTGTTGTAATAGTTGCTGTAAAAATACTATCTTATCTGCATGATTATTAAATTTTTTGGTGATTTTTAGCTTTGACATACCCTCTAATTTATAACAATTAGTTTGGGTTTGAATTAGCATGATTAATTGAGCTGAATTAATTTTTGGCGTTGCTGAAAAAACTATTCTACCGCCAGTCATACTCAACTCAAGCTTACTAATACCTAATAAATTAGCTTGCTGTTTAAATTCAGTTACCACAAATAAATTCTTCACTGCCTCTGGTAACAAACCAAATCTATCAATCATTTCTATTTTTAATTTGCGCAAATCACTGCTAGTTTCAGCATTGGCAATGCGTTTATATAACACTAAACGAGTATGAATATCTGGCACATATTCATCAGGAATTAAGCTTGCAGTATGTAAATTTACTTCAGCTCCAGAATCTAGGGATAAAGATAATTCAGGTTGTTTGCCTGATTTTAATGCTGCTACTGCCCGTTCCAATAAATCAGTATATAAAGTAAAACCAATTTCTTGGATTTGACCACTTTGACCATCACCTAATAATTCTCCAGCACCTCTGATTTCTAAATCATGTGAAGATAAAATAAAGCCTGCGCCTAAATCTCCAGAAGCATCTAAAGCATCTAAACGTTTCTGCGCATCTTTACTCATCAAACTTTTAGGCGGCACAATGCAATACGCATAAGCACGGTGATGTGAGCGTCCAACTCGACCACGTAATTGATGTAATTGTGCTAAACCCAATTTGTCCGCACGATTAATAATAATGGTATTAGCACTAGGAATATCAATGCCACTTTCAATAATGGTAGTACTCAAAAGTAAATTAAAGCGTTGATGATAAAAATCCAGCATAATGTGTTCTAATTCACGTTCTGGCATTTGCCCATGTGCAATTTCAATTCTAGCTTCAGGAATTAATTTCTCTAAAGTTAAAGCCATTTTTTGCATACTTTTAACATCATTATGCAGAAAAAACACTTGGCCACCGCGTTTAATTTCCCGCTGACAAGCTTCTTTAATTTGTGCATCCACCCATTCACTAATAAAAGTCTTAATTGCATGTCTACTTGGCGGCGGCGTGGCAATAATGGAAATATCACGTAACCCAGACATTGCCATATTTAAGGTTCTAGGAATTGGTGTGGCCGTTAAAGTTAACAGATCCAATTCAGAGCGTAATTGTTTGAAATGTTCTTTTTGGCGGACTCCAAATCTATGCTCTTCATCAATAATTACCAAGCCCAATTGCTGATATTGAATTTCTTTAGAGAGTAATTTATGCGTGCCAATAATAATATCTACATTACCAGTAGCTAAATCAGCATTAATAATTTTTTGCTGTTTTGGACTCACAAAACGTGAAGTAACTTCTACGCGAATCGGCCAATCAGCAAATCTATCTCGAAAATTTTGAAAATGTTGTTGGGCTAATAAAGTAGTTGGAACTAATATTGCTACTTGCTTGCCACTTTGTACTGCTACAAATGCTGCGCGCATAGCAACTTCAGTTTTACCAAAACCGACATCACCACAAACTACTCTATCCATTGGTTGTGAACTAAGCATGTTGTGTAAAATTGCTTCAATTGTGGTTTTTTGATCTGGAGTTTCTTCAAATGGAAAACTAGCTGCAAAAGCTGCATACTCATGTTCATCCAATTTAAATTTATATCCCTTTTTTAAAGCTCTTTGTGCATGAATATCTAATAAATCTGCGGCCACATCGCGAATTTTGCTAAAAGCTTTTTGTTTAGCTTTATTCCATTGATCTGCGCCTAATTTATGTAATGGTGCTTTGTCTGGATGCATACCAGTGTAACGACCAATCAAATGTAAAGATGCTACTGGCACATAAATTTTATCTTGTTTAGCATATTCCAGACTTAAAAATTCAGCCTCTATACCGCCAATTTCCAAAGTTTGTAAACCTAAATATCTACCTACGCCATGTTCTCTATGAACTACAGGATCTCCCAAAGATAATTCATTTAAATTATTAACAATATTTTCTAATTCTTTGACAGCTGATTTACGTCGACGGCGTTGTTGAACTTTTTGCCCTGATAACAAATGTTCTGGAATAATAGCCATTACTGGATTTAACAAGCACAAACCACTATCTAAAGGCGCGACCAACATGCATAAATTAGCATCTACAGCCAAAAACTGTTCCCAAGAGCTAAGTTGTTTAGCTTTAATTTTATATTCCTGCAATTGTTGAATTAAAGCCTCTCTATGTCCAGCAGTTTCTGCGACTAATAAAACTTTACCAGCAAAGTTTTGCAGAAAATTTTTCAATATCAAAGCTGGATTTTTTAAGCGCGTATCAAGGTTGAGTTTAGGCAATTGTTGGCACTTAAAATTAATCTGGTTAATTTTAGGTTCAGAATTGTTACTTATAAATATGCGTTTGAAATTTAAGCTTTGCTGAATTAATTCATCTGCGTTTAAAAATAATTGTTCAGGAGTTAATAAAGGTCGAGTTTTATCATGGATGCGTTGTGCAAAACGTTCTTGAGCCTCAGTGTAAAATTTTAGTCCTGTAGCTGCAAAATTTTCGGGTAAAATCAAGGCAGTGCTTGCAGGTAAATAAGCAAATAAAGTTTCGGTTTTATCAACAAATAATGGTAAATAATATTCAATTCCAGCAGGGGTAATACCTTGGCTTACATCTAAATATAAACTGTTATTAGTTGTTGTATCAGGAAATTGTTGTCTAAATTCTTGCCGAAATTTTTTAATTGAAGCATCAGTAAAAGGAAATTCACGCGCTGGAAACAATTGAATCTGTGCAATTTCATCCAAAGACATTTGTGTTTCTACATCAAAACTACGCATAGACTGAATAATTTCGCCAATCAATTCTATTCTGCAAGGATTGCCAATTCCCATGGGAAATAAATCAATAATTGAGCCACGAATTGCAAATTCTGCATGTTGATATACTTGAGTCACAGCTTGATAACCAATATTGCTTAATTTACTACTGATTAAATCTGGTTGAAATACATCGCCTATTTGCAAGCTAAAACTATGTGCTAACACATGTTCTCTTGGAGCTAGGCGTTGCATTAAAGTAGCAGTTGAAACTACTATAGCACCACGTTTAGTTGTAGGTAATAAGGCTAAAGTTTTGAGGCGTTCGGAAATAATTTCTGGTAATGGTGAGAAAGCATCATAAGGTAAAGTTTCCCAATCTGGAAATTGTAAAATTGGATATTCAGTTTGTAAAAAAAATTCTAATTCTCGTTCCAGACGCAGCGCACTTTGGCTATCAGTGGTAATTATTACAAATAGCCTATTTTCATTTTTAATCGCATTTGCCAACGCCAATGCATCGGCACAACCTGACAATCCTTGCCAACAAATGGGTTGATTAATTTTTTTAGGTATATCGGGCGAAAAAACAGAACTATCAGTCACAGGCATTAGTTGATGAATAATCTAAAAGCGTTAATTATAAAGTGAAGTTATATTTTCTACATTAAAAAATTAAGCCATTTGTTTGCACTAACTTGGTGCGCTTAGATTAACTAGTTTGAAAAGTAACAATTTAAAATTTTGTGGATTTGTGGATTCTAAGCCATTAAATCAATATCAAACTGTGTTTTTTAAAATCGCACCAACGCTGGGCATTGACATTAGCCCCCGTTCTGTTTTAAAGTGCAACTCGCGTAATTAAGTATGCAATAAAAAAATTATAATCAAATTGGAGTATGTAACATGGCAACACCATTAATTCAAATGGCTTTAGATTCTTTAGATTTCGACGCAACGATTGCACTTGCAGAAGAAGTCGCTCCTCATGTCGATATTTTTGAAATTGGCACGCCTTGCATTAAACACAATGGTATTAATTTAGTTAAAGAATTAAAAGCTAGATTTCCAGAGCATTTACTTTTAGTTGATCTTAAAACTATGGATGCTGGCGAATACGAAGCTACGCCTTTTTATGAAGCAGGCGCTGACATCTGCACCGTACTTGGTGTTTCTGGAGCAGCAACATGTGCAGGCGTTGTTAAAGCTAGTCAAGCTAATGCAGCAGAAACTCAAATTGATTTAATCAATGTTGCTGATAAAGTAGCATGTGCAAGAGACATGGTTGAAGCTGGCGCGCAAATTGTAGGTATTCATACAGGTCTTGATGCACAAGCAGCTGGCGATACACCTTTTAATGATTTAGCTACAATTGCAGCTTTAGAATTAGGTGTACGTATTTCAGTAGCTGGTGGTATTAATCAATCTACTGTTCAAGATGTTGTACGTGCAGGTGCTGATATTATTGTTGTTGGTGCAGCAATTTATGGCGCAGCTTCTCCAGCTGAATCAGCACGTGAAATTCGTGAATTAGTAGACGCAGCATAAATAACTACGGAGTATAAATATAATGTGGCAACAAGAAAATCAACGTTTAGTAGTTGATAAAATTTCAGAAATTCTTGATGCAACTGATAATACATATGCTGAAAAAATTACTGGAATGTTTGACGGTGCCAAACGCATATTTATATCAGGTGCAGGACGTTCAAAACTTGTAGGTAATTTTCTAGGCATGCGTTTAATGCATAGCGGTTACGATGTCAGCATGGTTGGTGAAATTGTCACTCCTAGCATTAGGAATGGTGATTTGTTAATTGTGATCTCAGGTTCTGGTGAAACTGAACAATTAATTGCCTTTACTAATAAAGCTAAAGAAGTAGGCGCAAGAATTGTTTTAATTTCATCTAGAGCGGAGTCGACAATCGGTGATATTGCTGATGGTGTGTTTCAAATAGGGAAACAAGAACTTTACCAAAAAGTAAAGGGAATGCCAATGGGAACCGTATTTGAACTATCAACATTATGTTTTCTTGAAGCGTTAGTTTCGCATTTGGTTTGGGAAAAAGAAATCCCAGAAGAAAAAATGCGAGAACGACACGCTAACATGGAATAAGTACTATTAAAAACGAGTGGTTTTACCGCTCGTTTTTTTATCTGCAATTCAAAAAATATTGATTGACTGTAACTTATACTGCAGTATTTTAATAACAGTCGTTAAAGTAATAAACCAACTTTAGGAGAAGAATATGGCTTCGCGCAGACATTTAGCGAACGCAATACGCGCTTTAAGCATGGATGCAGTACAAAAAGCAAAATCAGGTCATCCAGGTGCGCCTATGGGAATGGCTGATATTGCTGAGGTATTATGGAACGACCACCTCAAACATAACCCAACAAGTCCTGAATGGGCCGATCGTGACCGTTTTATTTTATCCAATGGTCATGGATCAATGCTAATTTATTCATTATTGCATTTGTCAGGCTACGATTTAGC
Organism: Methylococcaceae bacterium; assembly: GCA_030627285.1. Lineage (GTDB taxonomy): Bacteria > Pseudomonadota > Gammaproteobacteria > Methylococcales > Methylomonadaceae > WTBX01. The sequence goes on along the minus strand of DAOUSJ010000028.1, from coordinate 11,046 downwards.
AATGGAAGAATTATCTTCTTTTCGCCAATTGCATTCAAAATGTGCAGGCCATCCTGAATATGGTTTTGCTCCAGGGATTGAAACTACAACTGGCCCATTAGGACAAGGCATCACCAATGCAGTTGGTTTTGCAATGTCTGAAAAATTATTAGCAGATCAATTTAATAAGCCTAATCATAAAATTGTCGACCATAATACGTATGTATTCATGGGTGATGGTTGTTTAATGGAAGGTATTTCTCATGAAGCTTGTTCATTAGCAGGCACATGGGGTTTAGGTGGTTTAATTGCGTTCTGGGACGACAACAATATTTCTATTGATGGACATATTGATGGTTGGTACACAGATGATACAGTTAGACGTTTTGAAGCTTATGGATGGCATGTTATTTCTGTAGATGGACATGATTCTGATGCTATTAACGCAGCAATTAGCTTAGCTAAAAAAGAAACTGATAAACCTTCGTTAATTTGTTGTAAAACAGTTATTGGTTTTGGTTCTCCAAATAAAAGTGGTACTCATGGATGTCATGGTGCGGCTTTAGGTGATGAAGAAGTTGCATTAACACGTAAAGAATTAGGTTGGGAACACGCACCTTTCGTTATTCCTGAAGAAGTTTATGCAGGTTGGGATGCTAAAGCTTCAGGTGCTGAAGTTGAAGCTGAATGGAATACACGTTTTGATGCTTATGCAGTAGAATATCCAGAATTAGCCGCAGAATTCAAACGTCGTATGGCGAAAGAATTACCAGCTAATTGGGAAGCAGCAGCAGCTACTTTAATTGCAGACACTAATGCAAAAGCAGAAAACTTAGCGTCTCGTCAAGCTTCACAAAAATGTATTGCAGGACTTGCATCTACATTACCTGAATTTTTAGGCGGTTCTGCTGACTTAACAGGTTCAAATCTAACTAGTTGTGCAGACTTCAAACATGTTAGCGGTAAAGAAATGGGTAACTACATTTCTTACGGTGTACGTGAATTCGGTATGTATGCAATCATGAATGGTATGGCTTTACACGGTGGTTTATTACCATTTGGTGGCACCTTCCATATGTTCTCTGATTACGCAAAAAGTGCTTTACGCATGGCAGCGTTAATGCAGATTCGTACTATTGCAGTCTTAACTCATGATTCTATTGGTCAAGGTGAAGACGGTCCTACACATCAACCTGTAGAAAATACTTCTGCAATGCGTTTCATCCCTAATATGGATGTTTGGAGACCTGCAGATTCAACTGAAACTGCGGTTGCTTGGGTTGCAGCAGTAGAGCGTCAAGATGGCCCTACAAGCTTAGTATTAAGTCGTCAAGGATTGCCTTTTATTGCGCGTTCTGAAGATCAAATTGCAGCGGTTCGTAATGGTGCTTATGTAGTTTCTGAAGCAAAAGGTGATGTAGCAGCTATTTTAATTGCTACAGGTTCTGAAGTTAATTTAGCTTTAAAAGCCCAAACAGCATTGGCTGAAAAAGGTGTACAAGTTAGTGTGGTTTCTATGCCATCAACTAATGTTTTTGATCGTCAAGAACAAGCTTACAAAGATAGCGTCTTAACACCAGGTGTTAAACGAGTTGCTATTGAAGCTGGCATAAGTGATTTCTGGCGTAAATATGTTGGTTTAGAAGGTGCTGTAGTAGGAATTGATACTTTCGGCGAATCTGCTCCAGGCGGTGATGTAATGAAACATTTTGGCTTTACTGTGGAAAATGTTGTTGCAAATGTAGAAGCAATACTTTAATACTCCAACCCTATATCTGCGTATGTAATGTTATTGTTTTAACAGTGTTAATATCAAACTACTTAGGTTAGGATAATAGCCTTTAACAATTACACATACGTAGATATAAGCATTAATATAACGTATAGAGGGGAGTTCAAGCGTGAAGATAAAACAGTTAACTAAAGGTGTGCTAACGGTATTAGTATTAATCAGTCCTATTGTAGGGGCAGAAGAATACCCAGCAGCTAATTTTGAACCAAAAGTTATTTACAGTGATGCCGACTACAAGCATAGCGCATCATCTAGCAGTAAAAAAGCAGTCACAAGTACACCGGATGCTAAATATCCAGCAGCTAATTTTAAACCAGAAGTAGTTTTTAGTGATTCTGAGTATAAACATAATCAAACTACAGCAAAAACTTCATCAAGTAAAAAACTTAATAAGTCAGAAGCAGTAGTAGCTGAAGTTTCAGAAGATATAGTTGAAGAAGCTGCTGATGATTCTATGGTAACTTTATTTGGTTTAGGTGCTTTATTAGTTGCAGGGTTTTTATTGTTCAATAGAAAGACATTTTCTTGTCCAAAAAAATCTGCTTCTGTAGCAGCCGCGCCTCAAAAGAAAGCTAATACTTCTGGATTAACAGGGGTGGCATTATATTTGAATAAAAAAATGCCAGAAATGTCTAGTGTAGCTAAGTATTTAGAAAATAAAGAAAAAGTTCCTGTATCTGGTGTATCTAAATATATGGCTAGAAAGGTTGTCGCTGCAAAAATTGCTGCAGTAACAAAAACTACAGGTGTTGAAAAATATCTACGCAACAAGGGATAAGTTATGGCAGGTTTATTTGGTTTTTTTAGCTCATCAACTAATACTCAAGTTTACATGGATGAAGTTCCAGTAACAAAAGAACAAGATAATTCCGATGGTTTAACAGGGGTTTCAAAATATTTACAAAATCAAAAGCCATCTCCAAATGCTACTGGTGTAGCTAAATATTTGCGAGTAAAACAGCAACATTTACCTAGTGGCGTAGCTAAATACGTAGCTAGAAAATCAATTGCTGATAAACAAAAATCTCAAAATGAAATCGTAGTATTAATTACTGGCGTAGATAAATATTTGCGATCTCAGGCAAATAAACCGCAAGTAAAAATCAGTAGTGTAGCTAAATATTTAGCTAATAAAGAACAAAATTTGAATAGTAGTGTGGCTAAATACATTGCTAGAAGAAACATAGCTTTAAAAAACGCAGCACCATTACCTAAAGTGACTGGAGTTACTAAATATTTAGAAAATCGTACTGAAATTTTAGCTACGGGTGTAAGTAAATATTTAACTCAAAAATCTATAGTTGCAAAACAATTAATTGCAGAAACAGCTGAAGTAATTGAATCTATATCAGTTACAGAACCACTTACAGGTGTTGAAAAGTATTTACAAGCTAAAGGGTAGTGTTTTTCTGGATGTTTAAAGTGTGTCTAAGTGCTAGTATTAATGGCATTTAGACATGTTCTATTGAATAGTTATATTAGATTATGCAGTATATTTTTATTCCATAATCCAATATAGTTAAATCACATCAACTCACAACATAAAGGTACTTTCTAATTATGGCAAATTTACTTGAACAACTAAAAGAAATGACTGTAGTCGTAGCTGACACAGGTGATCTTGAAGCGATTGCAAAGTTTACTCCGCGTGATGCAACTACCAATCCTTCTTTAATTACTGCCGCAGCGCAAATGCCACAGTATCAAGGAATTGTTGATGATACTTTAACTGGTGCTAGAACTACATTAGGTGCAGATGCAACTGCAGCAGCAGTAGTAACTTTAGCCTTTGATCGTTTAGCAGTATCTTTTGGACTTAAAATTTTAGAAATCGTCTCAGGCCGAGTATCCACAGAAGTTGACGCGCGTCTTTCTTTTGACACTGAAGCTACGATTGCTAAAGGTCGTGAAATAATCGCACAATACAAAGCAGCAGGAGTTGCTAAAGAGCGTATTTTAATTAAAATTGCTTCAACTTGGGAAGGCATTAAAGCAGCTGAAGTTTTAGAAAAAGAAGGCATCAGCTGCAACTTGACTTTATTATTTGGTTTGCATCAAGCAATCGCTTGTGCAGAAGGCGGCATTACTTTAATTTCTCCATTTGTTGGTCGTATTCTTGATTGGTACAAAAAAGATACAGGTCGTGATTCTTACGAACCAGCAGAAGATCCAGGTGTTGTTTCTGTAACAGCGGTTTATAACTATTACAAAAAATTTGGTTATAACACTGAAGTAATGGGCGCGAGTTTCCGTAATATTGGTGAAATCACAGAATTAGCAGGTTCTGATTTATTAACTATCTCACCTGCGTTATTAGCGACTTTACAAGCAACAGAAGCTGAGTTACCACGTAAATTAACTCAAGAAAATGCAGACGCAGCAACGATTGAAAAAATCTCTGTTGATAAAGCAACTTTTGATGCTATGCATGCAGAAAACAAAATGGCTAATGATAAATTAGCAGAAGGCATTGAAGGCTTCTCTAAAGCTTTAGAAGTTTTAGAAGGCTTATTAAGTGACCGTTTAGCAAGCTTAGAAGCATAAGAATTTTTTTAGCATCATTCCTAAAGTTTAAGGGGTGATGTTGTTGTTAATTTTCCAAATTTAGTAAAAACATGTCTCAAAAAATTTTAGATTTAGTTAAACCAGGTGTTGTAACTGGTGAAGATGTACAGAAAATATTTGCTTGTTGTAAAGAAAATAATTTCGCATTACCTGCGGTTAATACTATTAACACAGATTCAATTAACTCTGTTTTAGAGGCGGCTGCTAAAGCTAAATCTGCAGTTGTTATTCAGTTTTCAAATGGCGGCGCGGCGTTCTTTTCAGGCAAAGGATTGAAATTAGAAGGACAACAAAATGCAATTTTAGGCGCGATTTCTGGTGCAAAACATGTACATAACATGGCAGTGCATTACGGCGTTCCAGTTATTTTACATACAGATCACGCAGCGAAAAAATTATTACCTTGGATTGATGGTTTATTAGATGCAGGTGAAAAACACTTTGCAGAAACTGGCAAACCTTTATTTAGCTCGCACATGTTAGATTTATCTGAAGAGAGCTTAGAAGAAAACATTGAGACTTGCGGAAAATACTTGGCACGCATGTCAAAAATGGGTATGACCTTAGAAATCGAATTAGGTTGTACAGGTGGTGAAGAAGACGGTGTTGATAACTCAGGCATGGATATTGCTGATTTATACACTAAACCAGAAGAAGTGGCTTACGCTTACGAAGAATTAAGCAAAATCAGTCCATGTTTTACTATCGCCGCATCTTTCGGTAACGTGCATGGTGTTTACAAACCTGGTAATGTTAAATTAACTCCAACAATTTTACGCGACTCTCAAGCTTACGTTTCTAAGAAGTACAATCTTCCTGCAAATACATTGAATTTCGTATTTCACGGTGGATCAGGTTCTAGCGAAGCAGAAATAAAAGAATCTATTGGTTACGGCGTAATCAAAATGAACATTGATACTGATACTCAATGGGCAACTTGGGAAGCAGTAATGAATTTCTACAAGAAAAATGAAGCTTATTTGCAAAGTCAAATTGGCAATCCAGATGGTGAAGATTCTCCAAACAAAAAATACTACGATCCTCGCGTTTGGCAACGTGCTGGCGAAGTAGGTATGGCAAATCGTTTAGAACAAACTTTTGCAGACTTAAATGCTACAAATTCTTTGTAATTAACTAGCATCAAGAGAAAGTCGGTACATATGTATCGGCTTTTTTTTTGGATGTTATTTAAGAAAACGCTAAATATAAACTATAATTTGTGCAATTATGATTAAAAAACACCTAATAATTAGCGTTATTATTTCATTGTGTATATTTTGTTTTGTGTTTATAAGCAAGGTAAAGGCGGATGAATTAATTTCATATTCTATTGAAATTAGCGGCATTGAAGATGATGATTTGAAGGAATCATTGTTAGAGTATTCTACTGCGCAAGCACAAATAGAATCCCCTCCTAAAAGTTTATTTGCATTAAAACATCGTGCTAAACAAGATGTGCCAACTTTTATTAAATTATTGCATTCGCAAGCTTATTTTAATGCCAAAATAACTATTGAATCTGAACCAGATGAAGACGAAGTTGTATTAATTTATGCTATTGAATTAGGCAAACAATATTTGTTAACCGAATTGACCTTTGATATTAATTCTGAAACTCTGGAAGAACCTAATTCAGAACAACTAGATTTAGAATTAAAACAAGCTGCTATTAGTGCAGAAATTTTAGCAGCAGAACAACAATTATTACGCCATGCTAAAAATGAAGCGCATGCGTTTGCAGAACTTTGTCCGCGTAAGGTAGTAGTTAACCATGATTTATCTACAGTACAAGTAAATTTTTGTATTAACACTGGCAAACAAGTATATTTAGGTGATGTAACTTTTGAAGGTCATGGAGATGTTGATGCAGATTTTTTATATGATTTGATTCATTGGCAAGCAAACATACTTTACAATCAAACTGAATTAGATCAAAAACGTTTAAAATTAGTAGAAAGTCGGTTGTTTACGGTAGCGCATTTACATCTTAATAAAGAACCTGATGCTAATGGCATGTATCCAGTAACATTTAAATTAACTAAACGTTTACCTAGAACTGTTAGTGCGGGCTTAAGGTTAACTACTGATGAAGAATTATTTTTATTACGTTTAACTTGGGAACATCGTAATCTTTGGAGTCGTGGCGAAACTATTGAAACTGAATTAAATATATCCATGGTTAAATCTTCAGTGGAAGCTGGTTTTAGAAAACCAGTATTTTACGCACCCGAAAACACGTTTATTTTTGATAGTATTTTCACCAAAGAAGATACCGATGCTTATGATGGTATGCGCGCGGAATTAATTGCTGCAGTTGAGCATCAATTAGGCAAAAAAGAACGTATTAATGCCGGTCTTGCTTATCAATTTTCACGAATTACTGAACAAAATTCTGCTACGGAAACTGAAAGTTTTAATTTACTCTCAATTCCAGTACATTATAGTTGGGATTTTAGTGACAATGCTTTGGAACCAACTAAAGGAGGTAGAATCTGGCTGGATGCACAACCATTTGTAGATACTACTTCAGGGGCAGTTTTTTACAAACAAAAAATTCGCTATAACCATTATTTAAGCTTATTAGAATCCAATGCTTTAATTTTAGCTGGACGTATAATTGCGGGTAATATTATTGGAGCAAATGCAGAAAAAATCCCTGCAGATTTACGTTATTTTGCTGGTGGTGGAGACACTATAAGAGGCTATAGTTTTCAAGCAGTATCCCCAAAAAACTCTTTAGATGAATTAATTGGTGGACGATCTTTATTAGCACTTTCCAGTGAATTACGTGGTTGGATTACTGATAGTATTGGCGCAGTAGTATTTATGGATGCAGGACGTGCATATGCAAATACGTATCAAGATTTTGCGGAACCATTACAAATTGGTGCTGGTTTAGGTGCGCGCTATAAAACTCCGATTGGAGCTTTAAGAGCTGATATAGCTATTCCAGTTAATAAACGTCCATATGATGATGACTACCAAATTTATATTAGTATTGGACACACATTTTGAAAAAAATCCTGACTATTATTAAACCTGTAAAGTTTTTGCGCATAATTTTATATATTTTGCTAAGTATAATAGTTTTGCTGGGCATTATAGGAATTGCTTTACAGACTAGCATAGTGCAAACATATATAGCTGCTACAGTTAGTGAAACTCTCAGTGATAAAAAAAATAAAATTCAGTTAACCCCAATTACAGGGCTATTTCCATTTGATATAAGTTTTGCACATTTAAGTTTAGCTGATGAACAAGGAATATGGTTACAACTAGATAATGTGCGTTTGAATTGGTCATTATTAGCATTATTTAATGGCGAACTCAAAATTGATGAGCTTAGTAGTCAAAGTTTGCATTTGCATAGATTACCACCTAGTGCGCCTAAAAAAGATGAGCCGTTACAAATTCCGACTGAATTACCTGAAATAGATTTAAATTTACCCTTAGTTAATATTAATCGGTTAGCAATTGAGAACATCAAATTAGGTAAATCTGTGATTGGCGAAGCTTTAGAGTTAAATTTTTTTGCTAAAGCTCAAACTGTAGGTCAAAAAATTGCTGCTGAATTGCAGTTAACTCGGCTGGATAAAGATAATTTAAAGTTAACTTTAGATGCGCAAATAAATCTAAAGCCTTTAAGTATTACTACCAAAATTCGTGCAGATGAAACTGGTGGTTTATTAGCTAAATTAACTCAGCAACCTGCATTAAAATCTGTGCATTTACAACTAGATGCAGATGGATTATTGGATAATTTAGCGATTAATTTAAACTCGCAAATTGCAGGTGTAGGTAATTTAAAACAAGTACTTACTTTTGGAATTAGCCAACAACCATGGTTAAAATTAGCTACTAAAGCTGAATTAACTACAGGAATTATTCCAAAAAAAATATTGGATTTAATTGGTAAACAACAAAATTTATCTATGCATGTAATTGCAACTGATGCAGAAAATATACAATTAAAACAGCTTGAATTAAACAATGAATTATTAAAATTAGCAGCTAATTTAAATTTACATTTGCCAGATCAAAAAATAGCTTTGAGTACGGATTTAAAATTAGCTAATTTAAGTAAATTAAATGTTTTAACAGGTTTAAAACTTGCAGGTGCGACTACTTTAACTGCAACTGTTAATGGAACTTTAGAACAACCAAAAGCAAAATTGAATTTGGTAATTAATAAATTGGCTGTGGATGATTTGCAAGTTAAACATTTAACTACTGAACTAAATTTAGTTCCAGAAACTACAGTTTCAGCGGGTAAGTTTAATTTAACTTCAACAGGCACTGTTACAGGAATTTTGCAGGCTAAAAAACCGATTCCAGAACCAAATTTAAGTTGGGATACCCAGTTAAATATTGATAAAAAACAGCAGTTGCAAATTAAAAATTTCATTCTTGATGGTGCTTGGAGTCATGTTTATGTGGTTGGAAATTTTGATTTACTTAAACAAGCTGGGGAATTAGATTTAAGTTTAAAACTGGATAATTTAGCCGCTATTACTAAAGCAGCAAATGCAGAAATTGAAGCTGAAGCCAAGATTAAAATTCAGCCGCAATTAAAACAAATCAATGTAAATCTAGCTACTAATATTCAAAAATTAACTGGTTTACCAGCACCTGTTAAGGATTTAATTGGAGATAAAATTAGTCTCAATACGGTTTTAGATTTGAATCAAAAAACCTCTTTGGTAGTACATGAATTAAATTTACAAGCTAAAAAATTCAATTTAATTGCAAATAAAACTCAGTTTAATTTAAACACCCAACAATTTAATTCGCATTTAGAATTAGCTATTCCACAGCTTAAAACTCCAGAAATAAGCCTTCAAAAAGCTAAAATAAAACTTGATTTGCAGGGTAAACCTACACAGCCATTGGTTAATGCCATAGTTGAAATTGCTAATTTGGAAGTGGCGCAACAAAAAATTAGTGCCATAAAATTAGTTGCAAGTGCTAAAGAAGTTATGCAGAATCCTCAAGGACAATTTAAACTTCAAGCACAACAATATGGTCAGCAATTAACTTTGAGTAGTAATTATGCTTTGCAAGGACAGCAACTTAAATTAGACAAGCTCTTGTTTGCTGCTCCTAAAACTGAATTAGCAGGACAATTAGTGCTTAATTTGGATAGTATTTTATTGCAAGGTGATTTAAAGCTTAAAAATACTAATTTACAAGCATTGAAGCCGTGGACACAGCAAGATTTGCAGGGACAATTAAGTTTAGAAACTAGTTTTAAACCTATAAAACAACAACAATTTGTGAGTTTAACTACGCAATTAAATAAATTTGCGTTAGCAGAATTGAAAATTAACTCTATTCATTTAGATGCGGAAGTTAAAAATGCGTTAAAAAATCCGCAACTGCAAGCTAAATTGAATCTACAGGAATTGCAGCAACAAGATATTAAAATTAACAATATTCAATTGGATGCAGAAGTTAAGAATGCGCTTGAAAAACCAGAATTACAAGCTAAATTGCAATTACATAAATTGCAACAACAAGAGACTAAAATTAACAAATTACTATTAACTGCTAGCGGAGTATTGGCAGAATTGCAGTTACAATTGGCTACACAAGGCAAAGTTCAAGAACCATTTACACTGAATTTACAAGCTCTATTACAACATACCAATAAACAAACTCAGTTACATTTGGAAAAATTCACTGGTAAATTCGCTAAAAAGGCTTTAAATATGCATAAACCTACTAGTGTAGTTGTAGTGGGAAAAAATATTGCATTAAATCAGTTAGACTTATCTTTAGGTAAGATTAAATTGAGCGCGAAAATGGATTATTCCCCGCAAAAATTATTGGGACAAATAAATTTAGATTTTCCTTTAAGTGTTGCTAATCAATTTACTGAACTGCCAGTAAGAGGTAAGTTTAGCTCAGAAGTGAAGTTATCTGGTTCTGCAATCCAGCCACAAATTAATGTTCAAGCACAGTTAAAGAATTTAAAGCTTAAGGGGTTTGAATATAGAGATTTTCCAGCTACAGAATTAACGCTAGAAACTCAGATTAAAGCACCTCAATTGAATGCTGAAGTGAAAATTAAAAATCCAAAATTTAAACAGGATTTTGTTTTAATCACACAATTACCATTGCAATTACAGTTAGAACCATTTTTGTTTGATATGCCTGAAAATCAAGCTATTACTGGCAATTTAACTGCTGATTTAGATTTGGAAAAATTAACCAGATTATTGCCCTTGGTAGGACAACAAATTAAAGGAAATTTTAATACTAAATTACAATTATCTGGTTCTATAAAACAACCTCAATTACAAGGTAAGATTTTATTAGAGCAAGGTGAATATCAAAATTCGATGACGGAAACTCATTTTAAAAATATTCAGTTGCAAGTGGATGCAAATCTTAAAGAAATAAAATTAACTAAATTGAATTTGCAAGATGCTGATACTGGCACTTTAACAAGCTCTGGTTTAGTGAGTTTAGATGCAGATAAAAAATTTCCAGTTGTAATTAATTTATTATTCAAGCATTTGCAATTGGCAAATAGTCCAAAATTGAATACTCATATGAGTGGTAAATTAAATTTAACTGGTAATATTGAACAAGCTTTATTGAAAGGTAATTTAGCTGTTGATGATTTCCGCTTCATTTTGCCTTCTTCTGCTGGAAAAAAGTCAATTCCTGAATTAGAAATTATTGAAATAGGCGGTAATAATAGAGTT
>DAOUSJ010000086.1 GCA_030627285.1 Methylococcaceae bacterium | reverse complement strand
TTTGTTTGAAGGTTCTGCATCTGAAATGTGGCAATCTTTATGCAAATTAAGAGCTTTAGATGTAAATACAAAATGTTATTGTGCGCATGAATACACCTTGGCGAATGGTAATTTTGCTTTGACTTTAGATCCTGACAATCTAAATTTACAACAACGGGTTGCATATGTAAAACGCCAACGTGAACATGGGGTTTCAACAATGCCATTTTTATTGGCAGATGAATTAAATACTAATCCATTTTTACGGGCTGATTTGGAAAGTTTTAAACATGAATTAGGGATGGCAACCATTCCAGCTGCAGAAGTCTTTCGGCAACTGCGTCAACAAAAAGATTGTTTCTAATTTCCTTGCATGCAATTGCGTTTTCGAACTCAAGCTGGCTTCACCCTAATCGAAGTTTTAATTGCTGCCGCGATTGTAGCAATGGGCATGGGCTTAATTTTACAATTGTTTTCCAGTGCTGCCAGTAGACAACAACAAGCTGCGCGTTATTCCCAATTAATTTTAGCGGAAAAGCAAATTTATCAACATATATCTAATTTAGATATTGTAGCTATCAAACGTGGTCAAGGTGAACTAGAAGGCTTTAAATATCAATGGCAAGCCCAAGCTAATGGAAATGCTTATCCACTTATGGATGAAGGTTTTGTGATAAAAACTTTGCAACTTTATGATATTCAAGTAGTGTTAAATTCAGCTGCTGTTGCAAGTAGGAATTTGTCATGGCAACAATTGATTTCCACATGGAAAGACTAAAAAACTCGGGATTTACCTTAGTTGAAATTTTAATTTCCCTAAGCATTTTTGCACTCTTATTAACTAGTTTACTTTGGGGATTTCGACAAGGTTTATTAAATTGGGAGCAAGCCAAATCGCGGCAATTTTTAGCGCAACAATTATTATCGCGGCATTTGTGGTTAGAAAATTGGTTTAATCAAGCCATTCTTGGTCAATACACTGTTTATCGAGGTTTGTATTTGCCGTATTTTAAAGGTGATGCTACCGCAGTAAATTGGATGAGTGCCACTTCTTTATTGGATGTTAGTGGGCATATTTATCCGCTAAGTTTAAAATGGGATAAAATTGCTGACAATGATTATGCTTTGTTATATCAAGCTGGAGCAGCACATAGTGATCCAAAACGTGTAGCTAATTCAAATTCTGCATGGGTTGAGTTACTACGCAGTCCAGAAATAGGTAAATTCAGTTATTACGCGCCGGCATTTCCTAGACCCGAAGAATTTGCTGAGATTTCATTGAATATTGAAGAACAACAGCGTTATCGTGATGAACCTGAGTGGTTAGATAATTATGATGCGGAGATATTATGGAAAATGCCGTTGCAGGTCAAAATTGAATTTATAGATATTAAACAGCAACCACATGTATGGCTATTTGCATTGCCTGATCGAGTAAATAGTTGGGGTTTAGATTTTTACGATGATTAAAACCCAAACTGGGGCAATTTTACCTTTAACTTTAATAATTTTATCCGTGTTAACCGCATTTGCTGTGACTTTAAGTCAACAAGCACGCAATAGTTTGACTGTAGTTATGGAACAACAACAGCAATGGCAACAGGAATTAAAATATCGTTCTGTATTGCAACAAGTAGTGCAGCATTTAATCCTCGGTGAAAATAATTATAATGCGGTGTTATTTAATGGTTTAAGGTTGCCAATTGATGGTGAAGTAATAACTATTGATGGTGTAAATGTGCAGGTACAAGATAGTGCGGGCTTATTGGGTTTAGGAAATTATGATCCAAAGGTGGTTTTGCGCTTATTTATGCAAGTAACTGATAAAAATACAGCATTAAAAATTCGCGATCAATTAACTGATTGGATTGATGCGGATAGTTTAAAACATCGTTCTGGTATGGAGAAACGTGATTATATGTTTGCAGGCTTAAATTATTTACCTCGAAATACTCCTTTGCGACATTTGGATGAATTATTGGAATTGCCAGCTATGAACGCGAAAATTTATAATCAAATATTAGGTAAATATCCCTTGCGCCAACACTTACTTGTCAGTGGTTATGGATTTTTGAATGTTGCTACGGCTACTGAAGCAGTTTTGAAAGCTGTATTAGATTTATCACCACAAAAATTAGCTTATGTAATTCGTGCGCGTAAACAAGGGGCTTGGAAAGCTTTAGAAAAACGCTTACCTTTATTTCATTCAGCGTTTGATGAATTTGGGCCTTTTATTCCTTCAATTGTATATAGAGTTAAAATTTCCCAAGCAGATGCGCCAACTTTAACTACTATTATTCGCTTAAAACGTTTGTTAACTATGCCTTATCAAACTCAAATTTGGTATTATCCTGACGATGCTCGTGGCTGGAACTCCTAAAATGTTGTTTAATTTGCGCCAGCAATTTGCTGTTTGTGTGCGTTTGTCTGTAGAAGATGAATTATTGCAACGTCAAGTTTGGAATGCTGAAGGTTGGCAAAGCATTTCTGAAGCTGAAATTCCCAGTGCTAATATGTTTTCTCAGGTTATTTTTATTGTACCTGCGGACATTTGTGTATTCAAAACTTGTTATTTCCCCCAACATTTAGTTAATGAAAAAGAATTAGCTGAAGCATTGGAATTGGATATTCAGCATTGGAATCCTTGGATAACGGCACATGATTATGTGTACAGTTATCATTTACAAGCTGAAACTTGGCAAGTGCAAGTGTGGTTATGGCAACGTGAACCAGTATTAGCTTGGCAACAACATACTGCTTTGGACGTGACGCATGTAATTCCAGAAGTGGCTTGGTATGCAGCTTGTATTCCGACTAATGCAACTAACTTATTAATTCACGCACAAACTAATAATACCGCTTATGCGTTAGTGAATGCACATGGACAGGTGGAAAAATTATCTATTGCGCATCAAATGCAAGCTGCTGCTAGATTGTGGCATGGTTGGGGTGCAATAGAGCTTGAAACTGCTTGGCTTACAGCTGAGATTAAAGATGTTTGGTTGCCAGAAAATATTACAGTCAAAACTTTAGCTGCTACAGTTAAGCCAAATAGTCGTAAATTAAAATTTGCTCGCGTTGCTGGATTGCGTGATTGGAGTGATCCGCTTAGTTATAAAAATTTGTTTGTCACTATAGTATTGGCGTGGTTGTTGTGGATGGGAGCAGATGCGGCTTTATTGCATTCACAACAAGAAGCGGTGCAAACTCAATTAACTGCGGTGCAACAAACTGCTAATACGGTGTTAAATTTGCGTAAACAAGTATTACGGCGGCAAAAATTGTTTACTGAGGTGCAAACTTTACGTTATCAGCAACAATTACCTGAACATTTATTAGCGCGATTAACTGAAGTGATTCCATTAGATACTTGGTTGCAACAATTACATTTAGAAGCCGATCAATTAGATATTCATGGTACAGGTTTAGAAGTGATGCGCTTATTACCTTTGTTAGAACAATTACCAGAAGTTGAACAGGTATTATTGTTGAATGCTCTAAATCCCAATGCAAAAACTGGTACTGAGAGATTTCAAATGCGGTTAGTTTTAACTACACCATGAAGAATCTTAAGCTTAGCCAATTATGGAACCGTATTAGTCAGCATCCAGAATTAGATAGTGCTTGGATTCGTTGGGGTTTAATAATTGCTGCTGGAGTTATTCTTAGCACTTGGATGGTTGAACCATATTTAGATTGGCGAGTTCAACAAGCTGATATTATTGCCGCCAAGCATAAAAAAGTAGCTAAATTAGTTGCTTTACAAGCTTCAAAAACCAAATGGGAGCAAGCTTTAATTGTGGCGAAAAAAAATATGCAAGAGTTTGATGCAGCCTTTATAGAAGCAGATAGTTATACTTTAGCGCAACAACAAATGAATCAATTAGTGCAACAACAAATTAAACTTGCTAAATTAACAGTTAGAAGCAAGAATTTGCAAGAAGTTGAAGTAACTGCGTTGGGTGAAAAAATCGGTTTACTATTTCAACTTAGCGGCGATATTCATGCCATAATTGGTTTCATTGATACTTTAGCTAATAGCCCTAAGTTATTTGTGTTAGAACAATTGCAAATATCTCAAGGACGTACAGTAGCAATTTTACGTATTACTTTAGCTAGTTATCGCTTAAAAACTGTAGCAATTCCTAAAAATTCTGAGGACTAATGCAAAAAACTACTTTATTAGCCTTATTGGTATTAATTGAACCTGGATTACGTTGGCAAACTGAGCTGAATAATCATTCTAAGGCTAGATTACCGCCTAGTTTTAATCAAAGTGAATTTGATTTAACCAAAGATGCGAAAAACACAATTTTGGCACATAATTTATGGGATGAAGCTAGAGGTTTGGTGATTGCGGATGCTAGTGTTACAACAGGTAAAAAGGCTAAAAAAGGCAAAAAAAAGGACAAAGCTACTAAGTGGCATTTAAGAGCAGTGAAACTTGCTAGTTTTGCGGCAATTGAATTTGAAAAAAAAGTTAAACTATATCGCGTGGGCGAAAAACTTCCAGACGGTAAAATTATTCAAAAAATTTTGTTAGATGGAATTATTATTCAAGATGAAACAACAACAGAATATGTGTATTTATTTGGTAAAAAAGCTTAGTTTAAGTTTGGGGGCAGTGCTATTAAGTGCTTGTGTAGTTCGGGATGTAGAAATGCAATTGCCTACAACATTACCTGAACCACCAAATAAAGTTGCGGTAAATAATGAAGCACCTAAAGTCAGCATTAAGAAGATACCGATTAAAGTGCAACCTTTCGCTAGTTTAGGTTACAAACCTGAGCCTTTAAGTGTGGAAAATACTCGAAAATTAAAATTACCTTTAGATAAAATTGCGATTAATGTGGATAAAATGCCGCTGAATAATTTTATTCATATGGCTTTAGGCGAAATTTTAGATTTATCCTTTGAAGTTGATGCGAGTTTAAGCACTCGTAAAGAACCAGTAACTTTGCATATTACTAAGCCAGTACAGGCAGAACGTTTGTTAGGTATGGTTGAACAAGCTTTGAGTGCTTATAATATTTTTTTAGCTTGGTCGCCTGAAGGTTTAAGGGTTTTGCCTTCAAAAAAAGCTGCGCAAATTGTACCCAACTTAGCTCAAGATCCGAATAAATTAGTGCCTAAATCTGGGCGTACCATGACAGTTATTCCATTGCAATATGCTAAACCTAGCGAAGCTTTGAGTTTTATGCGTAGTTTTTTAAATTTAAGCAATTCATCCAATGCTACTATTAACACGCGCCTTAATGCTTTAGTGGTAACTGGAATGCCAGAACGAATTGCAGTTTATAAAGAGGCAATTAGTTTAATTGATAGACCGAGTTTAGAAAATAAACGCATGTTAATGCTGAGGCCAGTGTATTGGCAAGCGCAAGAATTAGCTAAAACTTTAAAAGATTTATTGGTGGCACAAGATATTCCTGTGAGTGATAGTGCAAATACTGTAGGAGTGAAAATAGTTGAAATAGCACCTACAAATGCTTTAGTGGTAGTTGCTGGAGAACAAAAGTGGTTGCAATTAATTCAACGTTGGGTAGATGAATTAGATACTGTGGATGCAGTTGGCGAAGAACAAAAAAGTTATGTGTATTTTGTGAAGAATGCGAATGCTGAAGGTTTAGGTTCGGTGTTATCTAGTGTTTTAACTGGCACTAGTTCTAGTACAACTACTGGAGTTGGCAATAGCACTTCTGCAAATAAAAGTACATCCAAAAAACCTACTTTAAATGCTAACAAAAATAATAGTTCTCAAGGTGGTTCTTTACGAGTAATTGTAGATACTGAAAGGAATGCGCTAATTTTTGTTGGCACTGCACGAGATTATCGACGTGCTTATCAGTTATTACAACAATTGGATCGTCAACCACGGCAGATTTTAATTGAAGCTACAGTGGCAGATATTACTATTGATGATACTCAAAAACTGGGAGTAGATTGGAAATTAGCGCAAACTGGCAATAATTCCAGTCATACTTTACAAACTTTGGATGGTTTAGGTGCAGCTGCTGGTGGTTTAAGTTATGTATTTTTAAATACCGCCTCAAATATTACTGCACGAATTAATGCTTTAGCTACAGCTGGCAGGGCGAAGATTTTGTCTAGTCCTAAATTACTTACCAAAGATAATGAACAAGCTAGTATGCAAGTAGGTACACAAGTTGCAGTAGTAGGTTCTGAAGTTAGTAACGTGCAAGCAGGTGGTGAAAATAATACTAACTTATTACGTAGTTTCACTTATGTAGATACTGGGGTGATTTTAAGCGTCACGCCGACAATTTTAGAAGGTGGTAAAGTTGAATTGGCTTTGAGTCAAGAAGTTAGTGAGGCTGGTGAATCCAGTAATAATACTCCACCAATTTTTACGCGCAAAGTTGAAACTGTGTTGGTAGCAGAATCAGGGCAAACCATTATGATTGCTGGCTTGATTACCCATAATGAAAGCACTAAAACCACTAAAGTACCAATATTAGGCGATATTCCATGGTTAGGAAGCTTGTTTTCCAATGATAGTCGTACTGAAAGAAGCACTAATATGGTGATTTTAATTACTCCGCATATTGTTAACTCCAGTGCAGAAGCCACTTATTTAACCAATGAATTTCAAAAACAATTAGATTGGCAAGCTGAAGAATTTGGGAATTGATTATTATCAAGTGTAGGTGGGGCTTTAGCTGCACTGAATAAATATATACATTAAAATGCGGCTAAAGCCCCACCTACAATCATGTCATGATATTGTAGTTAAATTTTATAAAATTATGTCTTACAATGATTTACGTAAAGGACGTTGTAGTATTACTAATCAAGCCTATTTTGTTACTACTGTGTTGGATAATCGTGATGATGCAATTTTTAAGAGCTTTTATTGTGCGCGTTTATTGATTTCTCACATGCAGACGTTACACGAAAATAATTACTTGCATTCAATGGCATGGGTGATTATGCCAGATCATGTTCATTGGTTATTTCAATTAGGACACAGAAAATCATTAGCTGGAGTAATGCAATTATTTAAAGGTGGTTCAGCTTATAAAATAAACAAGTACCAACAAAAATCTGGAGTTTTATGGCGTGATTCTTATTATGAGCATGCATTGCGTACTGAAACAGAAGTAAAAAATATTGCCAGATATATTGTTGCTAATCCATTGCGGGCGGGCTTGGTCAAAAAAATATCTGATTATCCACATTGGGATGCAATATGGTTGTAATTATTAAAAATGTAGGTGGGGCTTTAGCCGCACTA
>DAOUSJ010000077.1 GCA_030627285.1 Methylococcaceae bacterium | reverse complement strand
TATGCATAAAAACCATAAAGTGACATTAAAATAATGCCTAACCCTAAAGTAAATTTCCATTTTAAACTTAAAAACCATTTAGTTTTTTTCATAAATAAAAATTATATAATTAATTTGTCTATTTGAGGTTGTAAAATTAAAACCAAATATCTTTAATTTGCACAAACATATATTGGCTTGCATCTAAAAACTAAACGAAATTTGCATAGCATAAAAGCCCCAATCAGTAGCAATTTCATTTAAATTTGGATTGTCAAACACAGATACATCCGAGGCTCCATGTAAATGATGATATTCACCCTTTAACATCCAATCATGATTTATATCCCAACGTAACCCTATAGATATATCTTGATTATACATAAAATGTGCTGGGAAAAAACCGCCTGAAGCATTTTGAATTTTATTACCCGTCCTATCGTAAACATCTGCAACAGCTTGATCATAACGTAGTGTCGCAGCAAGATTATCTAATAATCTATATTCAGCTTGTACATACCAAAATTCACTAAAATTTTTAGTATCTGGAATTGCAGATTTAGCACCTAATAATTGTGACCAACCCAATTTGTATTCTGCCGTTAAGCTATATTTTTCAGCATTATATTGTAAAGATAACCAAAATTCTTGAATACTAAAGTTTAAGCCTGTAAATGGATTATCTATTTCAGATTCATAATCTAAATCAATTTCATAATAACTAAGTGCAAAAATATACTGTTTGTTGAAATCATATTTAAACCGAGTTCCAAAACTATATTTTGGAGAAAATTCACCTGTAGTTGCTGGGTTTC
Organism: Methylococcaceae bacterium; assembly: GCA_030627285.1. Lineage (GTDB taxonomy): Bacteria > Pseudomonadota > Gammaproteobacteria > Methylococcales > Methylomonadaceae > WTBX01. The sequence goes on along the minus strand of DAOUSJ010000077.1, from coordinate 8,120 downwards.
TCTGGATTACAGCTAATAAAGCCAAATTTTTGTCTAAAGATAGTCCATAATTAAGTGAGAAACTTAAATCACCCCAAGCAGTATTATGCTCAGCATAAACTTGTCCACCAGTCATGGATAATAAAATATTTCTAGATTTTTCAAAATATGCAAAAGGTAAAAATATCATTGGATGCGTAAATGAAACATCCCTAGTTTGATTATAAATTCCTATCGGATTTTTAATTTTCCCCGCCATAATACCTATACGCGTATCTGTATTCCGAAATACAGTGTAATTAACTAAAGCATAATCTAAACTAGCTTCGCCCTCACTGCCGGTTAATTCTCCAGCACGTCTGTATAATCCTTGGGCTGCAAAACTTAAATCCCGTGAATATTGATAATAAACATTGAGACCCATTTCAGTTAAATCAGCCGACAAACTGTCTTTACTTTGCCCCCAAATATTATTGCCATAACTATGAAATATAGCTTGACTAATAAAGCCGTGAAAATGTATATCATCAGTCCAAATTTGCTGATATTTATCCCAATTTAATACTGAATTATCTTCTGATTCTATTGCAAAACTTAAATTAGAACATGCAATTAACGTAATCAAAATGCAGTAATAAAAAGTTTTATTCCAAGTTAAGGTAATGAATTGACTCATTTACATCTCTCTTATCTATATAACCAATGGCATTTGGGTTTTGTTGAATTTTTTCGAGCATTTCTGATATAGAACGCACTATTATTGGCGGCTGTCCAGTACCAGTGTAAGTCATTCTATCCCAAATTTTACGAATTTGATGTGGAAACATTTGTAATTTTTCTTTCACAAAAGCTTTATGCATATTATTATTATCTGGTAACACAAATACACTTATTTTTTCACCACTATCCCAATAACGTTTGCGCATAATAAATATCGACTGTAAATCATGAAAACTGCTTATTTGATTATTATTCTCTACATTTACAATAACTTCCATTGCATTTATTAGAGGACTATTAAATTCTAAAATCAAATATAACAACCAATAGTATAATTTTTTTTGTTTAGACTTTTTCATAGTTCAAAACCTAAAAGAAATTTGTAATGCATAAATATTTGAATTTAATTCTAATTTGGTCATATCTGGATTATCTAATGCACTAACCCTAGATGATCCACGCCGTCGATGATATTCAGTTTTTAAAAGCCAAGATGAAGATATATTCCAATTCATACCAACAGTTATATCCTGATTAAACATCATATGCGCTGGTAAAAATCCGCCAGTTAATGCACTGAATTTTTCACCATTTTTATCATCTAAACTCGAAATACTTTTATCGTATCTTGATATTAAAGCAACATTATCTAATATTCTATATTCCAATTGTACGTCATGCTCCCAAATAGATTTATAATTTTCTAAACTAAACCTATCTGGTTCTGAGATTGCAGCAACAACTTGAGAATAAAATATTAAAAAAATACAGGTACAAATATTGATAAATAGCTTGGTCATACATTAAAAACATAAAGTATAGAGAATAATTTAACTTCAATTATATCAAAAAAACAATGTTTATATATATTCTATCAAGCTGTTTTTACTTATAAATATTAATTATTACACATTGGAAATCCTAACTCTTGCCTACGTGCATAATAGGTTTCTGCAACTGCTTTGGCCATATTTCTTACCCTTAATATATAACGTTGCCTTTCAGTAACAGAAATCGCATGGCGTGCATCTAATAAATTAAAAGTATGCGAAGCTTTTAAAACCATTTCATAAGCTGGCAATGATAACGGCGGTTCACAATTAATTAATTTTGCATGTTCGGCTTCATATTTATCAAAACATGTGAACATAAATTCAACATTTGCATGTTCAAAATTAAACTCTGACATCTCAACTTCATTTTGATGAAACACATCCCCATAAGTAACTACACCTTGCGAACTATTCGCCCACACCAAATCATAAACACTTTCAACTCCTTGAATGTACATTGCAATTCGTTCCAAACCATAAGTTATTTCACCAGTAACAGGTTTGCATTCCAAGCCACCAATTTGTTGAAAATAGGTAAATTGGGTAACTTCCATGCCATTTAGCCAAACCTCCCAGCCTAAACCCCAAGCCCCTAAAGTTGGTGATTCCCAGTTATCTTCTACAAAACGCACATCATGTTCTAATAAATCCAAACCTAAATAACGCAATGAATCTAAATAAAGTTCTTGAATATTGATGGGAGAAGGTTTTAAGATGACCTGATATTGATAATAATGTTGTAAGCGCATGGGATTTTCGCCAAAACGTCCATCAGTTGGTCGTCGTGATGGTTGTACATAAGCTGTATTCCAAGGCTCAGGGCCAATTGCGCGTAAAAAAGTTGCTGGATGAAAAGTTCCAGCACCAACTTCTAAATCTAACGGTTGTAACAAAACACAGCCTTGGTTGGCCCAATATTCTTGTAAAGCAAGAATCAAGCCTTGGAAAGTTTTTAAATCGTGGTTTAAATTGGACACAATACGCTCAAATTGAAAAAATAAAAGCGAATTATAACGTAAATTATTCGGTATAGTTAGCAGGGGCTAGTTGCATAAAAATAGCTAACTATAATGGTATTAAGACATTATTTATCTGGATTAAGCCGATAAATAACGCTAATTTGTCCAATTGATTGAATTAATTCTGCTTTTGATTCTGCACATAATTGCGCGCTAATTTGCTTACGGGCTTCTCGTTCAGCACGAATTTTAACTTTAATTAACTCATGTACATTTAAAGCATTGTTCAGTTCGGCTAACACAGCTGGTGTCAGTCCTGATTGACCAATCATAATAATTGGCTTTAATTTATGCGCTCGCGCCTTTAAATTTCTTTTATCCGCATTATTCACGCGATTTCCTCTTCACAATAAAAATTCTACTATACACTAACACTATGGGACGAAGTAAGAGCAGTAACCAATGGTTACAAGAACATTTTGATGATCCTTATGTAAAACAAGCAAAAGCACTAGGTTATCGTTCAAGAGCAACATTTAAATTAATCGAAATTCAAGATAAAGATAAAATTATTAAACCAAATATGAATGTGATTGATTTGGGCGCAGCACCAGGAGGATGGTCGCATTATGTGCGGAAAATTGTAGCTAAAAAATATAAGGTTATTGCTTTAGATATTCTGCCTTATGAACCTTTAGAGGGGGTAGATTTCATTTTAGGTGATTTCACTGAAACTGAAGTATTAGATAAATTATATAAAGTGCTTGAAAACAACCCCATAGATGTGGTCTTATCAGATATGGCCCCTAATTTAAGCGGCAATAAAGTTACGGATCAAATACGTTCGTTATACTTGGCTGAATTAGCTTTAGAAACCGCAGTAAATGTGTTGACTAAAGGGGGAACATTTTTGGTGAAAGTTTTTCAAGGGGCTGGATTTGAAGCTTATCATAATCAGGTTCGGCAAGCTTTTGCTAGTGTTGTAATAAGAAAACCTAAAGCTTCACGACCTAGAAGCAATGAAGTGTATATTTTAGCAAAAGGCTTTAAATAAGATTATCTGCCCTTACATTTATTGATGAAGGTAGGATAAAAGGACTTATTAATAATGCAAGATTAGCAAAAATTATAAAAATCTAAGCAGCAATACCTGCTGTTTATCTAAAATTGAGGGCTGTTCCTTCATAGGAGCTAGTAATTTGAACGATATGTTTAAAAATGTAATTTTATGGATCGTAATCGCGGTCGTATTAATGTCAGTATTCAACAACTTTGGCTCGCGCGGAACTCCAGCTGACTCATCGTTATCATATTCCCAATTTATTGATAATGTAAAATCTGGTCAAGTTCAAGAAGTGATTATTGATGAAAATGTTATTAAAGGCAAAATGCAAAGTGGTGAAAAATTTAAAACTTATGCCCCTGATGATTCACATTTAATTGATGATTTACTCAGTAATGGCGTAGAAATTAAGGCACAACCGCCTGAACAGCCCTCCATGTTAATGCAAATTTTCATTTCTTTTGGGCCGATTTTATTACTAATTGCTGTATGGGTATTCTTTATGCGACAAATGCAAGGCGGCGGTGGTGCTGGCGGTCGTGGTGCTATGGGTTTTGGAAAAAGTAAAGCCAAAATGTTGGAAGAAGACCAAATTAAAGTTACTTTTGCTGATGTTGCTGGCTGTGATGAAGCAAAATCTGAAGTTGAAGAAATGGTGGATTTTTTACGTGATCCAGCTAAATATCAAAAACTAGGTGGTAAAGTTCCTAGAGGGGCGTTAATGGTTGGACCTCCAGGAACTGGTAAAACTTTATTAGCACGTGCAATCGCAGGCGAAGCTAAAGTGCCGTTTTTTAGTATTTCTGGTTCTGATTTTGTAGAAATGTTTGTAGGTGTTGGGGCTTCAAGAGTACGTGACATGTTTGAACAAGCTAAAAAACATGCTCCATGTATTATTTTTATTGATGAAATTGATGCAGTAGGTAGACATCGTGGCTCTGGAATGGGCGGCGGTAATGATGAACGGGAACAAACTTTAAACCAATTATTAGTAGAAATGGATGGTTTTGAAGGCAATGAAGGCATTATTGTAGTTGCTGCTACCAACCGTGCAGATGTATTAGACAATGCTTTATTACGTCCAGGGCGTTTTGATAGACAAGTAAATGTTGATTTGCCAGATATTAAAGGTCGTGAGCAAATTTTAAATGTGCATATGAAAAAAGTTCCAGCGGCTGAGGATGTAAAAATAAAATACATTGCTCAAGGAACTCCGGGGTTTTCAGGTGCAGATTTAGCTAATCTAATTAATGAAGCAGCTTTATTCGCAGCTAGATTGAATAAACGTACTGTTAATATGTCTGATTTAGAAAAGGCGAAAGACAAACTTATTATGGGTGCAGAACGCCATTCTATGGTAATGAATCCTGCAGAAAAAGAAATGACGGCTTATCATGAATCAGGACATGCAATTGTGGGTAAATTAGTGCCTGACCATGATCCAGTGTATAAAGTTAGCATCATGCCAAGGGGTCGAGCTTTAGGTGTAACTATGTTTTTACCTGAAAATGATCAATATAGTGCTAGTAAGCAAAAATTAGACAGCATGATTTCTAGTTTATATGGCGGTCGTTTAGCTGAAGAAATTATTTATGGTTGGGAAAAAGTTTCTACTGGCGCATCTAATGATATTGAGCGTGCTACTGAATTATCGCGCAATATGATTACTAAATGGGGCTTATCAAAAACTTTAGGACCTATGACATATAGTCAAGAAGATGGCGATCCATTTATGGGTAGATCAACTAAAGGTGGTTCTATTTCAGCACAAACTGCAATCAAAGTTGATGAAGAAATCAAAATGGTAGTAGATGCAAATTATCAACGTGCCAAGCAAATTTTAAAAGAAAACGTCGATATTTTACACGCTATGTCTGCAGCCTTAATGAAATATGAAACTATTGACAAGTATCAAATTGAAGATTTAATGGCTAGAAAACCGGTTAGAGAGCCTCAAGGTTGGAACGATACTCCACCTAAACCACCTAGTGATGGGGTTGCTAGTGAAGATTCTAAAGTTACTTCTATTAAAAAACAACCTAGCACACCAATTGGTGATAATGCTAAGCAACATTAAAGCATTTTAACTGCATGATTTGAGAAAGGAGAGGCATTGGCTTCTCCTTTTTTAGTTTAAAATCCTAGGAATAATTAATGTCAAAAAAATATTTCGGTACTGATGGTATTCGTGGAAAAGTAGGTGAATATCCGATTACAGCAGACTTTTTACTTAAACTAGGCTGGGCAACTGGAAAAGTTTTTGCTAATGAAGGTAAAGGCTTGGTTTTAGTTGGCAAAGACACACGTATTTCAGGTTATATGTTTGAATCAGCTTTAGAAGCTGGTTTATCAGCTGCTGGTGTGGATACGCGCTTATTAGGCCCTATGCCTACTCCAGCAATTGCTTATTTAACTCGTACTTTACGCGCTCAAGCTGGAATTGTAATTAGTGCTTCGCATAATCCGTATTACGATAATGGGATTAAGTTTTTTTCAATTAAAGGTATGAAATTACCTGATGCATTAGAAGAAAAAATTGAATATTATTTAGATGCACCAATGACTACAGTAGAATCTGCTCATCTTGGAAAAGCTAAACGGGTTGAAGATGCTAGAGGACGCTATATTGAATTTTGTAAAGCTACTATTCCACCCAGCTTAAGTTTAGATGGTTTAAAGATTGTAGTTGATTGTGCGCATGGAGCTACTTATAACATTGCGCCCTATGTATTCACAGAAGTTGGTGCAGAAGTTATTAGTATTGGCATTGAACCTAATGGTTTAAATATTAATCAAGACTGCGGAGCTACAGCACCTCAAGCATTAGTTGCCAAAGTAATCGAAACCCAAGCTGATTTAGGCATTGCTTTAGATGGCGATGGCGATCGTTTAATCATGGTGGATCATCATGGTGAAGTAGTTGATGGTGATGAATTACTCTACATAATAGCTAAATCCAGATTAGAACAACATCAATTAAAAGTTCCAGTTGTTGGCACCTTAATGACTAACTTAGGCATGGAACACGCCTTACAAAAATTAAATATCCCATTAGTACGTGCCAATGTCGGCGATCGTTATGTAATGGAGCAATTATTGCATCATGGAGGCATTATTGGTGGTGAAAGCTCTGGACACATTATGTGTTTAGATCGAACTACCACAGGGGATGGTATTGTGGCTGCTTTACAAGTATTAGCTGAGATGCAACAAACTGGCAAAGATTTACACACTTTAAAAGCTGGAATGGATAAATATCCACAAGTTTTATTGAATGTTAAAGTCGCAAAAAAAATTAATCCAGTGGAAATACCAGCAATTCAACAGGCCGTGCTTGCGGTTGAAAAGTCATTAAATACAGATGGTAGAGTATTATTACGTGCATCTGGAACTGAGGCATTAATTCGTATTATGGTTGAAGGCATAGATGAACCTAAGGTCGTTGCGCATGCACAACAACTAGCTGAGGTGGTAAAGAATTCAGTTAGCACTTGAGTTCCAAAATATTAACATATACCATATCTGGTTTGATTTTGTCTTGGAGTAAAGCATGCGTCAGTCTCTAATCATGGGGAATTGGAAAATGAATGGCTCTCGTGAGAGTGCTAAATCGTTAAGTTCAGCGATTTTAGCAGGCTTAGTTGAGAATGAGAATGCAACTATCGCCGTTTGTGTTCCATATGTTTATTTATCTGATTTACAAGCATTAACTGCTAATAGCCCTGTAGAAATTGGTGCGCAAAATGTTGCAGATCAAGCATCAGGTGCTTACACTGGAGAAATTTCTTCTAGCATGTTACAAGAATTTGATTGTAAATATGCTTTAGTCGGACATTCAGAACGTCGTAGTTATTATGGTGATACAGATGCATCAGTAGCGGCACGTTTTTGTGAAGCCCAGAAAAATGGTGTAATTCCTGTATTATGTATCGGTGAAACTTTAGCCGAACGTGAACAAGGTGATACCTTTAATGTAGTCAATACGCAATTAGATGCAGTAATTGCAGTAGCTGGTATTGCAGCCTTGGCTAACGCAGTTATAGCTTATGAACCTGTATGGGCAATTGGCACTGGAGTAACAGCTTCTGACGACCAAGCTCAAGAAGTTCATAAAGCCATTCGCGCCCGCATTGCTTCCAAAGATCAAGCTATAGCTGATAACATGCAAATTTTATATGGCGGTAGCATGAAAGCTGCTAATGCCAAAGGTTTACTCTCAATGCCAGATATTGATGGCGGTTTAATTGGTGGAGCTTCATTAGATGCCGAATCATTTTTAGCAATTTATCATTCGGTTTAAAATTAGTATATGTATCAGGTAATAATCGTTGTTCATGTCTTATTAGGATTAGGCGTAGTGGGTCTAATATTAATGCAACAAGGCAAAGGAGCTGATGCTGGAGCGGCTTTTGGTTCAGGATCTTCAGGCTCAGTTTTTGGCGCGCAGGGCGCAAGTTCTTTCTTATCTAGAACAACGGCTATTTTAGCAACTTTGTTTTTTTCCACTAGTCTAAGTTTAGCAGTATTAAGTAGTAATCAATCTGAACAAAAGGATTTGATGGATGT
>DAOUSJ010000019.1 GCA_030627285.1 Methylococcaceae bacterium | reverse complement strand
CCATCGGCTAAATGGTCTAAATTACCGACTCCACCAGAGGCAATCACTGGCACAGAAACCGCATCACTGACCGCACGCGTTAATTCTAAATCAAAACCAATTTTAGTACCGTCCCTGTCCATGCTGGTTAAAAGTATCTCACCTGCGCCAAAATCGACCATTTTTTCAGCCCATTCAATCGCATCAATGCCTGTGCCTTTTCGTCCGCCATGTGTGAAAATTTCCCAGCGATTAAATTCATTTTTAGCACTGACTTTTTTAGCATCAATGGCAACCACAATACATTGAGAACCAAATTTTTCAGCGGCTTCTTTAACAAATTCAGGTCTAAAAACAGCCGCACTGTTAATGCCGACTTTATCCGCTCCCGCATTTAGCATACGACGAATATCATCTAAAACTCGAATGCCTCCACCGACAGTCAAAGGAATAAATACTTCACTGGCGACTTGTTCAACCACATGCACAATCGTGTCGCGATTATTAGAAGTCGCAGTAATATCTAAAAAGGTGATTTCATCCGCCCCTTCACGATCATAACGTCGAGCGACTTCGACAGGGTCACCCGCATCTCGAATATCAACAAATTTTACGCCTTTAACAACACGTCCGTTATCGACATCAAGGCAGGGGATTATACGTTTGGCTAGGCTCATATTGTATATTGCAACACTTTTAATTTTAAATAATCATCTTTAAGCGCAAGATTCTTAAAATCTTCATCTTTCGATAATCGTTTTGTTAATAAGTCAATATTATCGTCATCATTGGTATCAAAAATACGATACATCTCTTTTTTAGTTAGCCCACTTGTTTCTTGATGTGCAATAATAACTCTATCACTTATAAATTTTTCAGTATCAGAAGACAATTTTTTAATTTGTTCAGAAGTTAAATCAGGATTAGTTGAAATTTGAGCCCTATCTTTTTTTCTTTCACTATTAACCATTTCATCAATGGTATGAAAATTTAAAGTAAATATATTTTCACGCGTTTCTTTTTCAGTTGTATCCCAAAGAATCTTAATGAACTTATCTAACATCTTACTCCTAGATAAACCTTTCAATGTTTTTTGTACAACCATATTAACAATGAAAGAGGTTGGCTCTACGTCAGGATAAGCCTCATCAAAAGTAAGAACGTCATAAATATATTTTTTCTCACAACAAGCTTGTTTAAAACCTTGAAGTTCATTTTTTAATTCTTCACTATTCATCTTCTAAATAACCTCTTTCTATCCAGTATAAGAATCCATTATCCTCATCTTCTAATAGTCTAATCAAATCTTTGATATTCTCTTTTTGGTCTGAATCTAGTAATTGATAACGAAGTTGTTCATTCCAAAAACATCTTCTTGAGTGAGGATCAAATAATAACCCAATAGTTTTGAATAAAACTTCATTAGAACTATTTATTTTTTTAAATTTAGGATATAACCCACTAAAGATTAAAAGCTCATTAATATCATGTGTTTTAAGTTTTTGCCTAATAAACTTAAGACCATGAACGGCTTGATTGTCATTTTGATTGTTATTAAAATCAAACAAATTTCTCACGCCAAAGTTTTCACAAATTTTAGCTTTTAACATTAGTTCGATACTATAACCTGCAAGATAAAATGCACCATCGTATTTTTCATCATTACACAATGTTTTTGCTTCCTTTAATCGTAACTTAGCGAGTTCCTTTATTTCGTCAGGATTTTTCATGAATAAGATTCTGCCACTTTTTCAGCCTCAACAAAATCCAAAGTGCCTTCATAAATAGCTCGACCAGTAATCGCGCCCATAATGCCATCCTCTGCTACTTTACCTAAGGCATGAATATCATCCATATTAGTAATACCACCAGACGCGATCACAGGAATATTAATTGCTCGCGCTAATTTAGTCGTCGCCTCAATATTTACACCTTGCATCATGCCATCTCGAGAAATATCTGTGTAAATAATAGCTTCAACACCATTAGATTCAAATTGTTGCGCCAAATCAATTACATCATGCTTAGATAATTTAGACCATCCATCTATAGCTACTTTGCCATTTTTAGCATCCAAACCAATAATAATATGCCCTGGAAATTCTATTGCAATATCACGCACAAAATGCGGTGCATTAACAGCTTTAGTACCAATAATTACATACTGCACGCCTGCATCTAAATAGGCTTCAATAGTTTCTTCATCACGAATTCCACCACCTATTTGCACTGGAACATTAGGATACGCAGCTACAATTCTGTGAATAACATCAGCATTTTTAGGTTTACCAGCAAAGGCACCATCTAAATCTACTAAATGAATTCTTCTAGCTCCAGCCTCAACCCAGCGTCCTGCAACTGCCACTGGGTCATCTGAAAATATAGTATTGTCGTCCATACGTCCTTGTCTTAAACGTACACATTTGCCTTCTTTTAAATCAATTGCTGGAATTAATAACATAATAAAATGATTTTTTATCTAGGGGGTTAATATTAAAATTTATTTTAATGATTTATCTAAATTGTTCGGCAATATAACCAATTCTATCCACAATATTGGCAACATTGCTAATGTAATAATTGTTTTCATCTACTGATAATACATTGTTATTCAACAACAAAAATTCCCAAACTTCACCATCTGTAATAATACCATAGACTTTTTGTTGCTGAAATTTTTTTAGGGTTGCATACATTTCAGCAACACACTGACCTAAACCTTCCGATAGATTACTTTTTTTTACCTCAACCACAGTAATAATAGGTGCAATGAAGTCTATATCATCCAAACTTAAACCACAGTCATATTTTCCATTCAATGAATAAGGCAATTTTGGTGTTAATTCTAAACTAATATCAACTTGTGGTTCAAAAAACAAACCTAATTGATAAGTATCGCTTGCAGTCCATAAAATATGTGAAACTAACAAACTACTTCTTGTAGCCTCATTATCAGATTGTGACAAACTAATTCGTGAAAGCATTTTTTTAACAGTAATTTGTAAGCTGGAATACTTATTATCACCATTAATAAAATTAGCAAATAAGTTTTGATCTCTAACTAACTCAAGATTAAAAATTTCTTTTAATCTTGTTACAGGAATTTTTTTATACTCACTAAATGACATAAATATTATTTTAAGAAAAGTTAAAAATTATTTTTCTACGCTCTAATACGCGATACTTTCTAGCACTTCATCTAATATTTCTAATATTTGATGAATGGTTAACTGGGTTTCTTTACCAAATCTTTTCCCATGAGCAATTCTATTTCGATAGTCAATAATTTCTTTTAATTTATTTCCAAGAGTTACGCTAATATTATTTGATAAAATGGCTTGAATATCTGAAATCTTATTTATATCTTGTGTACTTTTTATAAATGATTCAATCGAAGCTGAAAAGGGGTTATGTTCATCATAATGCCTCGTTAATATTTTCTTAGAGTTATCAATGGCTATCGGGATTTTATAAAAAATAATTTTTTCAAATATAGCAACAAGATTCAAGATAGTATTGTCTTCTAAATCTCTTTGAATACTATCAAAATATTCTCTTATTTTATTTTCTCGTTGATTCTTTTTTTGCCCGATAATATCCAGCCCTAGATCTTTCAAATACTTATCAGTTTTATCAGATATAGCTCTTTCTTGCGCTTTTGTACAAAGCATTAGCAGAGTATTATATTTTTTAAAGACATCAAGAAGTTCTTTAGACTTGACCGTTCTAGCTGTTTTATCAAATTTTATTTGGCTATCCATTGCTCTATTATTTTTTCAAACGATTCTTTTGATAATAGTTCTTGCTCATAACCCTGTTGTTTATTTATTAAAAACCAGTTATCTTTGTCATTTTCATGAAAAAGTATTAACATTAAACCTTTTCCAAACTCACCTTTTAAATAAAAATCAATTCTACCTTCACCCCCTATAATATCTGCTCCGACAGGCTCAAGTACAATGCTGCCATTAGGGTAGATTATTTCTATTTTATTAATTAAATATGTGCCAATATTTTCTTCATTTATAGAAATAGGCAAATTTTTAACCGTCAAAAGACCTTCGTCTAATAGCTCATCAATCCATTCTTCTTCAATGGTTGTAAATAAATCATATACGGATTTAATCCAATTTTCTTTATTTTGTTTCCAATCAATTTTATGATGCTCACTATCGCCATGTAATTCTTTTAATTTATCTTTGAGGCTCATTTTAAATCTCTTTGTATCACTATAAGGAATAGCTATTCTATAAAATCATTTAATTAAGCCATCCCAACTTAAAAAATTCTGGAGTAATTGCAAGCCTACAGTTTGACTTTTTTCAGGGTGAAATTGCACTGCAAATACATTTTTTTTGATTAAAGCGCAGCAAAACATTTCATGATACTCACTAGTAGCGGCAATACATGTACTTTCAGTTGGAATTGCATAATAACTATGCACAAAATAAAAGCGACTATTATCTGGAATTTGCGTCCATAATGGATGTGATTGTTGTTTAACCTGATTCCAACCCATGTGTGGAATTTTTAAACGTTCGCCATTGGCATCAATTAAAGGTTTAGGGAAATGTTGTACTTGTCCTGCAAATACATTCAAACATTTTACACCATTATTTTCTTCGCTAACAGACAACAATGCTTGCATACCCAAACAAATCCCCAATAATGGTTTGGTCTGAATTACAGTTCTAATAACATCCGCTAAGCCTGATGCATTCAAAGCTAGCATACAATCACCAATTGCACCTACACCTGGAAACACCACCCTATCTGCGGCTAAAATTTGTTTGGGATCATTAGTAACCACAACTTTTGTATCTATTGCTACATGTTGCAAGGCCTTGGATATTGAATGCAAATTCCCCATACCGTAATCAATAATTGCCACAGTTGCCATTATAAACTCCCTTTAGTAGATGGAATCATGCCTTGCATTCTAGGATCTTGAGTAATTGCCATCCGTGTTGCCCGTCCAAAAGCTTTGAACACAGTTTCGGCAATATGATGCACATTACGACCTTTGATGTTATCAATATGTAAAGAAACACCTGCATGATTAACAAAACCTTGGAAAAATTCGCGGAATAAATCCACATCAAATGATCCAATTAAAGCGCGTGGAAATTCTACTTCATAATACAAACCGGCACGTCCTGAAAAATCAATTACTACACGTGATAAAGATTCATCTAAAGGTACATAGGCATGCCCATAACGATAGAGACCTTTTTTATCGCCTAATGCTTGGGCAAATGCCTGACCTAAAGTAATGCCTATATCTTCAACTGTATGATGGGCATCAATATCTAAATCACCACGGCAATAAATGTCTAGATCTATTAAACCATGTCTAGCAATTTGGTCTAACATATGATTTAAGAATGGCACTCTAGTATCAAAATTTGCCTGTCCAGTACCATCAAGATTAATGCTGATTTTTATTTGAGTTTCTAAGGTGTTACGTTCGACTTGTGCGCTGCGAGGAGACATTACTTTGAAATATGTAGGTTTGAAAAGGCTATTTTACTATATTTGCAACTACATTATACAAATTTAGGTACTTAAAACTGCCAACTGAATCCACAGCGGCAGTTCCTGATAGTTATATTTTAAGCGGCAGTACGTGAACCACGTTTGCGTTCAATTTCAGTTAATAAAATTTTCCGTAGACGTATAGAAACTGGAGTAACTTCCACTAATTCATCATCACTAATGAATTCTAATGCTTGCTCTAAAGTCATTTTTTGAATTTTTGCACAAGTCAAACTTTCATCAGTTCCAGAAGCTCGCACGTTAGTTAATGGTTTAGGTTTAGTTGGATTAACTACTAAATCACTATTACGTGAATGAACTCCAACTAGCATACCTTCATAAATTTCATCACCATTAACAACTAATAATTCTCCGCGCGCTTGCAATGGAAATAAAGAATAATCCACTGCTTTACCCTTCGCCATTGAGACCAAAACTCCACGAGTTCTAAGTCCAAGAGAACCTTCTTTTATCGCACCATAATGATCGAATACATGATAAAACAAACCTGAACCAGAAGTAGTAGTTAAAAATTCAGTTTGAAAACCTAACAACCCTCTTGAAGGTACAAGATATTCCAAACGAATTCTTCCCTTACCATCTGGAATCATGTCTTTAAGATCACCCTTGCGTTCGCCAAGTTTTTCCATAATCGCACCTTGATGTTGTTCTTCAACTTCAATAGTGACATATTCATATGGCTCTGACTTAACCCCATCAATTTCTCGGATAATAACTTCAGGTCGGGAAACCCCCATTTCAAAGCCTTCCCTACGCATATTTTCAATTAATACCGATAAATGTAATTCGCCACGCCCTGAAACCTTAAATTTATCTGGATCTTCAGTAATATCAACCCGTAATGCTACATTATGTTGTAATTCTTTGACCAAACGATCATAAATTTGTCTAGTAGTAATAAACTTACCTTCTTTACCTGCAAAAGGTGAGTTATTAACTTGAAAAGTCATGCTAACTGTAGGCTCATCAATAGACAATGCCGGCAGTCCCTCAACATGATCTGGATCACATAAAGTTTCAGAGATTTGCAATTTTTCAATCCCACAAAACGCAATAATATCTCCTGCTTGCGCTGACTTTACTTCTACTCTATTCAATCCATCAAAACCATACAATTTCAACATGCGTCCATTGCGGGTTTTATTTTCGGTATCAATTAAAGTTAACGGCATATTTCTGCTAACTTTACCGCGTTGAATTCTGCCAACTCCAATTACACCTACATAAGGATCATAATCTAAGCTGATAACTTGCATTTGAAATGGTGCATCTAAATCTACTTCTGGTGCAGCAACTTTATCCACAACAGTTTCAAACAACGGTGTCATGTCACCGCCACTAACATCTTCTGTTAAACCTGCATAACCATTTAATGCTGAAGCATATACAATTGGAAAATCTAGTTGCTCATCAGTTGCACCTAAATTATCAAATAAATCAAAAGTTTGATCTACAACCCATTCAGGACGTGCGCCTGGACGATCAATTTTATTAATTACTACAATTGGTTTTAAACCTAAGGCAAAAGCTTTTTGGGTAACAAACCTAGTTTGGGGCATTGGTCCATCAACCGCATCAACTAATAGTAAAACTGAATCTACCATAGATAATACCCGTTCAACTTCACCACCAAAATCAGCATGTCCAGGTGTATCTACAATATTAATATGATAGCCATTCCAATCAATAGCAGTGTTTTTTGCTAAGATTGTAATCCCACGTTCTTTTTCCAAATCATTGGAATCCATCATCCGTTCAGTGGTTTTTTCATGGGCAGCAAAAGTGCCAGATTGCTGTAAAAGTTTATCTACTAAAGTGGTTTTTCCATGGTCAACATGGGCAATAATGGCAATATTTCTTAATTTTTCTATCACGTTAAATTACTTAAAGTTTATTTTGAAGATTTAAACGTGCATATTGTACAGGGTTTAAATAACTATCATTCGCTTAATGTGGAATTTAGTTGTTGTCCTATAAAAAATGCTTCATTTCTATTGCCATAAGTTACATCTCCTGCCAGCCCATACTCTTGATAATACAATGTTTTTAAAGGTTGAAACAAAGTTAATAATTCATTGCTAGATAACAAAAAATCTGGGTTATTTGGTGGTGCTGAATTAAGTTTGTCTTGGGTAAAAGTTTGATAAAACAATAAGCCACCAATTTTTAATGCTGCCATAATTTCATTACATAAATTACGTTGTAAAAACCTGCTTACAACAATGACATCAAAACTATTTTTGGGCAAACTATCAATGGTGAAATCATATTGTTTTCCAACAATGGCCAATCTTTTTTTGGTGGCATAATTATGTAGTTTTTCCAAAGCAACAGTAGAAATATCATATGCGTGCGTTTCCAAGCCTTTGGCAGCTAATAACACCGCATTTGCACCCAAACCACAGGCAAGATCCAATGCAATACCCGTTTGTGGCAATAAAAAATCATGTTCAATTAATATTTGACTGGCTTGCAAATTAGTTAATTCTTTTGCTGCATAAATTTTATTCCATTTAATTTCTGCATCTATAGACATTTATGTCCCCAATTTATTTTGTAACCAAGGGCCTAAAAATTCCAAAAATAATCCCACTTTGGCAGATAAATATTTACGATGTGGATACATTGCATGAATTTCTAACGGTCTAGGCGTATAAGAATCTAATACTGTGTGTAACTTACCTTTTTCTATATCCCTACCAACAATATAACGTGGCAACATGATTAAACCCAAACCATGAATAGCTGCAATCCTCATGGGATCAGCAACATTGGACTGCATTCTACCACTAACCTTAATTTCTTCAATCACACCATTATTTAAAAAATACCAAATATTTCTAGGCGGTAAAGCCCGATTAATCAAACAACTATGCTGAGTTAAATCATCTGGTGTTTGCGGAATTCCATAGGTCGCTAAATAATCAGGTGATGCACACACTACCAACGGCGAAACTGCTAATTTACGCGCAATTAAACTACTGTCATCCAATTTACCTAAATAGATTGCAATATCCAAACCTTCATCAACCAAGTCACTATGACTACTCTTTAACACCATATCCACAGATAATTCTGGATATAATTTTAAAAATTCTGCTAATGCAGGCGCAATATGCACTGCTCCAATTACAGGTGGCGCACTAATTTTTAACATTCCCTTGGGTTTAGTTTGCAAATGGGTTACTGCCTCTTCCATTTCTTCTACATCTTGCAATACTTGTTGACAACGTTCTAAATAAGATGCCCCAACATCAGTCAAACTTAAGCTACGAGTAGTGCGATTTAACAAGCGTGTACTTAATCTATGTTCTAATTGCATTACATGCTTAGTCACCATTGCCTTAGATAAACCTAAATCATTTGCAGTAGCAGTAAAACTACCAGTTTTAGCAACTCGAACAAATACATTCATACTTGTTAGTGTGTCCATGTCTTACCTCATATGCAGCATTGTTTACTAAAAAGAAACAATCTATTTAATATTAGCGGTATTGTAAACTATTTTTTTATCTATATACTACATAACAACTTTAGCGAAACAAGTTTTTTGTTTCTTTGCTTTTAAAATACTGATAGGATTTAATATTTAACATCATGAGTGACTTCAACAAAGATATAGTTATTGGTTTAATGTTTATTATTGGAATGTGGAGTTTTATTTCAGGACAATTCATCATTTCAGCAGTTTTATTTGGCACAGTAGCTATTTTCAGCAATATTATGATGCGGAATAAATTCAACGCATAATCCAAACCTTATTAACCACCCTCCTAGTGTGTTGTACCAAGTGTGATCTCTCCTCATAATTGATCTACTTGACTTTTATAGCCCTTTTTTATCTCATATGATAAAAGAGGGTTTTTTTTGCCGCTAAAATTTATCCAAAAAAAAAGCAACTTAACTACAGCTGCTTTTTACTAATCTAAAAAATAACTTCAAACATTTAAAGTTTTTCTTTAATTCTGGCTGCACGTCCAGTTAATTCACGTAAATAATATAATTTAGCACGTCTAACTGCACCACGACGTTTAACTGTAATTTCACCAATTGATAAGCTATGAGTTTGAAAAACTCTTTCAACTCCAACCCCAGAAGAAATTTTTCTAACTGTAAATGCAGAATTTAAGCCACGATTACGTTTTGCAATTACAACACCTTCAAATGCTTGCAATCTTTCTCTTTCGCCTTCTTTTACTTTTACTTGCACAACTACAGTATCACCTGGATTAAATACCGGTAAATCTGTTTTTATTTGTGCTGCTTCTAATTCTTGAATAATATTACTCATACCAAACCTTTCTAATTCAATTCTCTAATAAATTCTTTTAACAAAGCATCCTGCTCTGCAGTTAATGTTTTTTGTTCTAATAAATCCGGTCGTCGTTGCCAAGTACGCCCTAAAGCTTGTTTTAAACGCCAACGTTGAATTTTCTGATGATTGCCACTTAATAAAATACTTGGAACTTGGTCTACTGATTCTAAAATTTCAGGTCGAGTAAAATGTGGACAATCTAACAAACCCGCACTATAAGAATCTTGTTGCGCAGAATCTTCATGCCCTAAAACCTTGGGCAACAAACGCGTAATAGCATCAATAACTGTTAAAGCAGCTAATTCACCGCCACTAATAACATAATCCCCCAAAGACCACTCTTCATCACAAATTGTAGTTATAAAACGCTCATCAATACCTTCATAACGTCCTGCAACCAAAATAATTTGTTCATATGCACAAGTTGCATTTAATAACGCTTGAGTAAGTGGCTTACCTTGAGGTGATAAACAAATAATTTTACGCCGCTTTATTTGCACAGCTTGTTTAGCGTGAGTTACTGCCGCAGACAATGGCGCATATTTCATCACCATTCCAGGGCCACCACCATAAGGTCTATCATCTACCGTACGATGTTTATCACTAGTATAATCTCTAGGATTCCAACTAAATAAATCTACAATCCCAGTTTCTATAGCTTTACCAGTAACTCCATAATTAGCAGCATCCATTACCATTTGCGGAAATAAGGTAATAACATCAAATCGCATCAGCTTTAAAACTCTGGATCCCAATCTACCAATATAGTTTTAGCAGTTAAATCAATATTTAACACTACATCTGCTTGTATAAATGGAATTAAACGTTCGCGCTCACCTTGAACCACCAACACATCATTGGCTCCAGTTTCTATTAATGTAGCCACTGTTCCCAAATCAACCCCATTAGTAGTTACAACTTGCAAACCAATTAATGTATGCCAATAATATTCATCTACTTCTGGTTTTGGCAAACAATCAATATGTACTTGAATTTTATATCCAATTAATAAAGTTGCTGCATCCCTACCCTCAATATTAGTTAAACTTGCAACTACAGATTTACCTTGTACTCTACCCTGAAAAACCTTAACTTCGATTGCATCATTACCTTTTTGCAATCGCCAGGGCGAATATGCCAAAATATTTTCACGTGGATCTGTAAAAGAAAACACCTTTACCCAACCTTTTACGCCAAATACTCCAGAAATTTCACCTACATCTATATACATCTGTTTCAACAAATTATGCAGCTACAATAGTTGCAGTTTTACGCGCTTCTTTCAACAATTGTGCAACTCTATCTGAAGCTTGCGCACCTTTAGCTTGCCATTTTTCAACTTTTGCAATATCTAAACGTAATTTTTCTGCATTACCACGAGCAACAGGATTAAAAAAACCTAAGCGTTCGATATAACGCCCATCACGACTATTACGCCCATCAGTAACAACAATATGGTAAAAAGGGCGATTTTTAGCTCCACCACGGGCAAGACGAATACGTACCATTTATTTTTCCTTGAAACAACAATTAAAAGTTAATCCACCTATCTTACGCGATTTTTTCCATATGTGAAGCAAAAATTAACTGCGCATACCTTGAATACTACTTTTTAAACCCCGCATCATATTAGCAGCATTACCTTTTTTAACGCGCTTCATCATTTTTTGCATCATTTTATATTGCTTTAAAATTCGATTTACATCTTGTAATTCTTGACCACAACCAGCTGCAATTCGTCTTTTACGTCCACCTTTAATTAAATCTGGAGTCTGTCTTTCCGCCATAGTCATGGAATTAATCACCCCAATTTGGCGCGCTAATTCTTTATCATTAACTTTATCTTTTAAGTGCTGAGGAATTTGACCCATGCCAGGCAGTTTATTCATCATGGCACCAACACCACCAATTCGCTGCATCTCCTGCAACTGCTCTTTAAAATCCTCTAAATTAAAACCCTGACCTTTTTGAATTTTATTAGCTAATTTAGTAGCTTTTTTCTTATCGGCTTTTTGCTCAATCTCCTCAATCAGAGACAACATATCACCCATGCCTAAAATTCTGGAAGCCATTCTATCTGGATAAAAAGGCTCTAAAGCATCGGTCTTTTCACCCATACCCACAAATTTAATCGGCTTACCAGTAATATGTCGAATAGATAATGCTGCACCACCACGAGCATCACCATCAGCTTTGGTTAAAATCACCCCAGTTAACGGTAATGCATCATGAAAAGCTTTCGCTGTATTCGCTGCATCTTGTCCAGTCATACTATCAACTACAAACAAGGTTTCAACGGGATTAATCGCTGCATGCAAAGCTTTGATTTCTCCCATCATGGTGTCATCAATATGCAAACGTCCAGCGGTATCCACAATGACTACATCTAAAAATTGTTTTTTAGCGGCTTCAATTGCACGGATAGCAATATCAACTGGTTTTTCAGATGCTTCACTATTGAAAAAAGTAAGTCCTACATCAGCTGCTAAAGTTTCTAATTGTTTAATCGCTGCTGGTCGATACACATCAACACTAACCACACCTACTTTTTTCTTTTTATTTAATTTTAACCAACGCCCTAATTTAGCAACTGTAGTGGTTTTACCAGCTCCTTGTAAACCAGCCATTAATACAATTGCCGGTGGGTTCGCCTTGAGATTTAACTCTTCATTGGCCTCACCCATCACTTTAACTAATTCTGCTTGGACAACTTTAACTAAAGCTTGACCTGGAGTTAAACTAGTTTGCACTTCCTGACCTAAAGCCCCAATTTTTACATTGGCGATAAAATCAGTTACCACAGGTAAAGCTACATCAGCTTCTAATAAAGCCATCCTAACTTCGCGCAAAGTCTCTTGAATATTGCTGTCAGTTAGTCTGCCTTGACCTTTAATTTTTTTTAATGTACCCGTTAAACGGTCGGTTAAATTATCAAACATAGTTATAAATAAAGTTTATGGTGAATAAAAAATCCATGTAATTTGAATAATTTTGCTGCATTTTACATAGATTTATTGGGGCTAATACTGTTGACAAATTAAACAATTGCTAACATATTATCCAAAGATTTTTTGGCATATTGAGCTTGCTCTGTAGAGACTTGAATTTGATTAACTATGCTGCCTTGAACTAAGTTTTCTAAGACCCAAGTTAAATGTTGCGGATCAGTTCTAAACATAGTTGAACACATACTTAAAGTTGCTGACATAAAATGCACATTTTTGCCATCTGCTTGACATTCATTATGCAATCTATTCACCAAATTTAATTCTGTAGCAACCAACCAACGTGTATTTGCAGCCGCGTTACGGACAATTTTTAAAATACTTTCCGTAGAACCTATATAATCAGCTTTTTCACATACTTCAAAACAGGCTTCAGGATGTGCAATTACTTTAGTTTCTGGATATTGCGCTAAAAATGTATCAATTTGTTCTGGTTGAAATACTTGATGCACTGAACAATAGCCTTTCCATAAGATTATTTTAGCAGCTTTAATTTCCGCTATACTAAGACCACCTTGAGGTTGATCAAAATCCCATATCACCATATCGGCTAAAGGAATTCCCATTTGATGCGCAGTAGTGCGTCCTAAATGTTGATCTGGAAAAAACAATACTTTAGGTCGTTGTGCAAAACTCCATTGCAGAATTTTTTCAGCATTTGAAGACGTGCAAACTATGCCTTCGTGTTGTCCACAAAATGCTTTTAAATCTGCCGATGAATTAATATAAGTAACAGGCGTAACTTCAGTTTCAACATCAATGATCTGCGACAATTCTTGCCAACAACGTTCTACATTAATTTTATTTGCCATATCTGCCATCGAACAACCTGCGGCTAAGTCTGGCAAAATTGCAATTTGTTCTGGGCGTGACAAAATATCTGCCACTTCTGCCATAAAATGCACCCCACAAAAAACTATATATTGCGCCACAGATTGCGCAGCTTCACGAGATAACTTTAATGAATCTCCCGAAATATCGGCATGTTTAAAGACTGAATCACGTTGATAATGATGTCCTAAAATTATGCAGTTTGATCCTAAACTGTGTTTAGCTTGATTAATCCGCAAATCACATTCTTCATCAGTTAATAAAGCATAATTCTGGATAGGTAACGCCGTGATAGTCATAAATCTCCTCACAGATGGTTTATAAAAAATACCGCATAATTAGGCTGTATCCTGTCCTTGATATTGCGCCATTTCGTTAAAATTAAGATAGCGATAAGTTTCCGCTGAATTTTTCTGGTTTTGAGTAGTATATTGCATATATTCTGTCATTGTAGGGATTTTACCCATAATAGAACAAACAGCCGCAAGTTCTGCGGAAGCTAGAAATACATTGGCATTATTGCCTAAACGATTTGGAAAATTTCTAGTAGAAGTAGATACTACCGTGGCATTATCTGCAACTCTAGCTTGATTACCCATACATAAAGAGCATCCTGGCATCTCCATACGCGCATTTGCAGATTCAAAAATATCAGTGTAACCTTCAGTAGTTAATTGTTTTTGATCCATTTTAGTCGGCGGTGAAACCCATAATTGAGTCGGCAATTCAGCTTTATGTTGCTCTAATAAATTTCCAGCTGCTCTAAAATGACCGATATTAGTCATGCATGAACCTAAAAATACTTCATCAATTTTAGTGCCAGCAACATCAGATAAAGTTTTTACATCATCAGGATCATTTGGACAAGCTAATAAAGGCTCAGTAATCTGGTCTAAATCAATTTCAATAATTTCAAAATAATCTGCATTTGCATCTGGAGTTAATAATGTTGGCATGACCAACCATTTTTCCATATTGTCAATGCGCCGCTGAATAGTTCTAACATCGCCATAACCTTCAGTTAACATCCATTTCAATAAGGTAATATTTGAAGTAATGTATTCTTTTATAGGCTCTTCATCAAGTTGAATTACACAGCCAGCAGCAGAACGTTCAGCAGAAGCATCAGATAATTCAAATGCTTGTTCAACTTTTAAATCTGGCAAGCCTGATATTTCTAAAATTCTGCCTGAAAAAATATTTTTCTTACCTTTTTTCTCTACCGTTAATAAACCTTTTTGAATTGCTACATAAGGGATTGCATTTACCAAATCACGCAGAGTAATTCCAGCTTGCATATTACCGGTAAATTTTACTAATACTGATTCTGGCATATCTAATGGCATCACTCCAGTAGCAGCTGCAAATGCCACCAAACCAGATCCTGCTGGAAATGATAATCCTAAAGGAAATCTAGTATGCGAATCAGCTCCAGTACCAACAGCATCTGGCAATAACATTCGATTTAACCACGAATGAATAATTCCATCACCAGGTTTTAAAGCTACTCCACCACGATTCATAATAAAATCTGGTAAGGTTTGTTGCATTTCTAAATCAATTGGTTTTGGATACGCGGCAGTATGACAAAAAGATTGCATGACTAAATCAGCTGAAAAACCTAAACAAGCTAGATCTTTTAATTCATCTCTGGTCATTGGCCCAGTAGTATCTTGTGAACCTACAGTAGTTATTTTTGGTTCACAGTAAGTATTTGGACGAACTCCTTCTACTCCACAAGCTTTGCCAACTACTTTTTGGGCTAAAGTAAAGCCTTTAGAATTTCCAGCTACATCCACTGTGCTACGAAACAATTTAGAAGGTGCAAGATTTAAACAAACCCGAGCTTTTTCAGTTAAACCACGCCCAATAATTAACGGAATTCTACCGCCAGCACGCACTTCATCTAAAATTACTGGAGTTTTTAAACTAAATTCAGTAATAATTTCATCACTAGCATGGCGTTTTACTACACCTTTATAAGGAAAAATATCAATAATATCTCCCATCGCCATATTTTCAACGTCACATTCAAATGGTAATGCTCCAGAATCTTCCATAGTGTTGAAAAAAATCGGCGCAATTTTACCACCAATACAGATTCCGCCAGCACGTTTATTAGGCACATGTGGAATATCATCACCGGTAAACCATAGGACTGAATTGGTTGCTGATTTTCTAGATGAACCAGTACCTACCACATCACCTACATATGCTACTGGAAAACCTTGTTGTTTAAGTTTAGCAATTTGGCTAGCAGTATCAGTAATTCCAGTACGTGGAATTTTTAACATAGCTTTAGCGTGCAAAGGTATATCAGGACGTGACCATGCATCTGGAGCTGGAGATAAATCATCAGTATTGGTTTCACCAGTAACTTTAAATACTGTAACCGTAAGTTTTTCTGGAATATCTGGCCTACTGGTAAACCAATCTGCATCTGCCCAAGCTTGCATTACTTGTTGGGCAAACTTATTACCCGCCTTGGATTTTTCTTCTACATCATGAAAAGCATCAAACACCAGCAAAGTATGCGCTAACGATGTCACTGCTAAAGGAGCTAATTTAGGATGATCTAATAATGCAATTAATGGTGCTACATTATATCCACCCAACATAGTCCCTAATAAAACCGTAGCTTGCTCTGCATCTAAGATTGGTGAACTAGTAGTTTCATTAGCAATAGCAGTTAAAAACTCTGCTTTAACATAAGCTGCTTCATCTACACCAGCTGGAATCCTTTGACTCAATAAGTCTAAAAGAAATTCTTCTTCACCTGCTGGAGGTTGTTTAATTAATTCAACTAGTGCCACAACTTGTTTTGCATTTAATGCCAAAGGCACAATTCCTTCAGCAGCACGCTCTTTAATATGCTCGCGATATTGCTCTAACATGACTATTTTTCCTAACGTGGTTTTAAGATGTAAATATAAGCTAATTTTAGCATGTATTTAGAGTTTACGTGATTAAGTACTAATTAATCTTTCAATTGCAAATAGCATCAAACTTATATAATCAGTATTTTTAAGCCATGGGAGTATTTTTCTAAATATTAATGACTAAAAAACCCCAGCCAATTACTTGACTAGGGTTGTCAATAAATGCAATTAAATGCTAAATATTGTTATTTTCCTGGTAATGCAAATACTGTAAAAGTACCACCTAATTTAGTGTAAGAACTTAAACTTCTGTAAGCACCTACTGCACCTAAACCTTCAGTGTTAGAAGCGTCAGTACCATCATCAATACCTGCAGCGATACCAATGCCTGCCCAGCCACCAATACCTGATAAGACTCCAACATATTGCTTGCCAGCGTATTTCCAAGTGTTTACGTTACCGATAATGCCAGAAGGAGTTTTAAATTTATATAATTCTTTACCCGTTTTAGCATCAACAGCTTTTAAATAACCTTCTAAAGTTCCGTAGAAAACTACGCCACCAGCAGTTGCAAGAGAACCAGACCAAACTGAGAATTGTTCTTTGTTAGACCATTTGATTTCGCCGGTTTTAGCATCAAAAGCAGTAAACTGACCTAAGTTAGTTGTGCCGTCTTTTTTACCAGTCATAACGTCAGCACCAGCTGGCATCATAGTTAAAGTTGCACCAACATACGGCTGACCAGCAGTATATGAAACTTCAAATGGTTCATAATCCATACACAAGTGATTACCTGAGATATAGAATAAACCTGTTTGTGGTGAATAAGATACAGGTTGTTGATTTTTAGAACCTAATGCAGCAGGACATACGCCAACTGTATTTTCGTCTTCGCCATTTTGTTCCGTACTATATTCAGAAACAACTTGTGGACGACCTGATTTCATATCAACATGAGTTGCCCAATTGACTGATTTATCAAATTTTTCAGCAACTAATAACTCACCAGTTTCACGATCTAAAGTATAGCCAAAACCATTACGGTCAAAATGCACTAAAGTTTTATGCATTTTACCTTTTACTTCTTGATCAACTAAAACCGTTTCGTTAATACCATCAAAATCCCACTCATCATGTGGAGTCATTTGATAAACCCATTTAACTTCACCAGTGTCAGCATCACGCGCCCATAAGGACATAGACCATTTGTTGTCGCCTGGACGTTGAACCGGATTCCACGTTGATGGGTTACCTGATCCATAATAAATCAAGTTCAATTTAGGATCGTAAGAATACCAGCCCCAAGTCGTGCCACCACCAATTTTCCATTGGTCGCCTTCCCAAGTGCTTAAGCTTGAGTTTTCGCCAACAGGTTGAACTTTACCGTCTTTCCAAGCTGTAGTTTTTTTAGGATCAATTAAAGTATCGCCATCAGGCCCCATACTATAACCTTTCCAATCCAACTCGCCAGTTTTGATATTATAAGCAGCTAAGAAACCACGCACACCAAATTCACCACCTGAAATACCAGTAATAACTTTGTCTTTAACTACAATCGGTGCTTGGGTATTAGTCATACCTAATTTAGGATCACCGTTTTGCACACTCCAAATACGTTTACCAGTTTTAGCATCTAATGCAGTTAAAACTGTATCAGATTGTTGTAAAAATATTTTGCCATCGCCATATGCTAAGCCACGGTTAACCGTATCACAACACATTACAGGAATAGTTACATCCGCATCTTGAGACGGAGTGAATTCCCAAATAACTGATTGAGTTTTTTGATCTAATGCATAAACAGTATTAGGGAACGGCGTGTGAATATAAATAATATCATCAATTACTAATGGCCCACCTTCGTGACCACGTAACACCCCCGTTGAAAATGACCACGCAGGCTGTAAAGTTTTAACGTTATTAGTATTAATTTCATCTAATTTACTATAACGTGTACCTGCATAATCACCACCCCAAGTTGCCCAGTTAGCAGGATTTGAAATTGCTTTTTCAACACTGCTATTAGCAGTTGAAACACCTGGTAATGCAAGTATAGTTGCAACAGTGGAAGCAATAAGTAAGCTTTTCAAAGGTTTCTTCATTATTTTTCTCCTAGTATTCTGTTAATTAGGCAGATTACGATTTATTTTTTTAAGACTAATATTAGTGCTAAAGCTTTATATTTTGAATCTTACGGAACTTATTTATTTTTCCCGAAAACAATCCAAGGTGACTAAATTGAATGATTTTGTGATAAAAGTCAACTTTTAAAGCTGGATTCTGGGTAAAATATTTCCTAACTCACTAGAACTAATTAAGCTATATATTCACAATTTGGAATTCTAGTTTTTCTAAATTCGTTCAAATCACAGACATCATAATTCAAATGCACACAAATCAATCTGCTCTTCGCTATATTTCTTTAGCTCTACTACTGTGTTTAAGTCTGATACATCTGCCTGCATATGCAAAAAAAAATTCTTTATCACAGCTAACAAGAATGTCACGCGCTAGTTTATTAGTTGCAGACAATAAAAAATATAGCTTACGCCCAAATACAGCTTATATTCCTGCATCAACTATGAAAATTCTTACCGCCTTGTTAGCACTCAATGCATGGAAACCTGAACATAGATTTACCACTGAATTTTATTTAGACGATGAACAAATTTTGTGGATTAAAGGCTACGGAGATCCATATCTTACTTCGGAAGAATTGGACAAAATTATTACAGAACTCAAACGCAAAGGTTTAACTAAAATAACTGGTTTGGGCGTTGATGATAGTTATTTTAGCGCAAATTTACGAATCGACGGACGTTCTAAATCCAATAATCCTTATGATGCCCCAGCAAGTGCTTTAAGTCTTAATTTCAATACCATTAGCGTAATTAAAAACCAACGTGGTACTTTTAGTGCTGAAGCCCAAACTCCATTAACTAAATTTATGTATGATGCCGCAAAAAAATTACCTCGCGGCAAACATAGGGTAAACATTCATAACCAAGCAGATGCAGCGCGTTATTTTGGTGAAGTATTTGCAACCAAATTACAAGAACAAGGCATTCAAGTTTCAGGACATTTATTAGAAGGCAGAGCTAGATTACACAAACCACCTTTTTATCGACACTATAACAGTCATCAATTACAAGAAGTAATTAAATCAATGTTACATTACTCAAATAATTTTATTGCCAACCAGCTATTTTTACTGCTTGGAGCTAAACATTACGGCGCACCAGTGAGTATTGAAAAAGCTCAACAAAGTTATAGTGCGAAAGTAAAACGTTTATTTTCTTGGGAGCAAAAATTTTATGAAGGTGCTGGCTTATCTCGAAAAAATAAATTAAGTGCGCAACAATTAGTAACTATTTTGGAACATTTCGCACCATATAAAAACTTATTAAAATCCCAAAATTCACGCATTTTAGCTAAAACTGGCACTTTAACTGGAGTTAGCAGTTATGCAGGTTATTTATATAAAAATTCTAAATGGGTGCCATTTGCAATGCTAATCAACCAACCCATAGACATAAATTTTAGACAACGCTTAGCTCAAGAGTTATTAAATTAAAACATGAAAATTACGGTTATTTATATAGAGGCCTCAATCTTAGAGCATCCTAGAGTAATTGAAATTTGTGCGCGGTTTCCACAAGCACAAACAATTATTTGTGAACGTTACACTGAAGTTTTTAATCCGAAATCGCAAAATTTTCGCTTACAAAAATCTCAACCTGCATTAATTTTAGCCGCAAAACATAAAAATTTTGTATTACCCACTCCAGAAACTTATGGCATTGGCGCACGAAAAAATTATTATTTTTCTCACATGCTTAATTGTCCTTATGATTGCCGTTATTGTTTTTTACAAGGCATGTATCAATCCGCCAATTACGTAGTGTTTATAAATTATGCCGATTATCAACAAGCAATAAATGATTTATGTAATCAAAACCCAACCGAAGCAATCCATTTTTTTTCTGGTTATGATAGTGATAGTTTAGCCTTTGAACCAGTAACTAAATTTGTGGATAATTTTCTACCATTTTTTGCCACATTACCAAATGCGTGGTTGGAATTACGCACTAAAAGCACTCAAATTCGTTCACTATTAAAACAACCAGTATTAAAACGCGCTATCATTGCTTTCAGCTTATCACCAGATAATATTGTCCAAGAATTAGAACATGGCGCGCCCAATCTATCCAAACGCATCGAAGCAATCTTAAAACTACAACAACAAGGCTGGCTAATTGGCTTACGTTTTGATCCGTTAATTTATCACCCTAATTATAAAGTTCAATATCAACAATTATTCATGCAAGTATTTCAAAATTTAAACCTAGAATTATTACATTCTGTAAGCTTAGGTTCGTTTAGATTACCAGAAAAATATTTCAAAAAAATCCACAAGTTATATCCACAAGAACCATTATTCTCTACAAATTTAATTAAACAACAAGGCATGATTACCTATCCACAAACTATAGAATCTGACATGCAACAATACTGTGGTGAATTGCTATTAACTTATATTCCTGCGGATAAATTTTTTCCATGTACATTTTGACATCTTTTTCATCATTAAAAAATTTGCTAATAATATTGCAGCCTGTAGAATTAGTTTTTTACTAAAAACATTGACTAGAGTAATTTATGGATAATAAACTAGAACAATTAACTAATTATTTAGCTATTAAAGCAGATCAGCAACTAGCAATATCAAGATTACAATATTATGAAAGTTTAAAATTTGCGGCTGCTAAAAAATCATCTAAAAGTTTAATTCCTTTTGGACAAAAAATTTATTCTCAAAATGAAGAGGATGGAATTACTTTAGAAATTTTTGCACGTATTGGTACTACTAATAAAATTTTTGTAGAATTTGGGGTTGAAAATGGTTTGGAATGTAATACTAGAGCATTGTTATTCTGTGATTGGAGTGGTTTATGGATAGATGGCAATGCAAAAAATGTACAATTTATACAACAACTAGTTAATACAATTAAAAGTGGTAAATTAGCGGTAGTTCATGATTTTATTACTCAAGAAAATATCAATGAATTAATTTCAGAAAATATTTCTGAATCTGAAATAGATTTATTATCAGTTGATATAGATGGAAATGATTACCATGTTTTAAATGCTATTACCTGTATAAAACCTAGAGTAATTATTATCGAATACAATGCTAAATTCCCCCCTCCAATAGAATATTGCCAACAATATAATGCTAATCATCGTTGGGATGGGTCTGATGATTTTGGTGCTTCAATTGCATTTTTAAATACTAAAATGAATGCAAAAGGTTATAAATTAGTGGCTTGTAATTTAACTGGATCTAATGCATTTTTTGTACGTGAAGAATTATTAGCAGATAAATTCTATCAAGCAGGTGATGTAAAATCTCACTATCAACCAGCACGATATTTTTTATTAGGACTTACTTCAGGACATCCAGCTAGTAATGCCACTATTGAAAAAGCAATTCAATAATTATCTATCCGCTTTAATTAAACAGGTTTCAAGCTCTAATCAATTTTCTGTTACAATGGCAATTTTTTAGAATGATTACTATGTAAGATTTAAAATAGTAATTAATTTTATTTCACCAATTTAGCATTGAAATCAAATAAGTGGATTTAAAACATATACGAAATTTCTCCATAATCGCCCATATAGATCATGGAAAATCAACTTTAGCTGATCGTTTTATTCAGTTATGTGATGGACTAAGTGATCGCGAAATGGAGGCACAAGTTTTAGATTCTATGGATTTAGAACGTGAACGTGGAATTACCATTAAAGCTCAAAGTGTGACCTTAATTTACACTGCCGCAGATGGTGAAGATTATCAATTAAATTTCATTGATACCCCTGGGCATGTAGATTTTTCCTATGAGGTTTCGCGTTCCTTAGCAGCTTGCGAAGGCGCATTATTAATTGTAGATGCAGCTCAAGGAGTTGAAGCCCAAAGTGTAGCTAATTGTTATACTGCAATTGAACAAGGTTTAGAAGTTGTTCCAGTATTAAATAAAATTGATTTGCCTTCAGCTGAACCTGAACGAGTCATGGCTGAAATTGAAGATGTAATTGGCATTCCTGCTGATAATGCTTTAAAAATCAGTGCTAAATCAGGCTTAGGAGTTCAAGCAGTTTTAGAACAATTAATTCTAGAAATTCCTGCGCCTTCAGGTGACAATAATGCGCCATTGCAAGCCTTGATTATTGATTCATGGTTTGATAATTATTTAGGCGTGGTGTCATTAGTTAGAATTGTTAATGGAACTTTGCGTCGTAAACAAAAAATCACCATTATGTCTACTGGCAAAACATTTTTTGCTGAAAAAATTGGTGTATTCACCCCCAAACGATTAGAAAAAGATGTATTAAATACTGGCGAAGTAGGCTTTATTGTTGCTGGAATTAAAGACATTTTTGGCGCGCCAGTTGGAGACACAATTACTTTAACTGACAATGCTTCCGAAATATCTTTAGATGGTTTTGAAAAAGTGCAACCACGAGTATTTGCTGGCTTGTACCCAGTAAGTTCAGATGATTACACCAATATGCGTGAAGCATTGGATAAATTGCACCTTAATGATGCTGCCTTGCAATTTGAACCTGAAACTTCAGAAGCTTTAGGATTTGGCTTTCGCTGCGGTTTTTTAGGTATGTTGCATATGGAAATTGTGCAAGAACGTCTAGAACGTGAATACGATATTAATTTAATTACTACTGCACCAACAGTTATTTATGAAGTTGAAATTCATAACGGTGACATATTAATGATTGATAATCCAGCAAAATTACCTGATCTTGGAACTATTAATGAAATTCGCGAACCAATAATTTTAGCAAACATTTTAGTTCCACAAGAATATTTGGGTGGTGTAATTAATTTGTGTATTGAAAAACGTGGAGTTCAAAAAAACATGCAATATACTGGTTCACAAGTATCATTAAGTTACGAACTCCCATTAAGTGAAGTGGTCTTAGATTTTTTTGATCGGTTAAAATCAGTTAGCCGTGGCTATGCTTCGTTTGATTATGAATTTTTACGCTTCCAAGAAGCTAACTTAATTAAATTAGATATTTTAATTAACAGTGAAAAAGTTGATGCCTTATCTTTAATCGTACATAAAGATTTATCTCAAAATCGGGGACGTGAATTAGTTGAAAAAATGAAAGAATTAATTCCTAGGCAAATGTATGAAGTAGCTATTCAAGCTGCTATTAGTTCAAAAATTATTGCGCGTTCAACAGTTAAAGCCATGCGGAAAAATGTTACCGCTAAATGCTATGGTGGCGATATTAGTCGCAAGAAAAAATTATTAGAAAAACAAAAAGCTGGCAAAAAACGCATGAAACAAGTAGGCAGTATTGAAATTCCACAAGAAGCATTTTTAGCTGTGTTACAAGTCAATAAAGACTAGTTATTCTAATTTTCTTTCAATAATTAACATAATAAATATGGACTTTGATTTTTCATTTTTTTTATTCATTGCCTGCTTAGTTACTGGTGTTACTTGGGGTGCTTACTTACTATATTTAAAATCTGTAGGTGCAACATTTAATGAAGATGATGAACCTTTTTGGGCTGAATACGCACGTTCTTTTTTCCCAGTTGTAGTAGTTGTTTTAATCTTACGCTCATTTTTGGTAGAACCATTTAGAATTCCATCCGGCTCTATGATGCCAACCTTGTTAATTGGTGATTTTATTTTAGTAAATAAATTTACTTACGGAATAAGAATACCAGTTATTAACCAAAAAATAATTCCAATTAGTAGCCCTGAACGTGGCGATATTGTGGTATTTAGGTATCCTAAACAACCAGAAGTAGACTATATTAAACGGGTTATCGGCTTACCAGGGGACAAAGTTGAATATAAAAATAAGCAAGTTTATATCAATAATCAAGCTATCTCTCAAGCCTCTATAGGAACTTATAAAGGTGTAGGACAAGGCGATACTATGACTGGTGCAAAGCACATAATGGAAGATTTAATCACCGTCAAACATGAAATTTTAACTAGCCCAAATAAACGAACTATTGAAACTTCGTATGTAGTGCCTACAGGACATTATTTTGTTATGGGAGATAACCGTGATAACAGCAATGATAGTCGTTATTGGGGAACTGTCCCAGATGAAAATTTAGTCGGCAAAGCTTTCTTTATCTGGATGAGTTGGGACTTACAAAATAACGGTGTTGGCTTTGATCGCATTGGTACAATAATTAAATAATTCATTTTTGGGAGACGCAAGTGTATTCACTTAAAAAACAACAAGGTATGACTGCAATGGGAATTGTATTCATGTTAATTGGTCTAGGTGTAATAGTGATGTTAGCATTGAAAATATTACCTGTATACATGGAACATGGTAAAGTCAAAAGTGCATTGGAATCTGTAGGCAATTTAACTGATGTGGAAACCAAAAGTAAATCTGAGATAAAAAGCAGTTTGAAAAAACGGTTTTTAACTAACGGTGTAGAATCTGTGCCTAAAGGTGCAATTGAAATTACTAAATTTGGAAATTACATTCACGTCCAAATTCAATATGAAGTTGAAGTATTGTTAACCAGTAATTTATATGCGCTAATAAAATTTGATGATGAAGTAGAAGCAGGATCTCAGTGATAAAAGATCCACAACAATTAGCTAAAAAATTAGGCTTGATTTTTAAACACCCAGAAAATTTTAGCTTGGCAATGACACATCGCAGCATGAGTTCTAACAATAACGAACGTTTAGAATTCCTAGGTGATGCTATTTTAGGTTTCGTAATTGCACAACAACTCTATGCTAGCTTTCCAAATGCAAGTGAAGGCGTTTTAAGTCGTTTACGCGCTAGCTTAGTTAATCAAGAATCTTTAGCTAGCTTAGCCAGAGAACATAATTTTGGTGATTATTTAATTTTAGGTTCTGGAGAATTGAAAAGTGGTGGTTATCGACGAGATTCAATTTTATCTGATGCTGTAGAAGCCATTATTGGTGCGTTATACAATGACCAAGGAATTCATGCTTGTGAAAGCTGGATTTTACAACTTTTCGCGAATAAACTAGCCACTTTAAATCTTAATAGCGAACAAAAAGATCCAAAAACTCGGTTACAAGAATTAATGCAATCTAACGGCGTAGAATTGCCTAAATATGAACTTGTCAATATGTCAGGTTTAGCCCATGCAAAAAAATTTAAGATTGATTGTATGATATTAAACGATAAAAAATGCACTGGTGAAGGTAGTTCTAGAAAAAAAGCCGAACAATCAGCTGCTGAAAAAATGTTACTTTTATTACAAAGAGAGAGCAAATGAATTGTGGTTATGTAGCTTTAATTGGTAGACCTAATGTAGGTAAATCCACCTTAATGAATCATTTGTTAGGGCAAAAAATCAGTATTACTTCGCGCAAACCACAAACTACTAGGCATCGTATTTTAGGTATTAATACTACCGAACAAGGGCAAGCCGTTTACATGGACACCCCCGGAATGCATCAAAATGAAAAACGGGCATTGAATAGATATTTAAATCGTACTGCTGATACTACTTTATTAGGTGTTGATGTTGTAGTGTGGTTAATAGATGGTTTAGCTTGGCAAGATTATGATGCGGTAATTTTTAAAAAACTCGCGCGTGCAAATCTTCCAGTAATTTTAGCTGTCAATAAAATTGATAAAGTCAAAGATAAAACCGAAATCTTAGCTTTTTTTGATGAAGCTCGAAAAAAATATCCTTTTAATGACATAATCCCTGTCTCTGCACTCAAAAACATTAACTTGGAACAATTGGAACAATTAATTTTTTCCAAATTACCTGCCCAAGAATTAATTTATCCAGCAGATCAAATAACTGATAGACCAACACGTTTTTTAGCCGCAGAAATTGTTCGAGAAAAATTAACTCGTCGTTTAGGCGATGAATTACCTTATGCTTTAACAGTTGAAATAGAACGCTATGAAGATTTACCTAATATCAGTAAAATTTATGCAACAATTTTAGTAGAACGTGATTCTCAAAAAAATATTGTTATTGGTAAACAAGGTGAAATGCTAAAAAAAGTTGGCATAGACGCACGTACTGATATAGAAAGACTCATTGAAAAAAAAGTATATTTACAATTATGGGTGAAAGTTAAACAAGGCTGGTCAGATAGTGAACGAGCTTTAAAAAGTTTAGGTTTTGAAAGCTAATAATGTAATTAAAGTCGAATTTTCCAAGGTTTTTTTAAAATGCAAAAAAAAGTTATTTTATTAGGGGTTAATATTGATCATGTTGCTACCCTACGCCAAGCACGCGGCACCAATTATCCAGATCCTATTCAAGCCGCTTTAGTAGCTGAAAAAGCTGGTGCAAATGGTATCACAGCTCATTTGCGCGAAGATCGTCGACACATTCAAGATAGGGATGTTTTTTTATTAAAAGAAATGATCCATAGTCGCTTAAACTTAGAAATGGCGGTTACAGATGAAATGCTTGAAATTGCTACAAAAGTTAAACCTTATGCCTGTTGTTTAGTACCTGAAAAACGAGCGGAATTAACTACAGAAGGTGGTTTAGATGTTGTTTCACAAGCTACAAGAATGAAAACTGCCTGTGCTAAATTGAAAGATGCTAATATTGAAGTTTCATTATTTATAGATCCTGATATAAGACAAATTGATGCTGCTAAAGTAACTGGAGCACCAGTAATTGAATTGCATACAGGTACATATGCAGATGCAACCACCGCATTGCAACAACAACAAGAATTAAAGCGCATTCAACAAGCTGCAACCTACGCCAATAGTATTGGTTTACAAGTCAATGCTGGTCATGGATTACATATATATAATGTTAAAGATATTTGCTATATTCCAGAAATTGTTGAACTAAACATTGGACATTCAATTATTGCACAAGCGGTATTTTCAGGGTTAGCTCAAACTGTGCAGGATTTAAAACATATAATGCGTCAAGCCAGATTATCTCTTTAAAAAACATGGCATTACTTAAATATCCAATTGAATCACATATGTTTAGCTGCAATTTTTCCAATAGCATTTAACCAGTATTTTTATGTTTGAATTAATTAAAAACGGCGGCTGGTTAATGCTACCGCTAATCTTATGCTCAATTGTTGCCATGGGTATTATCTGTGAACGCTTTTGGTCGCTACGCAGAAATCAAATTATTCCACCACATTTGGTGCCTCATATATGGAAATTATCGCAGGATAACAGTTTAACTGACAGCACTTTACATAACTTAAAAAGTGACTCGCCTTTAGGAGTAATTTTAGCTGCTGGTTTGTATAATCGTAATCATGGGCGTGAAATTATGAAAACCAGCATTGAGGAAGCTGGTAGACAAGTGGTACATGAATTAGAAAGATTTTTAAATACTCTAGGCACTATAGCCTCTGTTACGCCATTATTAGGTTTATTAGGCACAGTTGTAGGCATGATAAAAGTTTTTTCTGCGATTATGGCGCAAGGTGGCATGAGCAATCCTGCAATTTTAGCTGGTGGTATTTCTGAAGCTTTAATGACCACGGCTGCTGGTCTAAGTGTAGCAATTCCAAGCTTAATTTTTCACCGTTATTTTGAACGCCTAATTGATGAATACGTATTAAAAATGGAAGAGGAATCCTTAAAATTAGTCGATATTATTCATGGCGACCGTGAGAACGAAGATGAATTTTCATCGTAAAAAACGCCCTGCATTAGAAATAACGCTAACCCCCATGATTGATGTAGTATTTTTGCTGCTGATTTTTTTTATGGTGACAACTACTTTTACCCAAGAAACTGGTTTGGATATTAATTTACCTGAAGCTAGTAATGACATAGCTATCCGCAAAAATTTAACTATTACCTTGCTGATTGATGCTGAAGGTAATTATTTTGTTTCTACACCAACAACTAAACAAGAAGCCTTAGTTAATCT